>CACWQE010000015.1 GCA_902762905.1 uncultured Lachnospiraceae bacterium | reverse complement strand
TTCAAGGTGCAAAAATTTCACCTTGAATATGGGAAGAGGTTCAAATATAAAATACAAACCTTATGTGTTTACAGAGCAGGGAGTATATATGCTTATGACCGTTTTACGCGGCGAGCTTGCAATTAAACAAAGCCGTACACTTGTGAAGACTTTTAAAAAAATGAAAGATTATATTTTAGAAAATCGAGATCTTATTGGTCAGAGGGAAATACTTCAGTTAAGCATGGCGACTGCTAACAACAGAATAGAAATTAACAAAATCAACTCAGATATGATATCTCTTGAAAAACAGATTTCAGATGTTGCAGAAGGCTTGAAGAATGTTGTAACAAAATCTGAGTTGGCTGATATGATGAACAGCTTTGTTTCAGATGATGATGAAAAATGGCTCATGTTTAATGCAAAATTTAGTAGTGCAGATGAGGTATATGAGTCCATTTATAAGCAGGCAAAGTCGTCAATATATGTTGTTGATAATTATATTGGATTAAGAACGTTGGTACACCTTAAGAATTCTCCAACCGGAGTAGATATTATTTTATTCAGTGATAATGTTGGAAATAATAAACTTCACAACATAGAATTTACGGATTTTTGCAAGGAATATCCATCCGTAAAAATATCAATGAAAAAGACTGGAGGTATATTCCATGATCGTTTTATTGTATTGGATTATGGAACTGCTAATGAAAGGGTTTTCTTATGTGGTGCTTCATCAAAGGATGCTGGGGCTAGAATAACCAGTATTGTTGAAGATTATGGAATATCTAAATATGCCCCGGTTATTGCCACACTGTTGAAAAATCCAACTTTGATTTTACCACACTAGAGGGGAGTGAATGTATTGAAAATATATGCTTGCTACAGTTTTGGATGTAAAACAGAGTAAAATGGATTCATATGTTAGAAGTGGAAGATTGATAAGGATTGACGTTGAAGAAAAAATATGATTTTTCTGCATAAGTGCAAAAGGTGGAATAGACAAAGAAGAGTATGAATATTTTATGAAAATAAGAGAGATAAAAAGTAACAGCAATAGTATTAGTTCTAGAACTAATACTATTGCTGTTGTTTTTTGGTCTTGGCATATACTTCTAACATGAAGAAGAACAACCGCTGATCATCATAGGACAAGGATTCATATAAAGAATTAAAATCAGTCTGGAAATAATTGTAATCCTGGCGGTCTGTATCATCTGCAATAGAAGAAATACTGCATTCCAAGAATTCTGCCACATCGGCAAGGCTGTCTAAACTTAGCTTGGTTACACCACGTTCTACTTGGCTGACAAAGCCCACAGAAAAGTCAAGTGCTTCCGCCATCTGTTCTTGTGTGTAGCCTTTCTGTTTTCTTCTTGTCTGAATACGGTTTCCGATCACTTTGTAATTCAGTTCCATAAAAATACCTCTCTTAAACATAAAGTATGCGTTTCAATATATTTTCTATACTCTATTTTGCTTGATATTATGAATAAAAAAAGAAGGAAATACTATTATAAATACACAAAAACTAAAAGTAATACTGTTGCAAAATGGAATTATTTGTGTTATTCTAGAGCTAATCTAACAATATAGGTGTTAGTAACAACAATTAGGAGGAGTAAGATATGCAGAAAAAAAGTTTATTCAAAGGTCTTTTGACCACGGCTTTTGCTGCTGCCATGGCGGTTATGGTTGCAGTGCCTGCAAAGGCAGCACCCGCGGCACCGGCATTAAGTCTTAAGAACACGATCACAAGTGACAAACATGTCACGGGATACACATTTAGTACACCACAGGTTTCCAATGGAAATAAGATTTACTTTAATGTGTATAAGACAGATCCGAAGGCATCTTTAACAGGAAGTTATATCACTGGTACGATAACAAAAAATGACTGTAAAAAAGTATGTTATTGGAAATATTATGACAAAAATTTGGATAGATCATATTATTTGGTATCCAATGAAAATTCTGACTATTATGGACAGTATAGTTATTGGGATGTGATTAGCCATGAGCAGGTATACACAATAACTCCTACTGGTCAACCAATAGTAGATTATGTGTATACATATTATGACTCTAAGGTTAAGGATGAAAGGACCATATATTATTACTATGATGTAGAATACGAATTGTATGGTTATAGTGATCCTGAGACAGGTGTATATAAATATACAAATGCACCACAAGGAGTTCCTCAATATGCATATGTAACGGAAGAAACAATAACACCTATAGCATATGACTATTTTAGCGGTAGCTATGCACTGGAAAAAGGATCGGAGTACACTTTAGACGCTTCTGACTTTGCTCCGGGGACCTATCAGGTAACAGCAACTTATTTTGATAGCACTGGCTATGCTGCAGCATGGAGAGCATATAAGGCTGTAGATGTGAAAAGTAAAAAACCTGGAGATGCTACGGTATATGCACCAAATATACAAGATTATTATAGCGTGGCGTCTGCTCCAGTGACAATTACAATAACTGGAGGTGTATCTATTGATACTTGTGTAACAGCAACATCTGTTCAATTAGATATGAAAGAGGATTCTGCAGCTTCTGGCTATGAAATCTATCGTAAGGCTGGTAAGAAATTCGTTAAGATTGCAACAACTTCAAAAGCAACCTATACAGATAAAGGATTAACTTCTAAGACAAAATATACATATAAAATTCGTCCATTTTATGTTAATAGCCGTACAGGTGAGAAAACAATGGGGGCAGAGACACAGGTTTCCGCAACAACGAATGGTAGTGCGCTGAATCTGAAAGTACAGTTAAAAGGAAAGAAGAATGTTGTCCTTACTTGGACGAAAGTGAAATCTGCGAAAAAGTATGAGATTTATCGTAGTACAGGAAAATCTGATTCTACTGTTACTAAAAAAGGACAGGGAAATGGATTTGAAGGATATGAGCTAATTAAAACTGTCAAGAAAAGCAAGAAGAAGTTTATTGATAAGAAAGCAATTGCAGGAGAGACATATGATTATAAAGTACGTGCAGTTGTATCAAATAGCGAGAAGAAGAAAGACAGTAAAAAGAAAGATAAAGTTTTAGATGTTGAAGAAAGTGTTAATATTTCATTAAAGTTTGATTCTCTTAATATTTATGCATTAGGTGATCCGTATATCAAAGCAGATGGATCTAAAGTTGTTCAATGGAGCAGAGTTGCAGGAGCAACTGGTTATTCTGTAGAGAAATATAATAACGAGACTGGTAATTGGGATGTATTTACAACCTTAGGTAAGAAGGCAACATCTGTAGCATTGCCAGCAGCAAAGGTTACACCTTATACAGTTTCTACATATTATAGTGGTGACAAGGAATATGCAAATACAGGATATTCTACATCTGATCAATATAGAATTCGCGCTGTAAAGGGTAATACATATTCAAATGCGATTGGAGTTACAGTCGAGGCTCAGCTTGCAAGTGTTAATAGTGTAACAGCAACAAAGGTTGCAAATGGTATTCAGGTTTCGTGGGATCCTGTTCAAAATGCATCATATTATAAAGTGTATCGTGTAAAAGCTGGTTCACTTAAAGAGAATAAAGATGCAGGATATGTTTCTCCAAAGTATTTGGATGTTTCTCCAGAGTATTTGGAACAGAATGGAGAGCCTGTGACGAATTATGTGAATGTAGCGCCATTAGCAGCACCTATTGATGTGGTGGCATATAATAACAATATTAAAACTAAGCAGGCAGCAAAAGAGGATTGTGTTGAGAAACACTTAACGACATTAACAGAAGGAAAAACATACTACTATCAGAATTATTCATATGCTACGGATAGGATTACTGCAACGTCTGTATTAGATTATGCCGGGGCTGTAGTAACATCATACACAAAGGAGGTATATTCTTCTAAAGTAGATGAGACCACAGGTTTGAAAACGGAGATTAAAGCATGCGCACAACCACAGGAAGTAACTAATCTTGAAGCACGGTATGTTGGACCGGAAAACGGAGTTTCATATCAGTACTATGTAGTAGCATATCAAGCAAATGTATATACGGTGGATTCTTATTTTGCAGAGCACCCGGATCTAGATCGTAATGCGAATGTTACTAGGGTTACAAAAGCACTTCAAAATGGTGCATTGGCGTATTCAGTTAACCCAAATAGCTGTGAGGCAACTCAGATTGAAATGCCTCAATATGGAGTGTCTGCAGATATTGAGGAAAACAAGTTGAGTGTAAATGATTCTATATTTGCGACTAGTGTTGGCGTCAAGAAGGTCAACACAGTAACTTACACAAACTCAGCAGCACCTTCTGGAAAGGCTAAGTTAAAAGCCGTTAAGAGTCCTAAGAAGAAGACTGTAAGCATTTCATTTAAGAAGGTAGCTGGTGCTACATCATACAATATCTACCGTTCAACAAAGAAGAAAGGTAAATATACTTGCGTAGCAAATGTTACTAAGACAAAGTACAAAGATAAGACTGTTAAGTCTGGTAAGAAGTATTACTATAAGGTTGTAGCTGTGAATGCAAATGAAGCAGGTGCAGATATCGAGGGTAAGGCTTCTAAGGTTAAGGCTGTTAAAGCAAAATAATCAATAATCTATATGAGTGAATGTAGATGAACAAGGGGCATTGTACAGAGCAATCTGTATGATGCCCTTTTTCTAATAGGGAGAATGTCCTTTCTGTATCGTTTGTGTATCCTTTATGTAAAATTCCTAAAAATTTCTTAAGATTTTATATGTATTGACTCGAAATCAACACTAATACATTTAGAAAAATACCTGTTCTAAAAGTTATACTTTCTTTTGGTATATATTACTAAGTGATACGATTATGGAGATAGTCGGAGGGTAATACCTCTAGAAGAATATAACAGGAGGACAAGGTATGAGAAAGTTTAATTTTTCAACAGGCGTTTCTACTGCATTGGTAGCAATGGCATTGGTAACAGGTTTATCTGTTCCAGTCGATGCTGCTAAGGTAGATAAGGCATTGTCACAGAGTGAAGTGACAAAGAGTGGTGTGACATTTGTAACCGCAGCTCCTACGGTAAGTGTAGAGAATGTGGCAGATGGTCAGGTGGCAACATCATGGAAGGTGAAGATAAGTGATGTTCCGGCACCGGTAAAAGATGCAAATGGTAATATTAAGGAATCTTTCAAGACAAGAGTATTGATCTTTGATAAGGGAGATCGTACAAAGCCATTGAATGGTTCTAGTACTGTGAATGAGAATGGTACAATTGTATATTCAGATGGAAGAGTATTTTATTATGATGACGATTTATATGATAGCGCAGAGCGTTACCAGACGACATTTAATGGCTCTTCCTATACACCGGGACAGAAAGAGATTGTAGCATTCCTGTTTGATGCAGCAGCATATCAGGCAGCAGAAGATGCATATTATGCATCTACAGATCCGAACAAGGTGTATCCGGATTCAGATGAGTACTGGATCGCTTCTGCACCGGCAGAGATCACTGTATCAGATGAAGCTAGTGTATATACTTCTGTAACTTCAACATCTATCGAGTTGAGTTTGAACTCTGGAAGTATTAATACCGGTTACGAGATCTACCGCAAGGTTGGTAAGAAGTATCAGCAGATTGCAACAGTTACCTCTGACGTATATACAGATAAGGGATTAGTATCTAAGACAACGTATTCTTATAAGGTTCGTCCATATTATAAGGATGTAAAGACCGGAGCTGTTACTTACGGCAAAGAAGGTTATGTAGAAGCGACAACAAAAGGTAGTGCTTTGAATGTAGTTGCCAATGTGAACAAGAAGAACAAGGTGGTTCTGACATGGCAGAAAGTCAAAGGTGCTAAGAAGTATGAGATCTACCGTCGTGATACTTCATCTTATTCTTCCGAGGTAAAGAAGGGTGAGTATAACGGATATGCAACCTACAAGAAGATTGCTACGGTTAAGAAGAAAAAGTACATTGATAAGAAAGTTCAGAAGAACAGAAATTATGTATATGAAGTACGTGCAGTCATTGCCAAGGATAAGAAGGTGAAAGGTGATAAGGATGCTTATGTTAAGGAAAGCGTAGATGCATCTCTTAACTTTGGACAGATTGATGTAAATGTATCTTATACAGACGCAAATGGTAATGCAACAGTTGAGTGGGAGAAAGTATACGGAGCTATCAGCTATATTGTAGAGAAGAAGGCGTACGATCCTGCAACAAAGATGTACAATTGGACTACCGTTCAGACATTGCCTGCAAGTGCAACCAAGACAACATTAGCAGCAGAGGTGGCTGCTGATACAGATGGCTCTGTCGTATCTACAACAACAAAATATCGTATTAAAGCAGTGAGTGCAGCTGGTAACAGTTCAGCATATACAGTTGATGTAACCAAGAAGAATGGTAATGTAGAAAGCGTAACAGCAACCGCAACTGCGAACGGTATTCAGGTAAGTTGGACACCTGTTGCAGGTGCAGCTTACTATAAGGTATACAGAGTGAAGACATCAGCTTTATTGAACAATAAGGATATCGGTGCCTATGCAGTTCAGCATGGTTCACAGGTAACAGAGTATGTTGGTGTAACAACACCTGTTGCAGTGGATGTTGCTGCTTGGAATGCAGCAGTGGATGCAAGTGTTGCTCAGCAGAAGGTAGATTATGCAGCTTGGGATTGGTCAAAGGGAGACTTTGATTATAGTAAATATTTAGATGAGAGTCAGAAGCTGAATGCAAAGAATTCTTATCATTACCAGAACTATGCATATGCACATGATACCTTTACTTCGACATCAATTTTAGATTACTTTGGTGATATCTACTCTGCAGATGATGGAAGTATGTCAATTAAGAAAGCTGTCAAAGGTGCAGATGGCAAGGCAAATGTAACAGAGTGGAGCTATTCTTATAATCCGGTTGTGGAAGATGCAAATGTATTAAGCACACCAGAGGATGGCAGACCGCAGGCAGGTGTAGATTACACTTACTATGTAGAAGCTGTAATGGCTACTGCTATGACAGCAGATGATTATGCTAAAGATAATAACGCAACAGTAAGTATTGTGAATGAAGAGGCATATAATGCTGCGTTAGCTAAGTATAACGAGGATAAGGCAAAATACGATGCATATTGGGCTGCCACATCAGAAGAACGTGAGAATATGACCATACCATCTTATCCAGATAGACCATATGCATATGAGTATCAAGAGTATGTTCCTCTTAACGCAGCTTCCATTGCTGCCCGGTATACAACCCAGCTTGTATATAACACAGCAGTAACAGGTCCTAAGGCAAGTAATGCAGAATATCTTGGACAGGCAGTTGCTAAGAATGGTGAGGGCAACTTCAAGAACGTTACTGGTACAACAGCAGGTGTGAAGAAGGTTGGTAGTGCTTCTGTAACAGCAGTTCAGCCAATCAAGGCTAAGGTTAAGATTAAGTCAATCAAGGCTTCTAAGGGTAAAGTTACTTTGAAGGTTAAGAAGGTAGCTGGTGCAGATTGCATTAAGATTTACCGTTCAACCAAGAAGAAGGGTAAATATACAGTAGCTGGTATTGCTAAGAATAACGGTAAGAAGTTTACAGATAAGGGTGTCCAGAAGGGCAAGAAATATTACTACAAGGCTGTTCCGGTTGTTAAGAATGAGGCTGGTGCAGATGTAGAAGGTAAGGCTTCTAAGGTTAAGGCTGTTAAAGTAAAATAATCGAGACTGATAGCAGTATATAGAACGGATTGGAGCAATCCATGAAGGTAATGAGAACCCCAACGATTTGGAGACAGATCGTTGGGGTTCTTTTGTACTTGCACAAATATAAAAAATGTGTATAATAATAGACAGATAGGCAGTATAAGTCTATTTGTATATTTTGATTAATTTGCACTAAGCCCGAAAAAACCTCGCTAAGTGCATGAAGGAAACACTATGTCCACTAAGTTCGGAAAGACCTTACTAAGTGGCCAAGTGTACTTTCGCACTAAGCTCGAGAGTACCTCGCTAAGTGCTCAATGTAGGAGGATATGATTATGACATACGAAGAAGTGTTTCAGCAGTTCAAAGATCGTTTTAAAGATACGGATGTGAGTAAGATGAAGGAACATCTTGCATATCAGTTTAATATTACTGGTGAGGGAGCTGGTTCCTTCTATGCAGAAGTGAAAGATGGCACATTATTCATTGAACCATATGAGTATTATGACCGGGATTCTTTGTTTATCTGTTCTGCCAAGACGTTATTTCAGATTGTCGATGGTAAGATAGATCCGATTGCAGCTTTCACACTCGGTAAGTTGAAGGTGGAAGGCAGTGTGGAGAAAGCACTGAAGATCAAAGACCTTATCTAAATATATCCTCTCGAACAGCGGAAATGAAAAGACTGGCAGGGGTGGTATATTATCAATTGATATATACCACCCCTGCCAGTCTTTCCATTCGGTATGTATATTATTTTCTGGGTACATTTACAATATTTTGGGCTTCTGAAACTATAATAATCCGTATTGTTTTTTTAATGCAATCAGTTCCGCATTTTTATTGGCAAGTTCTGCTTTATAAGCTGTCAATTGTTCGTCTTTTTCTGCCAATTGTTCTTTCTGTTCTGCCAATTGTTCGTCTTTTTCTGCCAACTGCATTGACAATGTCTTAATCTTCAACTCCGTCATAGATGACACCTCCCTCTGATATTCCGGGTAATGTGTAAATATCTTCTTTGAAGCACGGTTGAATAATTCCAGGATGTCTTTCTGTTGTAGTTCTGTGATATTTTCCAACTGTACTTCTTCGTTTAAGATTACTATAACGGAGTTGACAAGGTATGTCAATTCCTCTTATTTGACTGTTGTAATCAAAGTTTCGTTGATAAATTAAAGCCGGACAGATTCGGGTGAGTGATCTCCAGCCCAATTCCCTTTTCCTCAAAATACTCCGTGTATTCCGGGGCTGGAACCTCGTCTGTAATAATATAGTCCATGCGTGTAATGTCGGCATATGTCATAATACCGGCATTTCCGAATTTGTCATGGTCGGCAAGCAGGTAGTGTTGTTCACTTCGTTCTAACGCTGCCTGCTTGATTTCGTATTCTTCAAACGTTGCATTTGTGACCTGGCGGGATAAGGAGATACCGGTACATGCCATGAAAGCCTTGGTCATATTAAATGTAGACAAATAATTGACGCCGCAGGAACCAACAAGGGATTCCGTACCGCGTAGCAAAAGACCTGGCAGGGAAATGACTTTGATATTTTCATACTGTAATAGTTTTACAAGAGCAGGAATACTATAGGTAATCACAGTCAGATTCGGAATAGTAGCAAGGTAAGGGATCATATTCAGGGTGGTAGTTCCGGAATCTAAGAAAATGATATCACCCTCCTGTACATAAGAAGCTGCCTTCTGGGATATTAATAATTTCTCATTATTATTGCTGGAACTGCGCTCATGAAATGGGCGGAGTGTCTCAGCGTGAGTAGTTGTGACATTCGTGTTGGCAACAACGCCACCATAGACTTTGATCACACTGCCTCTGGTACATAATGCATCAATATCCCGTCGTATGGTATTCATGGATACCCCGAACTGTTCGCATAACTGTTCCATGGATACCGATTTGTTCTTAATAATATATTCCTGAATGGCTTCGATTCGTTTCACTCTCATAATATCCCTCCTTGGCAAATGCACGTTATCCTATGTATGGAAAGCTGGCAAATGATTCGTTTTACTATATATAATGCATAGTAGAAAAGCAATACATATGCATAAGATTACCAATCTGACATAAAGATTGGGCAACTTTTGAGTATATTATATAGAACTTGATATTGCTTGTAAAGTAAGAAAAGTAAGAGATTAGGGGAAAAAAGTTAAAAAAATTCGGTGCCTGCCTACTTGAAATTTTGTGGGAGTGCGGTTATAATCTGTAAATAGGTCGAAGGTGATTTAGAAAATAAACCTTCGGCCTTTTTGTTTGCTTAGCAATGTTAAGTGAATAAAAACATATACTTAACATAATTAAAAAAGGACAAAACATACTTGACATTATGGTGATGTGGTTGTAATATCTACCCAATAAATGACATAAACATTATCAAAAGATGATGAAACACATAATGTAACAAGGAGTGTGATGCAGATGGCAAGTAAGTTTATCATGCCAAAACAAGTAATCAGTGGAGCAGATGCTCTAGGACAGAGCAAAGAGGTGATTCGGACATTAGGAACAAAAGCATTGGTTGTGAGTGGTAAAGTAATGAACCGGATCGGCAATGTCAAGATTGTTACGGATCTGTTAGATGAGATTGGAATCGGTTGGGCGGTCTATGATGATATTACCGGAGAACCGGATGATGTGATGATCGACGGTGGTGTGGAAGCCTATAAGGCAAATGGATGTGATTTTCTCATTGCCATTGGTGGTGGAAGTCCAATGGATTCCATGAAAGCAATCGGAGCATTGATCACCAACCCCGGTAAGATAGCGGATTACATGGGAAAAGAGATTACGAATCCACTCCCTCCGATGGTTGCGATTCCGACAACGGCAGGAACCGGTTCGGAGGCAACGCAGTTTACGATCATTACCGATACAAAGACGAGCATTAAGATGTTATTAAAGGGGACGGTGCTGATACCGGATGTTGCAATTGTAGATGCGTCATTTACCGTATCTTCTCCAAAGAGTGTAACAAATGCAACCGGATTAGACGCCTTAACCCATGCGGTGGAGGGATATACTTCTAAGAAGGCATCCCCTCTTACCGATGTATTTGCAATGGATGCCGTCAAGCGGATCTTCAAATATCTTCCGAGAGCTTATGCCGATGGCGAAGATATGGAAGCAAGGGAAGAAATGATACTTGCAGCATTAGAAGCAGGAGTGGTCATTAATAACTCTTCCGTTACCTTAGTTCATGGAATGAGTCGTCCGATCGGTGCAAACTTCCATGTACCACACGGATTATCCAATGCAATGTTGTTAAAGGTTTGTCTGACATTTGCGTTAGACGGAACCTACGAACGATTTGCGGATCTTGGAAGGGCGATCGGAGTAGCGACAGAGAAAGAGAATGATGAGACAGCAGCGAAAGCGTTCTTAACAGCTATCATCGAACTTTGTGAGACATTAGAGGTTCCGACATTGGCGGAATATGGTGTCGATAAGGAGGCATTTTTCAAGGTCATGGATAAGATGGCAGACGATGCGATCGCCAGTGGAAGTCCGGGAAATACCCGTAAGGCAACCACAAAAGAGGATGTGCTGAGAATGTATAAGGAATTATGGTAAAGAGAGCAGGGTATTACGGCTTGTTTATGAATACGAGGCATATGATAAGAAAGCAGAGTGCTTCGTAATAACTAATATAGAATGAAATGATGTAAAGGAGATATGTATTATGAGAGAGATGTCAAAAGAAGAGATCAAGAAATTAGATAAAGAACATGTACTTCATTCCTGGTCAGTACAGGGAGCATTAGATCCAACCGTTGTTACAAAAGCAGAAGGCATTTACTTCTATGATGCAGATGGTAAGAAGTATTATGATATGAGCTCCCAGTTAGTTAACTTAAATATCGGTTATGGTAATCAGAAGGTGGCGGATGCGATTGCAGAGCAGGCACATAAGCTGCCATTTATCGGACCGGGTTATGCGGTTGATGTGAAGTCGGAGTTAGCAAGAAAGATTATTGAGTTGGCACCGGACAATATGCAGAAGGTATTCTTTACCTTAGGTGGTGCTGATGCCAATGAGAATGCATTGAAGATTGCAAGATTATATACAGGAAGAAATAAGGTAATGTCCCGTTATCGTTCTTATCATGGCTCTACAATGGGTGCAGGCAACTTAACCGGTGAGCCGAGACGTTTTAACTGTGAGCCTGGTATTCCGGGATATGTCAAGTTCTTTGATCCTTATGTATATAGAGAGTTAGTTGATTTTGAAGATGATGCAGCAGCAACAAAGTTCTATATCGGTAAGTTGAGAGAGCAGATCATTTATGAAGGACCGGAAAGTATTGCAGCAATCGAGTGTGAGACAATTACCGGTAGTAACGGATGTATCATTCCTCCGGATGGATATCTGCAGGGTATCCGTGATCTGTGTGATGAATTCGGCATCATGATGATCTGTGATGAGGTTATGATGGGCTGGTGTAGAACCGGTGAAGTATTTGCCTGTCAGAATTGGGGCATTAAGCCGGATATCATTACGTTTGCTAAAGGTGTTACCTGTGGATATTCTCCACTTGGCGGCGTGATTGTAGATAAGAAGATTGCCGATTATTTCGATGATCATAAATTACTTTGTGGACTTACATATAGTGGTCATCCACTTTCCTGCGCAGCCGGTGTTGCAACATTGGATGTATATAAGGAAGACCACATTCTTGATAATGTAAGAGCCATGGGTAAGATCTTGGGTGAGATTGAAGAAGACCTGAAAGAGAAACATGCCTGTGTTGGTGATGTTCGTTACAAAGGTTTGTTCTCAGCCGTTGAGCTTGTAAAAGACAAAGCAACCAAGGAGCCGCTTGTTGGTTACAATGCTGACAAGGAAAACCTGATGGGTAAGATCTGCGGCATGTTGAAGGCAAAAGGATTCTCAACTTATACCCATGAGAACATCATTATTGTAGCGCCTCCGCTTATCATCAAGGAGGATGAACTCCGCACCGCTATGACGATGCTAGACGAAGTTCTCACGGAAGTTGACAAAATGATCGCATAAGTGCGAATGCAACTTTTGAAGTCAAGCATGAGCTGCTTGCAGATCAGTGATTGACAAGAAAGTTATATAACATGATTATAATATGGCGAGACGCATAGAAGTAAAAAGATTGTTTTTTGAATTAACAATTATCGCCAAACAATATAAATAACAGAATACCTATTCTAGTGTGATAACAAAGGCGTTACGCAATATTGCGTGACGCCTTTCTTATATTTTAGTAACCCGTTCATGGAATTTAGTACCAAGACCCAAAGTTAGAAGGAGGAATTCATTATGAAGAGATTATTCAAAAAAGTAGTAGCAGTAGCGGCCGTTATGGCAATGTGTATGTCCATGGTTGGATGTAGTGAGGAAGCAGCAACTTCGGAATCATCCGGTGGAAGCAGCAGTAGCTCGAGCAGTGGGGATACCATTAAGTTAGGATTTGTGTATCCGTTAACAGGTAATGCACCAAATATCGGTGCCGCTTGTAAGAATGGTAGCCAGTTGGCAATTGATGAGATCAATGCAGCAGGCGGTATTGATGGCAAACAGATTGAGGCAGTATTTGAGGATGATGAGAATAAGCCGGCAACCGCACCGAATGCGGTAACCAAGCTGTTAGAGCAGGATAAGGTAGATATGGTGCTTGGTTCTTATGCAAGCAGCTGTTCTATCGCAATGGCACCGATTGTAAATGAGGCCAAGAAGATCATGATATCCGTTGGTTCCACCAACGCAAAGGTAACAGCAGAGGGTGGAGATTATATCTTCCGTGCCTGCTTTATCGATCCATTGCAGGGTAAAGTAGCAGCAAAGTTTGTAAAGGATACATTGAAAGCAGATAAGGTAGCAATGCTTTATGACGTAGGTAAAGATTACTGTGTTGGTATTTCCGGTCAGTTTAAGGAGACATTTGAAGAACTTGGCGGTGAGATTGCTTATGAAGGTAAATACAATACCGGTGATAGTGATTTCAAGTCATATCTGACAGAAATCAAGAATTCCGGTGCAACTGTATTATATCTTCCGGATGATTATGATGTAGTTGGTCTGATCGCAAAGCAGGTATCTGAGATTGGATTAGATGTGCAGTTGATGAGTAGTGATTCATGTTCCGACCCAGCATTGGTTGAGATCGGTGGCGATGCAGTAGAAGGTATGTACTTTACAGACCATGTATCGATTCAGTCAGATAACCTGAAAGATTTTGTTGCAGATTATAAAGAGAAATTTGATGCAGAACCAGGTTCCTTCTCTGTATTAGGTTACGACGCCGTATACATTGCAAAGGCAGCGATTGAGAAAGCAGGAAGCACGGATGCGGATGCAGTGAAAGATGCGTTACATAGCTTAGATGAGAAATGTGGTACCACAAATTACAAGTTTGATGAGAATGGTGATCCGATCAAGAGCGTGGTTGTGAACCAGGTAAAAGACGGTTCCTTCAGCTTCGTGGAAGAGATCTCACCAGAGGAATAAGACAAACTCCAGGCAGCCGCGCCTGCGAGACGCAACGGTTGTAGTAACATCCATAGCGTGGCAGCCAGCAAAGAAGCAAGATAAAATAAACAGGTAGTCGGGCACAGACAGAATCTGTATTCACCGGATATCCGGATGGAAGCAGCTCGGAAGATATAAGAGCAGCGATGGAGCGTGTGGTGAGTATCAGATGGTCTGCCTGCCGGACTCTAGACGGTTAGGAGAGATGGCTATGGATACATTATTACAACAGATTGTAAATGGTATTTGCCAGGGAAGTGTGTATGCCCTCATAGCAATCGGATATACAATGGTATATGGAATTATCAAGCTGATCAACTTTGCCCATTGTGATATCTATATGTTTGGTGCGTATGCCGGTTATTTTGCAGTATGTGTGTTCCGGTTCGGGTTCTCCGGAACGTTGGTATTTGCAATGTTAGCCTGTGCAATCCTTGGTATGTTGATTGAGAAGATTGCATATAAACCTTTGCGTAATTCGCCAAAGGTTACCTTGTTTATTACCACAATGGGTGTGGAGCTGCTGTTGCAGAACCTGATGAAAACAAACCTCTTGGCAGGTCCGAACTCCTTGTCATTTCCGGAGTTGTTCCCATTAAAGTCCTACAATGTAGGAAGTGTTATTATCAGTAACTATCAGATCATTGCGGTGCTTACTACGATTGCCCTTTGTATTTTGTTACAGCTGATGGTCAAGAAGACCAAGGTCGGAAGAGCCATGAGAGCAACCTCTTATGATTCTGATGCAGCAGCACTTATGGGAATCAATACGAACCGGATCATTTCCATTACCTTCGGTATTGGATCGGCATTGGCTGGAACCGCAGGTGTATTGGTTGGATTATTGTATCCGAAGCTGACACCGGCAATGGGCGTTATGCCTGGTCTGAAGTCCTTCGTTGCAGCGGTATTAGGTGGTATCGGTATTATACCGGGCGCGATGTTTGGTGGTGTTGTCATGGGACTTATTGAGACATTATCCAAGGTATACATCAGTTCCGGATTGTCCGATGCGATATCATTTTCCGTATTGATCTTAATTCTGTTGATCAAGCCGGCAGGTTTGTTTGGCAAGAATGTCAGAGAGAAAGTGTAGGTGATTATTATGGAAGAACAGATGAAAGATACAGCATTTGATAAGAGCGTGATCGTGAAGACTTATATCAAATATGCGATTATCATAGGTGTGCTGTTTGCCATATATGGAATTGCCTTACTTCTGATCCAGAGAGGCATTCTTGACAGTTATACATTGCGTGTTGTTAAGACCGCTGGAATCTTCATGATCGCAGCATTTGGCCTTAATCTGATCTTGGGATACACCGGTCAGCTTACCATGGGACATGCAGCATTCATGTCGATCGGTGCATATGGTTCAGCGATCATGACACAGAAATTCAATATGCCATATGGAGTATCGTTGTTAGTCGGTATTCTTGCGGCTGCCATTCTTGCAGCATTGATCGGTTACCCGATCCTGCGGTTAAAAGGCGATTACCTGGCAATCTGTACCTTGGGTTTTGGTGAGATTGTCAAGGTAGTGATTCAGAACATCGACTATGTCGGTGGCGCGAGGGGTATGACAAGTATCCCGGTCAAAACAAGTCTGATGACGATATTCTTCTGTGTAGCCCTTTGCTTTGCCATTATCAAGAATCTGATTCATTCCTCCAAGGGACGTGCGATCATGTCAGTCCGCGAGGATGATATTGCAGCAGAGGCAATGGGTATCAATCCAACGAAGTATAAGATGATATCTTTTGTGTTAGGCAGTGCAATGGCAGGACTTGCCGGTGGATTGTATGCACATTTCAATACATTCATTGATCCGGTAACATTTAACTATGCGAAGTCCTTTGACTTCATTACCTACGTTGTATTAGGTGGTATGGGTAGTGTATCCGGTACAGTAGTTGGTACTGCGATTCTTGTATTCCTTCCGGAATCCCTCCGGGGACTTAGTGAAGTGTTCAAGGAGAACAGAATGCTGATCTATGCGATCATGTTGGTTGCTTTGATGATCTTCCGTCCAAATGGTATTCTTGGTACGAAAGAGATCACGGTCAAAGGTATTGCAAACTGGTGCAAGAGAATATATGCAAAGATCACGCATAAGGGTGATAAGACGGCAAAGGCGGGTGAGTAATATGGAACAGTTATTAAATGTTAAGAATTTAACCATCAAATTTGGCGGCCTGACTGCCGTAAATACCGTAAATATGCAGATTGGTGACAATAACTTAGTAGGTTTGATCGGACCAAATGGTGCCGGTAAGACAACAGTATTTAATATGTTAACCGGAGTATATAAGCCAACGAGTGGTAAGATTGATTTCAACGGCGAGCGAATTGATGGAATCAAACCATATGACATCACCTCCAAGCGGATCGCCAGAACATTCCAGAATATACGGTTGTTCAAGGATCTGACGGTGTTACAGAATGTAATGGTAAGCTTTGATTTTCAGGCAAAGACGACGTTGCTTGGAAGCATTTTTCATAGTCCTCATCAGATGAAGGAAGAAGCAAAGATGAAAGAAGAGGCCATGGAATATCTGAAGATCATGAAGTTAGATGACAAGGCAGATGAATTGGCAAAGAATCTTCCTTATGGGGAGCAGAGAAGATTGGAGATTGCGAGAGCATTAGCGGCAAAGCCAAAGCTTCTACTGTTAGATGAGCCGGCAGCGGGAATGAATCCGCAGGAGACGGCAGAGCTTACGGAGATGATCCGTTGGATCAAGGAAGAGTTCAAGATCTCTGTTTTGCTGATCGAACATGATATGAAACTGGTTATGAATGTGTGTGAATATATCTACGTATTATCATTTGGCGAGATCATCGCAAGTGGTGTGCCGGAGGAGATTCAGAAGAATCCGAAGGTAATCGAGGCGTACTTAGGAAAGGGGGCATAATTATGTTAAAGATTGATAATATTGATCTCTATTACGGAGCGATACATGCCCTGCATGGAATTAGTCTGGATGTAAATGATGGCGAGATTGTAACGCTGATCGGAGCCAATGGTGCCGGTAAGACTTCAACCCTTCGTGCCATCAGTGGACTGAATCATATTAAGAGTGGAACGATTACCTATAATGATACCGTGATCAGTAAATTACCGCCACATAAGATCGTGGGAGCCGGGATCAGTCAGGTACCGGAAGGAAGACGTGTATTCGGTGATCAGACGTGTGAAGAGAATCTGCTGTTAGGGGCGTATCTTCGAAAAGATAAGGCGGCGATCAAGGCAACCATGGAAAAAGTGTTTGAATACTTTCCAAGAATCAGAGAACGAAGAAGTCAGCTTGCAGGAACCCTGTCCGGTGGTGAACAGCAGATGTTGGCAATTGGCAGGGCGTTGATGGCAGAACCGAAATTACTGTTGTTGGATGAACCTTCCATGGGACTTGCTCCGATCGTAGTACAGGAGATCTTTGAGATCATCAAGACGATCCGGGATGAAGGCACTACCATATTGTTAGTAGAACAGAATGCAAATGCTGCGTTGCAGATTGCGGATAGAGGATATGTTGTAGAGACCGGAAGCATTGTATTATCCGGTAAAGCAGACGATCTGCTGCATGATGATGCGGTTCGTAAAGCATATCTGGGAGACTAGGAGGAATGAAGTATGGACAATTTTGTAATTACGATTGCGAGAGGCTTCGGCAGCGGTGGTAAATCCATTGCGTTAGAGCTCTCTAAGAAGATGGGAATCCCATGTTATGAAAATGAGATCTTGGATATGGCATCGGATGCGAGTGGAATCAATAAAGCATTGTTCCATGAGACGGATGAGAGACTGCGGGGCAGCCTGTTTGCCAAGATGTTAAAAGGAATTCCGACTAAGACGATCCTTGCACCAAGTGAGAAGGACTTCGTATCCGATATCAATCTGTTCAATCTGCAGGCACAGATCATCCGGTCATTGGCACTCAGCCAGTCCTGTATCATTGTCGGAAAGTGTGCGGATCATGTGTTGGAATACTTTGATAATGTGTATCGGATCTATATTGATGCGCCAAGAGCTGCCTGTGTGAAATCGATCGTGGATAAAATGTGTGTGTCAGAGGCAGAGGCAAACCGTCTGATCTCAAAGACGGATAAATACCGTGCAGATTATTACAAGTATTATACCGGTAAGGACTGGACGAATCCAACGAATTATGATTTGTTTATCAACAGTGATAAAGTGGGCAGAGAAAATTGTGCAGAGCTGATTGAGTTATATGTCAAGTTCAGAATGAAACAATTATAGGATGTCGATGGTAGCCGCTATGCGATTAGAATGGTCGTATGGCGGCTTTTTTGCATTTGCTTTGTTTAAGGAAAAATGAAATAAAATTTCTTGAAAACATTTGTAAAATCTAAATAAAGTGAAGAAAGGTTCACTCACTGTGTATAACTAATAAAATTGATTGTGCAACCCGTACAAACAGTGAAAAAAAGTACGTAAATACAAGGAAAAATGATAGTAAAAAGTAACGAATTGCGAAAAATGTTGTTGCTCTGAGAAGGGTCTCATTCGTTGACTTTCTACGAAAAATGCTGTATTATATATACGAAGTGCATAAATTATCATATTTGTGCAAAAAACGAGCTTTTAGGGGAATCGTTTCTGGGTTTCGGGAAAGCTTGGGAAAATTATATCATTTTAAGGAGGACGAAGTATGAGTAAGTACTCGAGAAAGTTCAAACGTGCTTTGGCACTTGTTCTTACATTCGTAATGGCTGTTTCTGTGATTACAGTAACTCCATCTACTAATGTTGAGGCAGCGTCAAACAAGGTTGTTAAGAGCTTAGCTGGTGTGCCTGCTGCCAAGACAATGAATGTCGGCGAGACAACATCATTCAAAGCGAACGTTAAGACAACCAAGAAAGTAGCAAAGAATCTTTTACAGGTAACTGTAAAGTCAAGTGATTCTTCTGTAGTAGCAGCTAAGGTTGCTGCTAAGCCTAAGAATAAGAAGAAAGCCAAAAAGGGTGCTTCTACAATTAATTTAACAGCAGGTAAGGCTGGTACAGCTACTATCACTGTTACAACAAAGGCTAAGAATAAGAAGAATAAGAAAGTAACAAAGAAGATGGTTGTTACGGTTGCTGAGCCTACTACACAGGCAACAACTGCAGCAACCACACAGGCAACCACTGCAGCAACCACACAGGCAACCACTGCAGCAACCACTGCAGCAACCACTGCAGCAACCACACAGGCTCCAAATAACAATAATAACAACAATACAAACGAGAAGCCTGCTGCTGTATTAAAGAAGATTTCAGTTAGTGCTGATGTAACATCTATTACAGAAAAAGGTGGACAGGCTAAGTTGTCAGTTAAATCTGAGTCTGAAGGTGCTGAGATTGCAACAGTGACATATAAGTCAAGCAATACACAGGTGGCGATTGTAGATGAAGATGGTGTTGTTACAGGTGTAAATTACAATCCGGCTCCAGTTACGATTACAGTTACGGCAACTGATAAGAATGGAAATTCAGCATCGGCTACGATTGCTATTACAGTAACAGCGTTAAAGACAGCAAAGATTACTTTATCTGACGAAGATAAGACAGCTTCCTTATATGTTGGTGAGACAAAGACATTGAAGCCAACCGTAACAGATGCAGAAGAAGGTTATGTAATTGATTGGACATCAAGTAAAGAATCTGTTGCTACTGTTAAGGATGGTATAATTACTGCTGTAAGCAAGGGCCAGGCAATTATTACAGGTGTAGTGAAGGGAACAAATGCAAGCGTATCTTGTACGGTTACTGTCAGTGATGAAGCACCAGGGATTGAGAAGTTTGAGGCATCACATGCGGGCACTTTGAAAGTTACATTCTCTGCGCCATTTAGCAAAGCTGATCAGGAGAATTTGAATATTGATTTGAAGATTGGTTCTGATAAAGCACCGGCATTTGAGACAGAATGGGCTACAGATGGAAAATCTGTAGAGTTAGTAAAGAAGTCTGATTATGAGGTTGCAACATATACAGTAACTATTTCAGGTGAGAAGGTTGCGTATAATACCAATAAGGCAGAGGCAACATATAAAGTTGAACCACGTACAATTGCATCAATTGATATTCCGACAGATTATGTTCCTGCATATGCGTATGCAAAGATTCTTTTTGAAGCAAAGGATCAGTATGGTGATGTAATGCAGAATGTGACTGCAAATCAGTTTACATGGCAGATAACTAGTGAGAGAGCTAGTACAGATACACAGAATTCTGTTTATACAGGACGTTTAAATAGAACAGGTAATATTTATGCAAATTTGGATCCTGCGGATACAAAGTTAGTAGCTGATCAAGATGATATTACAGTTTTTGCATATTTAACATCTAATTCAAAGATTAGGGTTACAAAGAATATCGGTGTTAAGAATCTTGCTGTACAGAACATCAAGATTACTGGAACAAAGGAAGATAAGGTTTATCAGAATTCAAAGGAATTCAATGTAGAGTTAACGTATGAAGCTACTGATAATTTAGGTGGGGCAGTTGACTTAGAAGCATATTATAATGGAGCATACACGAGTAAGATTACAACAACAACTTCAAAAGAAGATATTTGTGAAGCACCTGTAATTACCAAAGAGGGTACAATTCTTGTAAAGGTACCAGCAAATGCTGTTGGTAAAGCTACAGTTACAGTTATGGCAAAGGATAATAAACTCTCTGAATATGAGATTGAGATTTTAGCAGCACCATATGCAAAAGAAGTTGTTTTCCCTGCTGAGAATACAGTTAGTGTTGTTGCAGGAGAAGTTGCTAAGATTCCAGTAACATTTAAGAATCAATATGGTGATGCAATGGGCGTTGGATCAGTAACTCCTGCAGCATTTGCCGATTGTTTTGGCACAATAGGTGTAAATGGATTTAAGGGAGAATTGTCATCAGATGATGTTACCTATGTGAATGGTGCAAATGAAGATTATCTTCTTGTGGATACGATCAATGTAAAAAATAAAGGTACAGCAACATTAACTGCAAGATCAACGGATGAAGATCCGATTACTACTACATTTGGATTAGAAGTAACAGCACCTAGAGGAGCGAATAAGATTAAGATTACTAAGGCTCCAAAGGAAACTATTTTAGTGGGACAGACAACGACAGTTGAATTTGAGATTCAGGATGCTTATGGTAAAGCTTGGACAGATGCTGCAACATACAGAATGGAAGTTGCAGGTGCAACTTTACAGGATGATGCAAGTACAGATTATATTGTTGTAAGCAGACCGGTAATTAACACTGATGGAACAGGTTATGTTACAATTACAGGTAAGGCTGCAACTTCTAAAGCTAGTGCGCAGCAGATTCAGTTGAATCTTAAGAAGTTAGACGGAAAGTACATCACAAATGAACCAGTTAAATATGCATTCACTGTTAATAACAATATTGCAGAAGGCGATAAGGGCATTGTTGCGACATTGGATAAGGCTTCATATAAGGCTGGTACTAAGGCAGTATTAACATTAACTGCACAGTACGATGGACAGAAGCTTGGAACATATAATGAGTCTTATGAAGCAGTAGCAATATATGATAGTGTATCTGGAAAGGCTGTTAATTATCCAGTTAAATTTGAAAATGGTGTTGCTAAGGTTGAGATTGAAACAAGCAAGGCTGGAGATAAGGTAGTATATTATGGACAGATCGAAAGTGATGGTAACGGATATGCAACTACATTTAAGACAGGTGAAGTTAAGATTGAGCCAAATGATCCGGTTGCATTTAATATATCTGTAGAAGATACGGATGTTACAGTTTCTTATGTTGATGTTAAGGGTAATACCGTAGACATTGATAAGACAAATGTATCTCAGGCTATTGCAAAGATTTCTGTTAGCAGCAAAACAGGTAAAGATGTAACAGCAAATTATGTTAGTGTAGATGGCGCAAGCCAGATTGTTGTAAGTTTCAATAAGGGTGTTGCTTCATTCGGTTTATTAGATAAGATTCCAGAAGGCTACACACTTACATTCACTTATGGTGGATTTACTGCAACATATACAGCTGAATAATTCAGTGGGTGCCAGACCCCATGACGAATCTGTGAATACAGATTAAGTAAAACAGACCACCTGGTGGAGGTTCAAAAAGATCTCTACCGGGTGGTTTTTATATTGTAGAAAACGGTTACGGATACATCGTATTATAAACTATGCGGAAAATGTACATTGAAATTCTATTATACGTATGCTATGATGTTATCAAGTATTTCACTATATTCTCATATGATTGAGAGTCTTTTATTATACTTTGGAGATATTGTGATGCCATTCGATTTAACAATACTCAGGGAATGAACAGATAAAGGAGTATAATGAATGAAACCATATGTGAACAGGGAATACAAAGATACGGTATTCCGTATGTTATTTAAAGAAAAAGCACGGTTGTTGGAACTATACAATGCAGTGAATGATACAGATTATGATGATCTGGAAGCGTTGGAGATAGTAACGTTAGAGAATGCAATCTATATGAGTATGAAGAATGATGTTTCCTGTCTGATTGATATGCGAATACAATTGTATGAACATCAGTCGACGGTGAATCCGAACCTGCCGTTCCGGGATCTGATGTACGTGTGCGAGCAGTATGAGAAGTACACGATTAAGAAAGATCTGTATTCGAGAAGACTGGTGAAGCTGCCGACACCGAGATTTGTGGTATTTTATAATGGCAGGGAGGAGCAGCCGGAGCGGAGGGAACTGTATCTGTCGACGGCATTTGAGATACCGGAAGAGGATCCTGCGTTAGAACTGCGGGTTACCCAGTTGAACATTAATCCGGGATATAATGAAGAACTGCTTCGCAAGTGTCCGGCATTGTTTGAGTACATGGAATATGTTAATTGTGTAAGGACATATCAGACAAACGGAGATACGTTAAGTGATGCCGTGAGCAAAGCGGTGGATGACTGTATCAGGGATGATATATTGAAGGAGTTCCTGTTGCAGAATAAGGCGGAGGTGGTAAAGATGACCATATTCGAGTATGATGAAGAACAGCATAAGCAGACGATACACGACGAGGGTTATGAGGAAGGTTACGGAAGCGGTGAGTTGTCTAAGCTGGTCGGTCAGATCTGCCGCAAGCTAAAGAAAGGAAAAGAACCGGAAACAATTGCGGAGGAACTGGAAGAAGATCTGGAAACGGTGCAGCATATATGCGAGATTGCAAAGAGGTATGTGCCGGAATATGATGAATAAGAGTGGGTGTCGCACCCCGTGACCAATCTGTGAACACAGATTAAGTAAAACAAGCCATTCGGTGGAGATTTGAAACAATCTCTACTGGGTGGTTTTTGCATTATAGAAAACTGTATTGAAATTCTATTATACGTATGATATGCTAACGTATAGTATTTTATTATATTTCTCTTATAACAGATGAGAACATTCATTTGACTTAGTATCTGATTTCACGTTACTTATATTAAATGAACAAATGAGGAATATAATGTTATGAAGTTATGTGTGAATAGGGAATATAAAGATACGGTATTCCGTATGTTATTTAAAGAAAAAGCACGTTTATTGGAATTGTACAATGCAGTGAATGATACGGATTATCAGGATCCGGAAGCGTTGGAGATAGTAACGTTAGAGAATGCAATCTATATGAGTATGAAGAATGATGTTTCCTGCCTGATTGATATGCGAATACAATTGTATGAACATCAGTCGACGGTGAATCCGAACCTGCCGTTTCGGGATCTGATGTATGTGTGCGAGCAGTATGAGAAGTATACGATCAAGAAGGATCTGTATTCCAGAAGACTGGTGAAGCTGCCGACACCAAGATTCGTTGTATTTTATAATGGCAGGGAAGAACAGCCGGAGAGGAAGGAGCTGTATCTGTCGACTGCATTTGAGATATCGGAAGAAGATCCAGCGTTAGAGTTGAGAGTAACCCAGTTGAACATTAATCCGGGATATAATGAAGGATTACTTCGCAAGTGTCCGGCATTGTTTGAATACATGGAATACGTCAATTGTGTAAGGGCATATCAGGCAGAAGGAGATCCGCTAGGGGATGCCGTGAACAAGGCGGCTGATGAATGTATTAGGAATGATGTATTGAAAGAGTTTCTGTTGCAGAACAAAGCAGAGGTGGTAAAGATGACCATATTCGAATATGATGAAGAACAACATAAGCAGACAATACATGATGAGGGTTATGAAGAAGGTTATGATAGTGGGTATGATAACGGTTATGGAAGTGGCTATGATAGTGGTTATGGTAGTGGTTATGATAGTGGCGAGCTGTCTAAGCTGGTCAGTCTGATCTGCCGCAAGCTACGGAAGAACAAAGCACCGGAAACGATTGCAGAGGAACTAGAGGAAGATCTGGAAACTGTGCAGCATATATGTGAGATTGCGAAGGAATATGCGCCGGAATATGATGTAGCAAAGATTGTAAGCAAAGTGCAAGACATTCTTTCTGCTAATTAAGAACAGAATATAGTTTAGTAATAGTCAATTACCCGGCGGAGATTTATGGTAAGAATCCCTGCCGGGTGTTTTGTTCTGTTTTCTATTATGGTATAATAGGAAATATTACAATCCAAGGGAGGAACAAGCATGGAGAAGACAAGAGGTATAGTAAAGAGGTGGATCACCTGTGCGATCTGTATGATGATGGTGTTAGGGTGGACTGTGTGCACCGGCACCGACTCCGGCACCGGCTCCAGCTCCAGCAACTACGCAGGCAACCACTGCAGTGGCAACCACACAGGCACCAAGTAATAACAATAGTGGGAATGAGACTCCGACCCCGGCACCGACTGCTAAGAAGGTAACAAAGATTAGCAGTATTAATGATCAGACAGGTGAGATTATAATTACATTTGAAAGTGCAGTAACTGCTGATGAGTTAAAGGGGACAACTCTTACAGTAACGGCCAAGGATGGAACGTCTATTAAGGCTGAATTTGTAGAGGTAAGTGCGGAAGGAAATACAGCCACATATAAAGTAGATGTGGATAAGATTGCAACTGGTGAATATACAGTTACATCGGATGTGGCAACTATCGAAATTCCTAAAAATGTAGGAGGTACATCTGCAAATGTTCAGATTACAGGAAGTGCTGTAAAAGGATTGGTATACTATACAGATAATGGCGTATATGGAATTAAAAATGCTAAGGTTACCGTAGGCGGTAAGACTGTTAATACGGATGAAGATGGTTTCTATGAAGTAAAGGCAACACCTAAGAAGAATGCACAGGTTAGTGTTAAGGCAGATGGATTCTTTGATGCTGTTAAGAGTAATGTGGATGTTGTAAGTAATGAGGCGTCTGCATACAATTTTGAAATGGAACCATATGATATTTCTAAAGTATATATTTATGGAACTGTTACCAATGAAAATGATGCAAAGCAGGTTGTGACAGATGCTATCGTAACTCTGTATGAAGACGGAGAGATTAAGGCACAAGTTAAGACAGATGGTAATGGTCGTTATGTATTCATGAATGATGAAGCAGATGTTGTTAATTTTGATGTGGCTTCATCAGCATGTGAAGTGTTTGCATATGGTGATTATATTTTAACAGATAAAGAATATAAGATTACAGTTGAAAAGGATTTATCAGCTGATAATTTAACAGATGTATACAAATCGTATGCATCACAAGCTATTGATCTTGGTTCTATGGAAAATGTTATTCATAATGTTTCTTTGACAAAAATTAAGGCTATGGGTGACATTACATTAAAATTGGCATGGAATGAAAGTGCTGCAAATAAGGCAAGTTTCAAAAAGGTTGAAGTTTCATTCATGGATCAGGATGGAGTAACTGAATTGCAAAAGGCTGCAATCGATTTGACGGATTATTTGAAAGATAATAATACAGAGATGAGCAAGTCATACAAATTAGTGGCTAATAAGTATTTTGGTGCGGATGCGAATGTTCACCCAACACTTCCGGCAGGAACTTACTATCTGGTTGTAAAGGATTGGGCTGCACAGGGTAAACAGCAGAATGCAACGGTTGTAATTCCGGTTACACTTTCAGAAGGTGGAAGTCAGGATGTATCTGCAACTATTGAAAAAGCAATATCTAGAACGATTTCTTATAGCGTTGGATTGGATGATGATTATAAGGGAAAATCTTTTGCTAATCAGAATGAGGCGGGAGAATTAAAAACGGTTGTTGATAATAAGGGTACATTAGGCAATACTATCATAGTGGAAACGAATGTATATCAAAAGGTAGCTGGAAAGAAAGTATTAATTGACAGACTTTCTGATACAAAACTATCAACGGAAGGAAAGCGTAATGAAGATTATCCAGCCTATACAGCAAATACAGAAAAGAATAATCTTGCAAAGAATCAAAAATATGTTGTTGAAACGATTAAATCAAATTTGACGAGCACAGAGGTTGAAGGAGATACAGCGAGCGAGGTTGCTTGGACTGTAAATTTATCAGGTGCAGTAAATGTTGTAAGAGTTAAAGTTGCTAATCAGGACTGTTTTAAGGATCAATATGCATATAATGGAACGGCAGCAAATGAAAAAGTATTGGTTAAATCAATTACTGTACAGTCTTCTAAGAATACAGCAACGGTTGATGTTAACCGAGAATATGATTTAAGTGATTTATATGGTGACGGTATTAATCTTGTGACAGATTGTGGTGATTATTCAGCATTCTGTGGTCTGAAACCTGGCGAATATACAGTTGCGATGGATATTGATGGTTATAAGCTTTCAAGCGACAAAAACGAGCAGGATGACAAAGATACAGTGATTGACTTAGAGGATGCCACAATTGTATCAGAAGCAAAATATGAGAAAGTGTATCCTACAACAGTAACAGGTGTACTTGCTTATAAAACGGTAGCAGGTAACGAAAATGTATTAGAAGCAAATGGTGTTGCTGTTTTATATAATGCTAATCTGACAAAAATTGTAGCTGCGTCAAGATGGGAAACCGAAGACGAACAGGTTACATATACGTTAGAAGATGGAGTTGACGGTACATTTGGCGCAGGTAATTATGTATTGGTTATCAGAGGAGATGGAATCGATACACAGCAGAAGGATATAAAGATTGAAGCATCAAATACGGTTGTTAATAATCAAAACTTTATTAACCTTACAGTAGGGGGAAATTCTAATATTAGTTCTATAATTACGGATGAAAAAGGCGCCTCGTTGAGTGGAAATCCATCTGTAATTGCATATGATAAATATTATATTAGCCCGATCGACGAGAAAGTAGATGTACTTGCTGCAAGAGTTCTTAAGGATTCTGCTTATAATGGACGTCACCCATTGGGACTTGCTGCTGAAACTACTCAAACATGGTTTGTGGATAATATTTCAGCGGGAACGTATGATGTTGAAATTAACTCTGATACTACAGTTGATGAGGTGAAAGAAATATCTGTTGAAGGTTCTTATTCAGAAAATATGAAAGTTCAATTAAAGGATTCAGATGATTTGATTAGAATTAAATTGTATTTGAGCAATTATGACTCTAATTTCAAAGTTGGTCAGGTTGATTATATTGTAGCTATAAGTACGGATGGAACCGTTAAGAATGAGAGCGTGTTCGAGAGACGTTCTCAGCAGAATGATTTTATCTACTTCTATGTACCAAAAGATAAAGAGTATAATATTTACGTATATTCAAACGGAACATTGGTAAAGAAAGCGAAAAAGACAGCTCAAAAGAAAGAGAACGAAACGGTTCGTGTTAGCTGTGAGCCTATTCAGTAATTGCGGAATAGAGGTTGTTGGGTGTCACATCCGTGACGAATCTGTGAACACAGATTAAGTAAACCGGACCACCCGGTGGAGATTCGAGAGGATCTTCATCGGGTGGTTTTTTATAATCACATTTAAGCTATGTAATTGTCATAGTGATATTGATAAAAATACAATTATATGTTATATACATATATATGATACGTATATGCGTATCTGTGGAGGCATGATGTAATATGGGTACACCGGCAGAAGGATATGAAGAGAGGTGGGTTTGATCCGGGTGGCGGAAGTTCTTGCATTTCCGGGAGGAGAATGCTAGTATAGAATTAAGTCGGATGTTGGAGAGTTCGGTTACTATAACAACCGGATTGGTGTCTCCTTATTTACCCATACGCTTGTCACTATGATAAGAAAGTATTACATGGCAGAAGATCAGAATTTTGGAATATGGATTTTCGCGCCGGAGAGAAGGAGAACGACTTATGACAGGGAATCGAGAGTATAAGAGTGATGTGTTCAGCATGTTAATGGAGGATCCGGAGAATGCATTGAGTTTGTATAATGCGATGAATGGATCGGATTATACGGATCCGGAACTTGTGGAGATCTGTACATTAGATAGAGGGATTTCGTTAACCGTACATAATGATGCTTCATTTGTGTTAGATATGAATCTAAGCATATATGAACATCAGTCGACAATATGTCCCAATATGCCGGTGCGAAGCCTGATCTATTTCACGATCATATTAGAAGGCATGCTGAAAGATAGGAATCTGTATGGTCGGAAACTGGTTAAGATCCCAACACCAAGATTTGCAGTTTTTTATAATGGCGAAGAAGAACAGCCGGAGATATATGAACTGCGGCTGTCAGATGCATTTGTACATCCGATGGAGCAACCGGAGATTGAGTTGATATGTACCGTTTATAATATTAACTGTGGTAAGAATCGTAAACTATTGGAGAAGTGCCGTTTTTTGAGAGAATACATGATATTTGTGGACTATGTGAGGGAATATCATCGACTCGCCGGATTTGAAGAATTAGAACACTCAATCGAACAGGCAATTGACCGCTGTATCAGAGAGGATATACTGCGGGAGTTTTTGATGAAACATCGTTCGGAGGTGGTGAAGGTGGTTAAGTTAGATTATACATTTGATCGGCAATTGATGTTGGAAAGGGAAGAGAGCCGAGAGGAAGGTCGCGCAGAAGGCCGTGCAGAAGGACGCACAGAAGGCAGTGACGAGATGACAGAGTTGGCAATTCATCTTATTAGAGCTGGCAGGGCAGAAGATATTGAGCGTTGCAGAGATGCAACATATCGTAATAAGTTGTTGGAGGAGTTTCATCTGAGGAATAAGTGAGTAGGAGAGATCTGTATGATGATAAGTGAGAGAATCTTTGTATTGCTTGACAGGAAGGGAATGACACAGAAGGAATTTTCAAAACAGACAGGAATTTCTCAAAGTACGATCAGTGAATGGAAGAGAAAGAATACCAATCCGTCAGCCGATAAGATATTAAAAATATGCGAAGTGTTGCATGTTACTCCATATGAATTGTTAGCAGAGAGTACAGTTGATAAAGATGGGGATATGGATTATGTAATTGCATTGAATGAAAAGGAAGAAGTTGTTTTGGAGAAGTTTCGGAATCTGGACAGCAGACAGAAGGAACGTTTATTAGGATATATGGATGCATTGCAGTGAATCAGAAAGTCTTTCTGATGGAATGGATTTAATGATCATTAGGTTTGATTTTTGAAATGTTACCTTGTGATTTGTGTCTGGACAATTTGAGTTGTCCATAGATATAGATCACAAGGTTTTTGTTTGTGTCGAAGCTCTCTAAGTGATGGTTGGTATAATTTTCTGAAAAAGTTCTTAAAAATGTTGCGAAAAATTTGCCTTTATGAACAAAATCGAATATAATAGATGAGATACTAGGGTTAAAATGTCTTTTGATCCGAGTCAACATAGATGCCAGACGGTAAGAGGAAGGTGCGAAGATGAAATTTATACATATGGCAGATGTACACTTAGGGGTACAACCAGATAAGGGCAAGCCTTGGAGTGAGGCCAGACAACAAGAGATAAAAGATACTTTTGTAAAAGTAATAGAGAACGCAGAAGCAAAACAGGTAGATTTATTATTGATCGCAGGTGATCTGTTTCACATGCCGCCATCAGAAGGAATGCTTCGGGATGTAGATTACATTTTGTCAAAGCTTAGTAAGACGAAGACAATCATAATTGCGGGAAGTAACGATTATATGAAGCCGGATAGTCCAATGGCGAATTATAAGTTTTCCTCCAAGACGATCTGTCTTTCAGCGGATAAGATCAGCAATGTATATATGAAAGATCTCAATACCTGTGTTACCGGTTTTTCTTATAACAGCAAAGAGAATGAAGATGATATTCTCAATCATATTAAGCCGGCGAAACAGGGGGCATTTAACATACTGTTGGCACATGGTGGGGATGCAAAGCATCTGCCATTTAACAAGAAGAATCTGAAAGAGTCAAACTTCGATTATATCGCTTTGGGACACAATCATAAGCCGGAAGTCATCAAGGAGAATGCAGTTATTATGTGTGGATCTTTGGAACCGATTGACTATACGGATACTGGTGCAAGAGGATATATATACGGAGAAGTAGAGAATGGCGTAGTACATACGGAATTTGTACCGGTTGCCAAACGATGCTATATGAATCTTCTGATCAATATTAAGCCGGATCATACACCACCGATGATCGTGGATCTGGTTGACAAGCAGATCCGTAATTTAGGTACACAGAACATATACCGGATTCTTGTCAAGGGGCAGAATCACAACCATGATGTATTTGATTTTAGCAGTCTGATGGATCGATATAACATTTATGAGGTGGTAACAGAGACCTCCGGTGAATATGACCTGAATGCGTTGTATCAGGAGAATCAGAACAATCTTGTAGGCAAGTTTATCCATCAGTTATCGGATAATTATTATAATGATGAGGTCTGCAAGAAAGCGGTTCATTATGGATTAGATGTACTATTGAAGACAGGAGAACGGTAAGATGAAGATTGAGAAGCTGCATTTACAGGATTTTGGACAATTTCATGATAAAGATATTACACTGGCTCCTGGGGTTAATATCCTTTATGGATCGAATGAAGCCGGTAAAACTACAACGAAAGATTTTATCGTGGATATGCTATACGGTATGGATGCCGACACCGGGGCAAGACTGGATCAGTACGAGAAACGGAAACCGATTAACGGGGATGCCTATACGGGTGCCATGGAAGTGGCAACAGAGAGCGGGGAATATCTGGTAGAACGGAATTTTCTTAAAACGGAGAAGCAGACGGTTGTGAAGGATCTGAACTCTGGTTATGAGGTGCCATTGCAGGAGCCGGGTAACTTAGTTGGAACGCTACTTCACACGGATAAGAGCACATATATGAATACATTGTGCATTGGACAGACTGAGTTGGCAACGAATCATGCAATCGTCGATAAGCTGAATGATTATATTGTCAATATGGCATCTACAAGAGCAGGTGACGTAGATGCTGTGAATGCGATTACACAGTTGAATGAGAAGAAGAAAGAATTTGCGAATGAGCCATTAGAGGCAAGAGAGCAGGAACTTACGGCAAAGCTTCAGCTTGACAGGGATTACGATGCTGAGATTGCGGCTGTAGAGGAAGAATACAGAAAAGTAGAAGCATCTGCTGGAGATGAGAAAGAAGCAAAACTTCAGTTTACACCAATTAAGAACGCATCAATGCGGGATGAAGAAGAGGTAGAAGACGAAGAATCAGAGGATACAGAAGAACCGGAAGAAGAATTGACCGAGCGGGAGAAAGATATGAAGATGCTTCAGAATATGGGCAAACGAAGTGTGTTAGACAATGCATTTGTTTTGCTATTCTGTAGTTTGTTGTTTATCGCTTTGTTTGTTGGTATTGCATGGATCATTCCTGTAAACATTCCACAGTTGAAGATGGGAATTATGGGATTTGGTATCCTTTTGGTTGTAATCACAACGATTCAGGTGTTCTCTAGAAGAGCAAAGTTATACCGTTTGTTAGAAGAGATGGAAATTGAGCAGGGATTTGAGGATGCCAAGGCGGAAGTGGCAAGTGCACAGTCCGAGGATCAGACAGAGCGTAATATACGGTTATCAGAACTTCGGGATAAGAAGAATGATATTATAAAGGAACGCAAGGAACAGGAAGATATGTTGGTTGAGATCAATCAGCTGAAGGAGAAGATGGCTTCTAATAATGTGGAGTTAGCAGCCTTAGATCTTGCCATTCGTACGATTCAGGATCTGTCGGAAGAGATTTATGATTCTTTCGGTAGTGTGTTGAATGATCAGGTGTCTGCCCTTGTACGTAAGATCACGAACGGCAAATATTCAGAAGTCCGGATTGATGATCAGTTGCGTGTAATGGTTAAGAGTGGCAATTCATATATTGGTATGGATTACCTGAGCACCGGAACGATTGAACAGATCTATCTGGCATTGCGTTTATCCATTGCAAATGTGTTGATTGCAGAAGATTTGCCGATAATCATAGACGATATATTTGTCACATATGATTATCAAAGATTATATGATACAGTAAGTTGTTTGGGTGAGTATTTGAATCGACAGATCATTATGTTCACAACCAATCCTGGTCTTCAGGAGATGTGTACACAATTAGGAATAGCGTACAATGCGATTTCTTTGTAGAAACTTATTCAAATAGCTGGAAATGAGGGAAAAACATGGCTGATAATAGAAAGCCCACACCAGAAGAATTAGAGAAGAAGAGACTACGAAAAGCCAAGAGAGAACGGAAACGCAAACGTAAGAGAGTAAGAAGAATTATTTTGAGCTATCTGTTTGTTGTATTCGTATTAGTATGCGTCATCGGCGGATATTTTGTATACGAAAAGTTTGGCAAAGATGTATTAACTTACCGGGAAGATGCGAAGAAACTGGTGGCTGAGTCATCGGTGGATACATTCCGACAGGATGAGACTTCCATTGTATATGATGTCAATGGAAAGAAATTACGGGAAGTAACGGGTGAGAAAGAGGTCTATTATAAGACATATGATGAGATCCCTGCATACTTTGTGGAAGCAATGGTTTCGGTAGAGGATCGAAGATTCTATGAACATCATGGTGTGGATTATGAAGGTATCATGCGTGCGGCATACATTTTATTTAAGAATAATGGACAGATCACGCAGGGTGCAAGTACCATTACCCAGCAGTTGGCAAGAGGCGTATTTCTTACCAATGAAGTAAGCTATGAACGTAAGATCAAAGAGATATTTATCGCTTGGGAGTTAGAGAAGAAGTATACCAAGCAGCAGATTTTGGAATTCTATCTAAATACCATTTTCTTCTCAAATGGATATTATGGAATTGGCGCAGCGGCCAAAGGATATTTTGACAAGGATTTAGATGAATTGTCGGTTGCAGAGGTTGCATATCTCTGTGCGATCCCGAACAGTCCGACATATTATGATCCAAGAGTGAATCCGGATCATACAACAGAGCGACAACATAAGATCCTTAAGGATATGCATGAATTGGGATATCTGAATGATCTCGAGTATGAGATGGCAATGGAAGAGAAGGTAGAGTTAGCACCGGAGAAGAAGATCAGTCATGATTATGTTGAGACCTATACGAATTTCTGTGCAACGGAAGCCTTGATGGGTGCTGCCGGATTTGAGTTCCAATATAAGTTTGATACGATTGATGAGCAGCATGCTTATAATGAGAGATATCGTGCAACCTATGATGAGTATTATGCAACTCTTTATACGGGAGGATATCAGATCTATACATCGATCGATCCAAAGAAACAGAAATTATTACAACAGACGGTAGACGAGACGTTATCCGTAGATGAAGATAAGAATGATGAGACAGGAATCTATAATCTGCAGGGTGCGGCAACTTGTATTGATAATTCAACCGGACGTGTTGTTGCGATTGTTGGTGGACGTACACAGAATGAATTACAGGGTTATAGCCTGAACCGGGCATACCAGAGTGCAAGACAGCCGGGTAGTACGATTAAGCCGTTGATTGTGTATACACCACAGCTTGAACGGGGTTATACGCCACAGACAACGGTAGATGATAATCCGTTTGACCGGGCTGATATGCCGGAGAACTCCGGTAAGTCGTATTCGGGAATGATCTCTCTTGCACAGGCAGTTGCGGCTTCTAAGAATGTGGTTGCGTACCGCTTGTTTGAGGATCTGACACCACAGGTAGGTGCCGAATATCTGCTGAATATGAACTTTAATTACCTGACGATTGAAGATAGACAGAATATGGCTGCCTGCTTAGGTGGACTTACATATGGTGCGACTACCGTAGAGATGGCATCCGGATATGCTACCATTGAGAATGATGGAGAGTTTCGTAAGCCAACTTGTATCGTGAAGATCACGGATTCTCAGGGTAATGATGTCGTAACAGATAATATTAAGTCAAAGCAGGTATATGAGCTGAATGCTACCAGAATGATGACTTCCATGTTAGAGGGTGTATTTAATGGCGGTACGGCGACCGGATTAGGTATCAGCGGAATGTCCTGTGCAGGTAAGACTGGTACTACGGACAATAATACCGATGGATGGTTCTGCGCATATACACCGTATTATACGATGAGTGTATGGGTTGGATATGATACACCACAGGCAACAAGAGGTCTATGGGGTTCTACTTACCCAGGAAGTATCTGGCATAATTTTATGGCAGAGATTCATGATGGATTGAAAGATATCGGATTCTCGGATTACGAATGGGTTCGATCTACCAAGGATTGGAAGGATACACGTTCCAGCTCCGAAGAAGATGATGATAAGAAGAAAAAGAAGAAGAAAAAGAAAGAAAAAGATACTGAGGTTGAGGAAGAGGATACAGCAGAGCCAGTGACAGAGGCACCGGTAACAGCTACACCTGCCACCGAGGCACCGACGACACAGGCACCTCCGCCGCCAACGGAGGCACCAACAACAGCCGCACCGACGACACAGGCACCAACGACGCAGGCACCTGCACCATCTACGGAGGCTACAACCGCCCAGCCAACCTCATAATATCCTCCCCCTTGCACAGTGTAAGGGAGGACGGACGCGCGAAACACTTAGGTTACGAATCGGTTGTTTGGGATATAACATATCATCGCAGGCACGCTCTCGCTACTCATCACTCGCAGCGGTTAGGCTCGAAAACACCTCGCCAAGTACCGGCGGTTCTGAAGTACCTGCTTATGATAGATGTTATATCCTTGCAACCGATATTTACGTTATTGTGTTTCGTGCTGTTCACATCAGAATTTACTACGCTGTGCTTATCGCCCACCCGAAGCCGTCCTGTCGTTGACGCAGGTGATTTACGTAATGGCTAGTTAAAAGAGATAAAAATAATCTGATTTATTATGCGTATGGAGAAATCCAGCCTATTAATGAAGTCATTCTTTATTTCTGTGAACTGACAATTTCATGCTATATATACAAAAATCGGACATGGATAAGTATACACACTAATTACAAGTGTACATAATCCATGTCCGGTTTTCTTTGTTTGCTCTCATATCTGATAATATATATCCTTCTGTCTTGACATATAGCCAGGCTGTTAATATTAACCACGATTAAAGTTCTGGTGCCTATATTAACACCAGACGGCTTCGGGTGGGCGATAAGCACAACCGTAATGCGATGCCTGAGACCTTAGCTTGCTTGCAAGCTTAGTTCGAAGGTATGCCTTGTGCTATGTGCCTGCTGCAATATGACACCACCCAAAAGCCGGGTTCACATTTTAAAACATGCGCGTCCGTCCTAACTTACGCTGTGCAAGGGGATATTTAGTAGTTTTCGCGAATGGTATGTCTATTGCGATACTCATTCACACGATCCTGAATACGATCATTTGGATCGAGAATATCAGAGATCGATGCATCATGATTCAAGTGATCAATGAGTAATGCAATGTATTTGCTCATGTCAGCAGTGATATGCCAGTCTCTGGAAAGAAGTTCTGGTGACTGGTAAGTTAAGTTGGTTGTGATGACTTTCTCGATGATGCCATCAGCTTTTGCTTTATCAAATACATCAAGTCCGCTTGTGAATAATCCAAACGTACATACGCAGAAGACTCTCTTTGCCTTACGAGCCTTTAACTGTTTGGCAACATCAATCATGCTTTCACCGGATGCGATCATATCATCCATGATAATAACATCCTTGCCTTCTACAGAATCGCCGAGGAACTCGTGAGCAACAATTGGGTTACGGCCATTGACAACCGTAGAATAATCTCTTCTCTTATAGAACATTCCGACATCTACACCTAAGATGTTAGCAAAGTAGATGGCACGGTTCATAGCACCCTCATCCGGGCTGATGACCATTAAATGATCCTTGTCTAACTCTAAATCGTGAGTTGTGAGCAATAAAGCTTTCAGGAACTGATAAGTCGGACGGATGTTCTCGAATCCGTGAAGAGGAATGGCATTCTGTACACGAGGATCGTGTGCATCAAATGTAATAATATTATCGACACCAAGACTTACAAGCTCTTGTAAGCAAAGAGCACAGTCAAGAGATTCGCGGCTGCTTCTCTTATGCTGACGGCTTTCATATAAAAATGGCATAATGACGGTAATCTTACGGGCTTTTCCACCGCAGGCTGCAATGACACGTTTCAGATCAGCATAATGATCGTCTGGTGACATTGGGCATTCATGACCGTAGAGGTTGTAGGTGATGTTGTAATTGGTTACATCTACAAGAAGATACAGGTCTTTGCCACGTACGGATTCTAAGAGTTCTCCTTTTGCTTCTCCGGAACCAAAACGAGGGCATACAGACTTTACAAGGTAAGAATCCTTTTCATATCCGTTAAATGCGATCGTGGATTTCTCTACATTATTTCTGGCTGCTCTCCATTTGGAAAGGTAGGAGTCTACCCGCTCACCTAAGCTAGTACAGCTATTGAGGGCAATGATGCCTAACTGTCCTACAGGAATGGTTGATAATAAATTACTGTCATTTGGCATGGTTTTGTTTTCCTCCGTTAAAATGATTGCATTATTGTTGTATTGCTTTTCTTCGTTTGGCTAAGCGAATGTTGCCGCCATAGAAGTGAAAGACCTTGTATTCTGCAAAGATCCGGGTGGTAATCCGGTCGGAATACCGTTCGGTTAATTCCTGCAGATTAAGATTGGTAGAGATGACGGTCGATTTCCCCTCCCGCATTCTCGTATTTAATATATCATAAAGTTCAGAAGATACAAAGGAATTTGTAAATTCTGTACCAAGGTCATCAATAATTAACAGATCGCAGTTGTACAGATAGCGGTAAGTGTCTCGGCTATCTGGATTCTGCCCCTTTTTCATAATGACATCGCCGCAGACATCCTCAAACAGATGAATGGCGGTCTGGTAAAGCACAGTGTGCTGGGTATCTAATAAAGACTTGGCAATACAGTTGGAAAGAAAGGTTTTCCCAAGTCCGGTCTCTCCATAGAATAAAAGATTGCCACCTAGTTTGTCAAATGTTTCGATAAAAGAACGTGTCTTATTGAGAATATTATTCATATTGTCATAAGGCGTAAAAGGATGTTTACCATCCGGTTCTTTCGAATAATACACTAAGTCAAAATGATCAAAGTTCTCTACCTGTAGAATCTGGTCTAAGGTAGACTGACGATACAGCAAAGAGATTGCTGCCTGTTTGAAACAACTGCAATATTCATTACCAATCCGTCCGGTATCTTTGCACAGAGGGCAGGTATAGATTGGCTGTAGATAATCGGCAGGATAACCATTTGCCGTAAGTAATTGTTCCTTTTCGGCAATTAACTGGTGATTCTGCTCTTTGGTATCAGCCATCTTATCGGAACCTTGTCTTAATCGGGAACGGATTGCATCGATGGAAGAGGTTGCAATGGTCTGGTCAATCTCTTTGATGCGCGGAAGTTTTTCATAGACTTGCGCTTTGCGTTCCTTTTCCAACGCACGATTTTCAATTTGATTGTGGTAGTAGATGTTCATTAGTTCATCATACTGGGAATCGCTAAATGCCATAATTACTGATTGGTCTCCTGTAAGAATAAATGTTCAAATTCGTTGACAACAGATGCGTCTGTTGAACTTTGATAATTGTTAAACTGGTTCGAAGAAGTCTTGTTAGATGTGGATTTCTTCTTTTTCTCCGCCGCCCATTTGCGGTCTAATTCCTCTATATCGGATAATTTGCGGACATTTTGTTTGTGCCAGCTTTCCAGAATTCCATTCACATAATTAAAGTTTGCGGAATGTGGTCTGGCGGTGATAGCTCGTTTGCAAGCCTCCATAATAATATTCTTGTTAAAAGAATAGGTATTATACCAGGTGTCGATAAATGCAGTCTCGGTCGGAGTTGGAACCCGTCTTGGGATTCCTAACTGTTTCAATACTGCTACATAGATGGAGTTGTAATTCTTAGAGGCAACTTTTGCATCTTCTACAGAAACAATACCATTTTTATACCATTCAATGGCAACTGCTTCTATGTAACGACAGCTTTTCTTATTGATGGATACACAGTATTCCACCAGATACTCTAATAACTCCGGGCTAAATGCTAATTCTTCATATATGTATAGTAAACTATGGATATCCGATTGTGTCAATGGTTTTCCAAAATATGTCTCGGTCTGGTATAACAGATTGCCAAAGTCTTCGTCCTCTTTTTTAGAAGCAATAAAGGATGGCTTATAGGCAATCTTTTTTGGAACGGCAGACTGGCTGATCTGTTCTGTCGCAGGATCTGCGATAGAAGAAGCCACATCTGTTGGCTGCATAGATGTATTGTTCCCAGATAATGCTGTATCCTGCGTGGCTGCTGTCATAGAGGCACTTGCCTTAGTCTGTGATCCGGCCGTAGAGGACTTATAGTTATTGCTCTCAGTAGTATTCGATTCTTCGGAGGCATCCGCACTAAAAAGTGACTCTAACGTATCGTCTTCTGCATCCTCTTCCTTTGGGGAGAGTGGAAGCAGGGTAATGCCGGTTAATTTCTTATCTTTTGTATATTCTAATTGTAATACACCTTGTTTGATCCAATATTTGACTGCACGGCAAATATCCTTTTCTGTTAAATTAAAATGATCGGCAATTCCTGCCACAGTCACTGCGTTACCGCTGTGCAACAGTCTTACCAGATAGAGATAGATCTTTACGAACTCACCATTTGCGTCAGTCATATAGTAGTCGATAAAGAAGTCTGAAACAGCAGAATAGGTCTCCTTATTTTTTGTTGTGATTGTTATAGTTTCCACTGAATTTTCCTCCTTTTTTCATAAGCAAATGGATTATAGCATAGTGCTTTCAAAAAGGAAATAGAACGCTTGTTTCCTCGCTTGTTTAGTCGTTAAATGTGGAAAATGTGGATAATGTGGACAACTGGTAGACATAATCTGTTATCTGTTAGTATCTCTTATAAAATGATTTGTATTCTGGTGTGTTACTGTCATTTGATGCAGACCAGGGTAATCTTTTATGTAAACAGAAATATCCACAACCTATTCCTCCGCTAGGAAGGAAATTGGATTGTGGATATTGTGCATAACTATTTTCCAAGCAGCTCTTCGCCAATTAAATAGACATCTCCGGCACCCATGGTTATCAACAAATCATTTTTTTTGCAATTTATTAATAAATAATTTTCTACGGCTTCAAAGGAGCTGAAATATCTGGCATCGGTTCCTAATTCTTTGATTCGTGCGGCTAAGTCTTTGGCATGAACCAAGCCGGTATCTTTCTCGCGGGCGGCATAGATATCAACAACGATAACGTGATCAAAGCCCTTCAACGCATCTGCAAATTCCTCAAATAATGCTTTGGTACGGGTATAGGTATGTGGCTGGAACACAACCCACAGCTCATGGTGTGGAGTATGTGTTGCGGTAGTAAGGGTAGCCTTGATCTCGGTTGGATGATGCGCATAGTCATCAATCACGGTAACATTTCCCAAGGTTCCTTTCAATTCAAAACGGCGATGTGCACCACCAAAGCAGGCAAGGCCGGCTAAGATATGCTCGCGGTCAATACCAAGTAAATCGGCAACGGCAATTGCGGCCAGAGAGTTGGTTACATTGTGTGTTCCACCGATGTTCAGATGGACACGTTCACAGGACTTGCCGTCTACAACTAAGGTATAATTCATGTGTCCCTTCTCATCTGCTTCAATGTCAGCAGCCGTGTAACGGTTTGAATCCTTCATACCAAAGGTCAGGATGCTGCAGGTCAGATCCCTGGTCACACGAGGAAGGCAATCCATATCACCGTTCACAACTAAGGTTCCGTTATCCGGAAGATTGGTTGCAAAGGTGTGGAAACTTTCAATGATCTCGTCAATGCCGCTGAAGAAGTCTAAGTGATCTGCATCGACATTTAAGATAATACTGATATATGGATAAAAGGCATGGAAACTATTTGTGTATTCACATGCTTCTGTGACAAAGTAATCGGAATGACCGACTCTTACATTGCCGCCGATGGAATCTAAGATGCCGCCAACGGAAATAGTTGGATCAACATCGGCTTCCATGAAGATCTGACTTAACATCGAAGTAGTCGTTGTCTTACCATGGGTTCCGGATACGGCAACAGAATACTTGTAATTATTCATGATCTGACCAAGGAGTTGTGCTCTGGTCAGCATTGGGATGTTCTTTGCAACGCTGGCAGCATATTCCGGGTTATCCGGGTGTACGGCTGCGGTATATACAACCAGATCAATATCATCTGTGATATTATCTGCGGACTGACCTATATTTACGATGGCACCCATCGAAATTAAATTATCAATAATATCAGAACTCTTAGCATCAGAGCCGCTGATCTTGAAGTTTTCTTTCAACAGGATCTCGGCTAATCCGCTCATGCTGATACCGCCGATTCCGATAAAGTGTACATGGTTGGGTTTACTAAAATCAATATGATACATATGAAATCCCTCTTCCTTCTATATAATACGGGTAATGGATTACCCGAGCATATCTCATTTCATTATAGTATAGCGGTGGCGGATTGACAAGGAGTTTTCGAATCGTTGTCAATGTCTGTGAAATGTTCTTGACAATATGGTAAACAAGTGTTACCCTATATGTAAACAAATGTATACTAATCTTTTGGATTGTGGAGTGAAACGAAAGGGGAAACCGGGAATGGAAGACAAGATTGGATTATCGAATGCAGAATGGAAGCTGATGGATTATCTATGGGAAGAAAGTCCGAAGACGATCGCCGATATGGTGGCACATTTTGAGGGGAGTACGAATTGGGATCGGCATGTGATCATTATGATGCTGAAGCGGATGGAGGCAAAGAAGGCGGTTGCTTATGAGACGGTTGGCAGGGCGAAGCATTATTATCCGATTGTAGAGCAGAGTCAGGCATGTGTGCAGGAGACCAAGGATTTCTTAGAGCGGGTGTATAAAGGAAGTATGGGGCTGATGCTGACTACGATGGTGAAGCAGGAGTCGATCAGCCCGGAAGATCTGGAGGAGCTTCGCAGAATCTTGAATGAGGGGGTGGATCAACATGATTGATACTTGTATTGCTGTTACATTTTTGTTTTTGGTGATCGTGGTGATCCGGCAGTTTTGCCGGGGGAGAATCAGCAATGTTGTGATCTATGCGTTGTGGCTGGTGCTGGCAGTGCGCCTGATCCTGCCGGGAGTCGAATATATGGGAACGCACCTGCTTGGTATGGATATCTTGACGATTTCCAGTCCGGTCAGCATTGGCAATGCACAATATGCACTAGAGAAGGCGTGGAATCAGAAAATACAGGAGCGTGTGCAGCAGGAATCAGAGGGTGCAAGGAAACAGAGGCAGGTGGCGGCAGATAGAGAACAGACATCCGGGCAGACGGTTGTGGATACGAAGAAACAGCAGCCCGATGTGGTGACAGAACATGAGAAGTTATCTGCAAAGGTATGGAATGTGATTGTGCAGGCGATATTTTCTAAGAGAATTTTGTATGGAATATGGCTGATTGGATTTGTGATTATTTTGGGGTTGCAGATCGGGACGGAACACCGGATGCGGATCTTTCTTGTGGAGAACAGGGAAAGACTGGTATATCAGGGAGAACAGATTTATCGGACAAAGGGGATTGCAACACCGTTATTGTTTCGGAGCAAAGGCATGACCTTAGATATTTATGTACCGGATGTTTTGACAATGCAGGCGGTAAAAGATGCACAGGATGGCAAAGATCATAAGAATAGCGGGAAGATTGTGTTCTTAGAACATGCGGTTCTTCATGAGAAGGTACATATGCGGCACGGCGATATCTGGTGGGGGTATCTGCGTAATCTCTTAGTTGCAGTTTACTGGTTTCATCCGATTGTCTGGTTGGCGGCAATTCTATCTAAGAGAGATTGTGAATATGCCTGCGATGATACGGTTATGTACCGGATGAATGAGACAGAGCGGATTGCATATGGGAATAGTCTGCTTATGTTAGTGCGGGTGGATGGAAAGGATAATGTATTTCTGACAGCAACGACGATGAAGATGAAGACTTCGGAGATGCGGATGCGGATTGAGATGATCAAGAAAGGAATACATAAGAGAACGTGGTTGCTTATATTGGTCGGTCTGGTTGTGGCTGCTGCCGGTGTGGCAGCATTTACGCAGGGGATGGATACAAACAATAATACAACAAATACCGGTCCGGTATCACAGACAATTCCGCAGGACAGACAGAAATCAGATGAGGCGGAGCAACAGCTTCGTGAAGCGAAAGAACGACAGGATGGAAAGGCTCAGGAGCTGACCGGAGTGCAGGCCACAGACACAGCACAGGAGCCATCGGGGGATGCACAGATGAAACAAGAGGAGATCGAGCGTCTGGTAGGCAAGGAGCAGCAGGCAGCCGCCGAGCATTCCATACCGGACTGGTATATGGAGTGGGAGAGTGAGCACGAAGGAGATGACGGAATGTTATCTCCAGAGGATATTCATGATGTGCAGGAGATCTTTTTATACAAAGACAATACGACACGATCTGTGCGGGATAAAGAGTTGTTAGCTATATTTGAGGATGCGTTTTCAAATCCGGTTGAGGAGATCAAGGGTGGAAGTGACTGCCCATTCACACAGACAATTTATATCCGTATGGAGGATGGTACCTGTGGAAAGGTGTTGATTGCTACGGATTCCTGTAGCATTTACTCAACGGGAGAACAGGAATATAAGTATTATTGGGATGTTATGGAGGCATTCTGGAAACAGTTTGGAATCAATTTTTGGAGATAGGGGAACCGGTCGCCAATGAGTTCTCGCCATCTGTATTTGTTGACAAAATGAAATAAATAATTGTAAGAAAATCTTCATTTTTGTACGCCCACTTTATGTTTCTATTCTGCTATAATAGCAATAGAAGAAAAATGGAGGAATGGTATGAGAAGATTTTATGTAGCAGGATTGGCTGCATTTGCCGGACTCTCATTGGGTCTTTGCGGATGCAGCCTTTTTCCGGATGAGGCAGAAATAGACGATACGATACATATAGAGCATTATATACCGTATCAGCGTGAACTGGTGAAAGTAAAACGGGGAGATGTGGATGAGTCGATCACGATTATGGCAGTTTATCAGTATACGACAGAAAAGGACTATTATCTTCAGTATGTCGGGGAACCGGATCAATGGGGACTGGAAATCCATAATTATGTGATGGTCGGAGATCAGGTAAAGAAAGGGGAATTGTTAGCAGAGGCACCTTGTGAAGAGTTAGAACAACAACTTTCGGATTACCGGTTTCAGGTCATGGAGTTGCAAAAATCAATGAAGTATAACAAGCAGCTTCTGAAGATGGCAGACAAGGATGAGGCGGTATCGCTTAAAGAAACGATCAAGGATGAGGAAGGGCAGATTCATGTCCTGAACATGAGAATTGCGGAGACACAGGAAAGGATTGCAGATTACCGGATCTATGCGGAGGAAGATGGTCAGGTTACTTATCTAGCGGATGCTGCGATGCTTGGCAGCTTTGACTCTTCTAAGAAGTATATTACGGTTGCAGCGGCAGGCGGGTTTTTCCGTGGCACAATGGATACAACAGATGATACCCCGAAAATTGGGGACACATTTCAGGCAACGATAGAGGAGAAGGAGATACCGGTTACCGTACAGGATGTGCAGAAGACGGAGGAGGATAAGACGGAGGTGGCATTTGCCGCAGAGCAGACATATGATGATCATACGAATGCAACAATACATATCCGTGGAAAGAAACGCAGTAATGTTTTATATATTCCGGAAAATGCCGTTACACAGGAAAATGGAAAGTCGTATGTCATGATCGTCAAGGAGGATGGTTTTGCCCGTGTGAAAGAGATTACAGTATCTGAACCGATAGACGGAAAGTATGTTGTTGAGAGTGGATTAGAGGAAGGGGAGGAGATTGTAAGTGAATAGAGTGAAATGTTATGTGTTGGTGTTGCTTTTATTATTTACAATGACCGGCTGTGGAAAACAGACGGCAGCTCCGAAATTGAAGACACCGGCAAGTGAAAGCATACAGAGTGTGAAAGCAGTTTGTAAGGATATTGTAAATGAGGAGATTGTAGTTGGTTATGTGACAGGAAGTTTTTCAGGCTGTTATTACACTTCAACCAAAGAAAATGTATCCTATCCGGTGGCGTTAGGCGATAAAGTGGTGAAGGGGCAGGTTGTGGCGGTGTCGGATACGTCAGAATATGAGGAACAATTGAAACAGTTACAGGAACAGTTATCTGCGGAAAAAGAAGATATTTCTTATCAGAAGAAACATCTTACCCTTGAGGTCAAACAAAAGAAAGAGCAGAAGAATGAGTCAGATGACCGGACGGGGGATGTGGTAGAGACAGAGATCCAGCGATTGCAGGCAGATCTGGAATATCAGAAACAGGTGTCGGATATCCGGATACAGCAATTGAATCAGGAGATAGAGTGTGTAAAAGGAAAGATAGAAGATAACACGTTAAGAGCAACTGCGGATGGTCATGTTGCTTATATGAGTTATGCTGCAACGGTGCAGTCCATGGAAAATGTGGTCATGATCTCAAGAGATGATGACTATTATATTGCATTACAGGATGAACTGTCGAATCGGGCACGTAATTTCTTTGTAAGAGCATATACAACTTATCTTGGCAGTGAACAGGAGTTAGAGAACATTCCTTACTCTGAAAAGGAACAACAGATCGCATTAAGGAATAATATGAAACTGACACCGCGCTTTGCATTAAAAAATGATGCCATTCATCCGGGTGATTATCTGGATGTACATATTGTATTAGAAGAGTCAACGAATGCAGTTACCGTGCCCGGCTGCTGCGTATATACAGGACAGGAAAGCAGTTACATTTATAAGATTGTAGATGGGCGAAAAGAAAAGTGTATTGTAAAACAGGGAATTTCAGATGGTGTTGACACGGAAATCCTGGAAGGATTGGATGCGGGTGAAGAGGTATATTATCCGGTAGAAACGGAGCTGGAATATTCCGGAACAAAAACGGTTAAGAAGTCAGCAATCTCATTGTTTGCAAATGAGAACAGGATTAAAAAGGAATATCCGCGACTGGTCGATATTACATCCGGTGTCGGGGAAGCAAAATTGCTATCTGCAACAGATCAGACCGAAGTGAAACAGGGGGATGTCTTAGCTACGTTAGAAGTGACAAGTGGAAAAGCAGATGTAACAGATGTTGAGAATCAGCTTGCGTCTTTGAAACGTCAGTATGAGCAGCAGAAGAAAGCCCAAAAAGAAAGCATCAGGCAGATTACAAAACAATTGAAGCAGCAGGGAAAGAAGTCTTCTGTGGAATTGTCTTTAGCAGAGTTAGAACAGACATATAAGGAAAAGGTATATCACAGACAGCAGAATACTTTAGAACGTGCGTTATCTGCACAAAAAAAGATAACGGGTACGGTTGCGGTTACGGCTCCGTGCAGCGGGACGTATCGCGGTATGTACGAAGCGGGCAGGGAACACATTATAGTGAATTCCAATGATTATATAGGAACGATTACGGATGACAGCATTTCTTATTATGTAACAGGCAATAATGCGTATAAGTATCATTATGGCGACCGCGTTAAAGTAAATGATACCTATGAGGGAACAGTAGTCGGTGCGTTCTCCTCCGCAACGCAGGAGATGGAATACACCGGGGCAGATGGTCAGGCGGTGTACTATATTTCCGAACCGCAGGAGCAGATGACAAAGGCGTATATCCAATTAGATCAACCGGTGGAAGACTTGAAGGAAGGTTCGGTTTCTATTGTGTCTAACCCGATATCCGATGTGTTCGTTGTGGAACAGGAAGATATCAAAAAGGGAGAAGATGACAGAAGATATGTATGGACATTGAAGGATGGAAAACCTTATAAACAGTATGTGCGTTGCCTGCAAGGTGCCAACAACCAATATTGGATATTTGGTGGTCTGGCAGAAGGTGATGTACTTTTGAAGGGGGTGAAGTAGCCGGTGTTTACATTTATCAAGCAGAAACTTCTTTATAAAAAATGGTTAAATATCTGTCTGTTTGTCGGAATCATACTGTTGGTGGCAGTGGCTGCCTGTCTGCCGATGTATCAGAATATGTCGGAGAATCAGGCATTTCAGAATGAGATGAAACAGTATATTCAGGATAATGGTACTTATCCGTGTGTTGTTTCCGTCTTTCAGGGCAATACCTATAAGAAAACAAAGGAAAGCTTTTCTAAAGTGATAGAAACCATAGAAGGCTGGGATGGTATTTTGCAAAGAGACCTACAGATGGAACCGGCGCAGAGAATTGGGCTATATACATTGAAGGAATCTGCCATTATACCAATTGTTAATGTTGCAAAACGCAAAAATGATAAATATCTGAAGATCAGTTATATGTCAGATATGGAAGAACATTGGAAGCTCATTGCTTCGGAAAAGGAAGAAGCAGGAAAGATTCCGTGTTATGTGTCTGCATCTGCGTTAGAAAACAATGAATTGTACGTGGGGCAGACGATAGAGATGAAAGACTATACCGATGCAAAAGGAAATCCATTGCAACTGATGATTACGGGGGTTTTTGAAGAAAAGAAGTCGGATGATATATATTGGGTACAGGCACCGGAAGAATATCAGAAAAATGTGTTTGTGTCGGAACAAGATCTTGAGAAGATCATGACGGCTCAAAAGCAGATTACGGTTCGGTTCTATGCGTATTATCTATATGATTATACGAAGATGAAAGCAAAGGATATTTCATCCTATTATAAAGTGCTCAAACGATATGCAAAGGCGGGATTTGACGGACAAAGAGTTGAGATCACAACGGTATTTACCCGGTTGTTAGAGGATAGTATACAACAGTCGAAGAAGATTGCGGCAATCTTATGGGTGTTAGAATTACCCATTCTTGCCCTGATCCTTATATTTATATATATGATAGCTTCTCAGATCCTTGAACTTGAGGGTAATGAGATTGCAATGCTGAAGAGTCGTGGTGTATCCATGAGACAGATTTTGTGGGTGTATTTTTGTCAGGCATCCGTGTTAGCCTGTAGCGGCATTGTGTTGGGGATTCCTCTTGGATATGCGATCTGCCGGTTGATGGGGCAGTCAAATGCTTTTTTGGAGTTTGTGAATCGAAAGAATCTTATGGCTGCGATTACAGGAAAGAGTGTAGGCTTTGCGATTGCGGGTGCGGTGTTAGCGATAGCATTTATGACATTGCCGTTAGTGAAACGAGCCAATATCGATATTGTGGCGAAGAAATCAAAGAGGGATGCTTCGGAAACTGCATTTTTTGAGAAGTATTATATAGATGTAGTCTTACTGCTGGTGTCAGGATATTCATATTATAGTTTTAACAAGCAGAAAGAGGAAATCGCCCAGAGGGTATTGAATGGAAAGGGATTAGATCCGGTATTGTTTATCAGTGCAGTATTGTTTATGGCTGGAGCAGGAATGATCATTCTTCGTTTGTTCCGGGTGGTGGTGCAGTTGATCTATCATATGGGAAAAGAGCGTTGGGCACCGGCAGTCTATGCTTCCTTTTTACAGATATTAAGAACAAGGAGAAAGCAGACATTTATCTCTTTGTTTCTGGTGGTATCCATTGCTATGGGAATCTTTTATTCCAATGTTGCAAGAACGATCAACCGGAATGAAGAGGAACGGATCCGGTATGATACAGGTGCAGATCTGGTTGTCAAAGAAAAGTGGATGACTATGTCGAAGACATATCGTTCCGGGGACAAACAGATAACGGATCTGGTATATGTGGAACCGGACACCAATCTGTTTGAAAAAGTCCGAAAACATACAGAGTCAGCGGCAGAGGTATTGCAGCGGGATGTTAGTCTGGCGGCAGCAAAAGGATTGTCGGATAATGGAGTGCTGATGGCGATACAGACGGAGGAATTTGGAAATACCGCCTGGATGCGGGATGGTTTATTAGACAAACATTGGTACTACTACTTAAATGATCTGGCAGATGGTGCAAGTAATATTCTGGTGTCATCAAATGCACGGGAGAAATTCAATCTGAAGGTGGGAGATACGATCCGGTATTCTATGTTATCGGAAGATAATTCTTATCAGGATACGTTAGGAGATCTGACCGGAACGATCTGTGGATTTGTGGATGCGTGGCCGGGATTTACTGGATATAAAATGGTGACGGACGACAATGGGAATATCAAACAGGAGGAAACATATCTGATTGTAGCAAATTATGGCTATGTGACGAATATATTTGGTATTCAACCGACGGAAATCTGGATGAAGACGGGCGGACACCAGAATAAAGTGTTAGATGTGATTCAGGATAGTGGTGCGGTGCTCGAATACCGGAAAGATGTGGAGCAGAAACTGATTCTGGCAAAACAGACAGCAATGATACAGATTACGAATGGAATGCTCACATTAAGTTTTCTGGTTGTTATGATATTGTGTATGATCGGTTTTCTGATCTATTGGATTACATCCATCCGGCAGCGGGAGTTATTGTTTGGCATTTACCGGGCTATGGGTATGAGTATGAGAGAGATTATACAAATGTTGATCAATGAACAGATTTGTTGTTCACTGATTGCTGTTCTGTCGGGAGTGGTCAGTGGAATGATTACATCACGATTGTTTATTTCATTGATTACGATTGCATATGCACCGGAACAACATGTATTGCCTTATCAGTTATATATATCTGCCGGTGACATGCTGCGGATTGGCATTATTGTTGTGTGTATGCTTGGTGGTGGTATATATGTGCTGGCACACATATTGGCCCATATGAAGATCGCACAGGCAATCAAGATGGGAGAGGATTGATGAGAGAATGCATATTTCGGGATTGTCTATGGAAAAAAGAGATAGGAGTGTAATATGGAAGATACAGATGTTATGATTGAATCCAAAGGAGTAACAAGATCTTTTCCACTTGGAGGTGGAAGAGAGATTGAAGTACTTCATGGAATTGACATGATCGTGCCGGCAGGAAAACTTACCATTCTGAAAGGCCGGTCCGGGTCGGGAAAGACAACCTTACTGAATCTGTTAAGTGCTTTGGATCGCCCGACACAGGGACAGATATATTGGGGAGAAAAGGAGATTGGCAAGGCGACCGAACAGGAGCGGGAATATCTGCGGCGCAAGGATATGGGGTTCATTTTTCAGGCGGTGGCATTGATACCGGTAATGAATGCATATGAGAATGTAGATTTTGGGCTCCGGCTGGCACAGACAACGGAGAAAAGAGAGGAACGTGTGAAAGAATGTCTGGAACTGGTCGGATTGAAAAACCGGATGAATCATATGCCTCATATGCCGGGGGAGATGTCCGGTGGAGAACAACAGAGAGTGGCAATTGCAAGAGCGATTGCACATAAGCCGAAAGTCATCTTTGCAGATGAGCCGACAGGAGCGGTCGAGATAGTACAACAAAAATCATAAAAATACTATCTCAATCCCTCCGTCATTATCTACAATGATTTTATCAATAATACTACTCCATAAAGTACGCTTTTCCTGTGGCGTGAGTGTATCGTATATGGTTTGCAAGTCGGTTTCAAGAAATGCCCGGATATGCGAAAGGTCTTTTTTATCCGGCGTGGCAGCAGTTGTAATTTTCTTTAATTGTGCCTGTAAATCCTCATACTCTATACGGTAGTCCTCCAAGTCTATCAATTCATTAACATACAGGTCTTTAAGGCGGTTTAACTTTGCCTTTATTTTGCTTGGGTCCGCTTTTTGGGTCTGCTGCCTTTGGCTTATCTCATAATCAGCAACATACTTTTCTAATTCGGGTTTGATATGCTCCAACAAATACGATTCTATCTTTTTCTCATTGATTCCCTTGTTGTGACTACATAACTTGGTATTTGAGTATATATTGCACCTGTAATTAGTGTATTCCCGGTCGTAGCGTTTTTGATATGTGGTATTGGCTACAAGGGCGTGTCCGCACTCTTTACATTGTGCAAGACCACTAAAAACATAATAGCGGTTATTGGCTCTTTTCCTTACATTGCGTTTACCAAGCACCTGTATACGGTCGAACCGGTCCGGCTCAATTATCTTAGGGCAGTAGTCGGGATTGCCCCGGTATTCCCCTTTGTATAAAGGATTCCTCAACGCACGGGAAATAGTTTCATAGCAGAAATAGCGGTTATATTTATCTATCAGATACAGGAGAGTACCACGCTTGGAGTTGTGCAATTCAAAATAATCAAACATATCATAGGCAATTTGCACATTATCCGGGTCAATGGATACTTTGCCGTCCTCTCCAACCATTAAGCCAATAGGCAGGCTACCCGTTATGGCTTCCCCTTTTTTGACTTTAAGGCGGAATACGTCCTTTATTCGGTCGCTATCCCGGTCGGCTTCGTCCTGTGCCACGGACAGGCGGATATTTACATTAAGTCTACCGTTTGTAGTTTCCATTTCATAGCGTTCCAATGCAGTAAGCCACGTTACGCCGTTATTATCAAGAATTTCTTGTATCTTGTAAAAGTCGGATATATTACGAAACCAACGGTCTAATTTTGTGAAGATGATATATTGGAATTTATGCAATTCTACATCATGCAGCATACGGACAAACTCTTTACGCTTGTTATACTTCTTTCGTGCGGTATGCCCCTCATCAACGTAAATATCAACAACCTGTAAATGATGTTGCCGGGCAAATTCCTTTAAGTCCTCTGTTTGTGCTTCGATAGTATCACCAAACTTGGCTTGTTCCTCTTTGGAACACCGCACATACAGGGCCGCTTTTTTATATTCAATAGTGGGATAATGTGAGAAAAAATGACTAACCGACATTATAGCACCTGCCTTTCTGAAAATGGGTACAAAAATAAAAACCATTGAAAGACAATAGGAATTATGCTATAATTTATTTGCGTTTAAATCAAATTCCTTTGTCTAACAGAGGTATTTAGAAACCGTCCGCTATTGGTAGTAGCGGGCGGTTTTTCTTTTAAATTATCTGTAGGTTATAAGGGTATGGAAACCCTCCATTTCTTTAGACATTCCCTGTCCTTGGATAGAGTTAAATTTAACGTCCAAAATCTCGTATCCGTCATTCTGCATACAACAAAGAATCTCGTCAATTTGAGTAGTATATTTATCCTCACAACCGAAAATCTGATTAAGCAGTTTACTAAAACTGTTAATCATAACAACGTGTACCTTGCCGTCCTTTGGTTTAAGATATTTCTTTGTTTCGTCATAAATGACAGTTGCTGTGTTTTTCTGATTCTTGGTAAACATACCCATAGTGAAAACCTCCTTGTGTGTTGTCTGTCTGCCGACCGCTAAACTATATAGCGGAGGTAAAATATTATGGAGATACTTACTTGGCAGGCAAGAAATGATAAAAATGTTACATTGGTAAAACTGTCCGGCTTAACCGGGATAGGAAAAAGCACCCTCAACAATATAGAAAATGGGAGGGTATCTCCAACTATAAAACAGTTGGAAACAATCGCAAAGGCTCTAGGGGTTAAAATAAGCGACCTCTACGAGAGCCAATACAAATAATTTCCAAGATAATGGAAATCGTGGCAGCAGTGGTTACAATCCGTCTTAATGTGCGGTATAATAAACCGAACAAAGGAGGATTTAAACGCACATGAAAGAAAAACTACGAAAATCCATTATTGAAATGCTTACAAGTATAAATGATGTACGAGCGTTGGAACGTATCCACCGTTTCATAGAATACATATATACTGGTAAGTAGAGCGAAAGGGTCGGGCAACCGACCCTTTAGTTATTTCCTCTAAGGAATCTCATAATAACCGTTCTTTGTTCTTTTGACAGGTTACAGAAATCTGATACCAACTCTTTTTCCTCAACGGATAAATCGAACTGTAAAGCCAATTCGTCTAATATCGTTTCCGGCAGATTGGTAAACATATCTCCGACACCCTCAACAAGCCACGCACGATTAACATTAAATTCCCGGCAGATAGAAATAATAGTTTGCTCCGATACTCCACGCCGTCCGTTTTCCCAAGCACAAACAGCGGTACGAGTAACGCCCAACGCTTCGCCGAATTTATCTTGACTTAACCCGAGAGTGTTTCTTAATTCTTCGATTCTACTATTCATCTATGTACCTCCTTTGAGTATAATATACTGCCTTTTGTGAGCAATGTCAACAAAAATATAAAAAAGTAATTGACAATGTGAGCGTTGTAACGTATAATGTGAGCATAGACAACAAAGAATGTCACATAGACCACCATTGAAAGGAGGTACAAGCCTATGTTAGAAGCAACCACATTACAGGCGGAGAGAGAAAAGAGAGAAACAACCGAATTTATCGAAATCCTCAAAACTATGTCCGAAAGCGAAAAGCAGCAGGTTAAGGGAATTATGATTGGTATTAAGTTATCCAAGTCAGCACCGACCCCCGAACTTCGCAGAGCATAAAGCAATCAGACAGGACAGGAGGACGTAGGAAAGTGGACTTGAAAGAGGAAACACAAAGATTATACCGGGAATCCCCTGTAGAAGTACAAAGAGCCTTTGACACCCTACAGGGGAATAAGGCAAAGGCTAGAGAGTTGGCGGATATGGTCGGCTCTATAGTGATTGATGAAGATTTGCCGTTGGAGGTCTTGGAACTCACGGCGGATATTCTGAAAGAAGATTTTAGACAGATTAAAGAAGCAGCAGTAGAGATTATGAAGGAAGAGAGGGCGTTACATGGAACAGATACAGGCACAACGCTTTTATGAAACCTTGGCTTTGCTGATTGCCCGTAAAGAGGGTGTAGATATTAAAGTAACGGTCACACCGAGAAAGGAGGGGCAAAATGGCAAGCAGGGCAGAAAAGCATACGATAGCGTACCGAAACGTCAGCAAGTGCGAGTTTCATAATATCGGGTCGCATATCGTAGCAACTACAGTTATTGGCGGTACTACGTTTTGTGCTTTTTTCGATTCGGGAATACATACCGAGGAAAGCATAAAGCGGAGAGGAAGCATAAAGTTACACTCAATTTATTCCAAAAAATAAGGAGGACAAGGAAGATGTTAAACGCAGTACATCACAACAACGTAGTAATTTTTGACGATAGGGGCATACCGTCCATTATGTGCCGTTATATGCGACCACAGGACGCAGAGGAAACCCCGGCAATGTTCAAAATCGGGGATAAGGTGGCGGACGCTATCTATATTTCCAAGTATCCGAACGTGGTTATTAACGGCAGGGCGTATAGTCTGCCAATGGTAGACTCTACCGTATGTATTACCTTTGACGAAGCGGTACAGGCTTGCAGAGCCAAGGGCGAGGGTTGGCACTTAATGACCGCCGTAGAGTGGGAATATTTGTTAAATCAGAGCCGAGAAAAAGGCGTATTGCCACACGGTAACACAAGTTGCGGAAAGGATTATTACCACCCGAACGAAGAGGGAGAGCGTAAGAATTGCGGATATGGTCGCACTTTGACAGGAAGCGGACCGGTTACATGGAATCACGACCATACGCAGTACGGCGTATCAGACCTTAACGGTAATGTATGGGAGTGGTTGGCAGGATTGCGTATTGTAAACGGCATTATCGAGCATATCCCGGGCAATTACGCAGCGTCCACATATTGCGACCTGTCAAAGGATAGCAAGGAATGGCAGCAGGTTAAGACGAACAGGGGACCGGTAAGGGTCAATGTAGAGTGCGGAGATATTGCGATAGTTGACTTGCCGGAACACGAAGAGTACGAGCCGGATTATGACGGCGTAAAGATTGCGGATTTAACGGTTGAATTGTCAGAGATTCCGCAGGCACTTAGAGATTTGGGTATTATCCCGGAAAAGAGATTGGAAGAGGAAAACAATACTTATGTATGGTTTGACGCTACAGAGGGCGAGTATATGCCTGTCCGTGGGTCGGCGTTCGACAATACCTCTAATTCGGGTCCGTCCGCTCTCAGCTTGAATCACCCTCGTTCCTACTCCTACGACGACATTGGCTTCCGCTCCGCTTTTTACGAAGTAAACGGAAAACTGATTACTGAATAACTGTAAAGGGGTGCGATAGCACCCCTCTTATGCAAGAAAGGAGTTTAAGAATGGCGGATAAAATCAGATGTGCAGATTGCGAATACTGCAAAGGGTTTAGACCTGTAGGAAACACAAGGAGTAATTTTAGTTGCGAACACCCCGACCATGAGTACATCAGAAAGTATTACGAAGAACACAGGATATACAAAATGCAGGGATTTATAGGGTTTGGTGCGAAGTATTCGGAGGAAGTGCCTATAAAGACCTCTCCGGCATGGTGTCCGAAGAAAGCAGGCGGTAAATAATGGCAAAAGAAAAATGTTGTTATGATTGCGAATTTATCTTAGACAAGGATAGCCGTTTTTGTGCGTGTGGTCTTACGCTTTATGGCGGTATGTTTGTGAGCATGATTTTGATTGACCCGAGGACAGGCGTAAAAAATCCGTGTCCTTTGGAAAAGGGAAACATAACACTAGAAGCATACGAACGGTACAAGGAAGCATTGGAAAAGCGAGGTATCAGATAATGAAATACAGAGGATTGACATACGACAAAAGCACGGATTCCTATAAATGGGTCTACGGTCTGCCCTCATACGGATTTGAAACCGAGGAAATAGCAGAAATCGGAACACCACAGGGGGATTTTTACGACATAGACCCCGCAACCCTTGGAGAGGAAACGGATTACAGGGACCGACACGGAAAACCTATTTACACAGGAGATATAACAACCCTAAAGGTAAACGGAGAGGTAAGGGAGTTTGTGGTAGACCGTGCAACCGTAGACAGGGAATATAACTCATTGCCCGGATTTAAGGGCGAAACGGTCAAGGTTAGGCTATCGGGCGTGGTTGTTTTCTGTTGGATTGATTCGGAGGGTATTATACATCAGTTATTGCCGTGTGTAGATGATACATTAGGGGCGTGTGATTGTCATTTTATGGAGGTCATAGACACGGTAGCAGAAAGGGCGGTGCGTGAGAGTGAAAGCGAGAGCCAAAAGCAGTAATACGCCTTACCCGATATGGATACACGGCGAATATGTAACCAATCCGCCGACACGACCAAGTGACGGGGCAGAACGCCCCGAGGGTCACTACATAGACAGGGGCGGTTATCCGGGTGCAAATGTGTACGCTATAAATTTTAATACATTTTGCAGGCAGACGGCAGCAGTAGACAAAAGCGGAAACGAGATATACGCACAGGATATTATATTGCACGAAACAGAGGACGAAATAGCCTATTTTATCGTTGAGGACGAAGAAACGGTAATAGATGTTGTTTGGGGCGAAATAGTGGCACTAGAGAGCCTACAGACGGCAGATATAAAGGTTATTGGTAATACGATAGATACCCCGGATTTTGTGGAGGGTATGCAGTATTACAGGGATAACGATATAGAAATACCGTATTTGCCCCTGTTAAATGTGCAGGTGTCGGCACTTCCGTATCTACAGTTGGAATGTACCAAGTGCGGTCATGTAATGCTTAGTTGTGCCTATATGGCAAGACATAAAGAATGTGGCGGATTCCTTAAAGCAGGATTCGCAACAAAGGTATACAGAGAAAAAGAAAAGGCGTTTGCGTAGTGGCTTACGCAAACACCTTTCATTGCCTTATAGCAATAATTACACCTACTCAAATTATACTATAAGGCTTGCAAAAAGTCAACAAAAAAGCCTTGAAAACACGCCAAAAAGGCTATAAAAATGGGCGTGTTAAGGACCTTGTATGGGGTATTAACATCACAGGCATTATTAAATTATATATACTTACGGAGTATATAGTTAATTTGATGTACCCTTATACAGGATTAAGGCATGGATAGTATAAGGAGAGATAGAATGGCAAGAAAAAATTTCATCAGAGAAAAGAGGATTTATTGCGGTAAGGAATGGTTGGAGGTTGACATAGTACCTGTTACCAATATGCCGGAAGTAGGAAAAGGAAAAACAAAGGAATCCTCACAGGCTCAAAAGAATCTGAATGATAAACGGAGTAAAAGGCGTTTTGTTCAGATAGCCAACGCCAACTTTGGGGAAGATGATTTACATATATCAGCAACCTATAACGAGGAACATTTACCAATGACCCTAAAGGAAGCGGAAAAGAACGTACATAACTACTTAGACAGGGTTAAAAGGAGAATGAAGAGGGTCACAGGGCAGGACTTAAAATATATGCTTGTGACGGAGTACACCCCGGACGAAGAGGACGAGGACAAGGCGGTAAGAATCCACCACCACATTATCATAAACGGAGGGTTAAGCCGTGATGATTTAGAGTTAATGTGGAGTACAACCCGGATAAATTGGAATAAGGCAAACGACAGGGAGTACAGGAAAAAGATTGACTATATCGGATTCGTGAATTGCGACAGGTTGCAGCCGAACGAAAACGGTATAGAGGGATTGGTTAATTATATCAACAAGCGTAAGAAAGGTTGTAAGAAGTGGTCTACATCTATGAACTTGGAAAAGCCAAAGGAAAAGAAGAACGACCACAAGTACAGTTTTAGAAAATTGCGAGAATTGGCAAAGACCCCGGAAGATAAAGAGGTGTGGCGTAAGCAGTACCCGGGATATGAGCCAACAAAGATAGATTTTCAGTACAACGATTATACCGGGTGGAGTTGCTACCTACGGTTAAGGAAAGTGAGGGATTGAAGCAATGGTAATAAAAGTAAGAGATTTTGAACTAAAGCAGATAGCGGATTCCGGGCAATGCTTCCGTTGGCATGAGTTGGACGCTATGACCTTTGATATTGTGGCACATAACAGGGTTTTAAGAGTGGCACAGACACTTGACACGATTAACCTTAATTGCACCGAGGAAGAGTTTAAGGAGATTTGGGAGGAATACTTTGACCTAAAGACAGATTACAGGATATACAAGGACACTATAGAGCAAAGCAAAGATGATTACCTCACGGCAGCAGTACGGGCAGGCAGCGGGATAAGGATATTAAAACAAGACCCTTGGGAAATGCTTATAACCTTTATTACGAGCCAACAAATGCAGATACCGAGGATTAAGCAGTTGATAGAGCGATTATGCAGTACATACGGCAGCAGGATAGCGGATACAAATTATTACACGTTCCCGGATTCGGAAACCTTATACAGGAACTACAGGCTAAAGGAAGAGTTGGAAAGTATGGGATTTGGATACAGGGCAAAGTACATAGCGGATACCGTAAGAATGGTTGCCAATCACGAAATAGATTTATCAATGCCTTACCTGTTATGCGGAGATTGTGCAGTAACATACTTGAAGAGATTAACAGGGGTCGGGGATAAGGTGGCGAACTGTATAGCACTTTTCGGATACCACAAAATAGACACATTCCCGGTTGACACATGGATAAAGAGAATCATAGATACCGAGTACAACGGAAACTTTGACAGGGACCGTTACAAGGGATTTGAGGGTATCGTACAACAGTATATGTTTTATCATCAGCGGAAAATGGAACGGAGGTAGAAAATGACAGCAGGATACAAACATAGTGAGAATGATTTAAAAATTATGCAGAGTATACCGCTTGATATAAAAATCAGAATGACGCAATCGAGGATAAGAGGTTGGGTTAATGAGTATGGGGAGGACGGAGTATACATATCTTTCAGCGGAGGAAAGGACAGCACAGTGCTACTCCATATAGTCCGTGAAATGTATCCCGAAATAGAAGCGGTATTTGTAAATACGGGTCTCGAATATCCATCGGTAGGGATATTTGCAAGAAGCAAAGAAAATGTAACCACTATAAGACCAGAGATGAACTTTAGAGAGGTTTTACTAAAGTATGGATACCCTGTTATCAGTAAAGAAGTTGCCGAGTGTGTTTCACAGGCAAGAAAAGGCTTGAAATCGGGGAAAGGATATTATTCATACAGATTAGCAAAATTACAAGGAACGGCAGTTGACAAAGAGGGGAGAAAAAGCCTTTACAATCAAGAAAAATGGGGTTTTTTACTTAATGCACCGTTTGAAATATCGCATATGTGCTGCAATGTTATGAAAAAAAAGCCTGCTAAAGCGTTTGCAAAGAAAAATGACAAAAAACCATTTATTGGCACAATGGCAGAAGAAAGCAGATTCCGTAAGCAACAATGGATGAAAAACGGATGTAATGGATTTGAAATGAAAAATCCTGTAAGTAATCCAATGTCATTTTGGACGGAAAATGACGTACTGCAATATATCAAAGAAAACAATTTAGAAATCGCTCAAGCGTATGGAAAAGTTATTTTTGATGACAAAACGTGTAAATATCGTACAACAGGTTGCATGAGGACAGGTTGCGTATTTTGCCTTTTCGGAATAACACAGGATAAGGAACGCATAGCGACACTACAGATAAAAGAACCAAGAATTGCGGATTATGTATTAAGGGGCGGAGAGTTTGGAGAGGACGGATATTGGAAGCCGAGCAATAACGGATTAGGTTACTGGTTTGTGATAGAATGGCTCAATATCCATAATTTGGGGATTATTTATTATAAAGACATAGATTATATGGGAATATACGGAAACGAGCGTACAAGGGAAATATTGCTAAAAGAAAAAATAAAAGTTGGAATGAAGAGAACGGAGGTAATAGATGATGATAGCAATAATTGATTTTGAAACAACAGGATTTAAAGCCGGGGAAGATGAAGTATTGCAGGTATCAATCATAGACGAAGAATACAACACCCTGCTTAATGCGTATTGCAGACCAAACAGTAAAGACAGTTGGGAGGACGCACAGAGAGTACACGGCATTACGCCTTTAATGGTCGCTAATGAGTTGCCGTTTGAAAGATATGTGCCTACGGTACTTGATATTCTCAACCGGGCAGATTATGTAATAGCCTACAATTACGCCTTTGAGGATAGTTTTTTAAGAGCATACGGCATTGAGGTAGACCGTAAGAAATGGTTTGACCCTATGCTTGCCTTTGCAGAGATTTACGGCGAATGGGATAGTTACCACGGTAATTATAGGTGGCAGAGCCTTACCAAGTGTGCAAAATACTACGGTTACGAGTTTAAGGCTCACGATTCCTTAGAGGACGTAAAAGCAACCCTGTATTGCTATAAGAAAATGACAGAGGAAGCAGAAAGGAGGGTACAAAATGCTGACACTTCCGATAATGGGGAAATGGTTTAATATGATTCTCTCCGGGGAAAAGGGAGAGGAATACAGAGAGATAAAGCCGTATTATATGGTCCGGTTTAAGAAAATATTTGAAATGTACCCCAACTCATACATACCAACAGGAATGGACATTAAGAAAATCCGTTTTAGAAACGGATACGGCAGCAGTAGACCCGAGTTTATAGCAGAGTGCAGTTTAGATATAAAGACGGGTCGGGAAGAATGGGGAGCAGAAAAAGGGAAAGAGTATTACACCCTTAAAATACATCAGATTACGGAAAGGAGCGGTTGTTAATATGCAGCAGGCGGTATTTATGGCACATTGCCCTTATGAGATAGGCGATATTGTCGAGGTAGCAATAGTTGAAGGAATGGCTATTACAGGCTACCCAAGGAAATTAGGAACGGCAGAAATGAGGATAACGGATATTATCACGGAACACAGTTTAAAGAACGGCACAGTATCTTTTATCTATGAATTGGACGGAAAGAAGCGTATGAGGTTGATACCTTGGAAAGAGTTGACAGAAAGGAGCGAAAACCATTGATAAATCAAGGAAATGTGACCGATTCGGACACAGAAAAAGAGTTGAAAAAGTGGCAGCAGGCAAGAGAAAACCCCGTAGACGAGGAAAAGTTGAAACGCCAATACAAGAACCGCATAAACAACGCCCAAGGTCAACATTTTGAAAATGAGATATTAGCCGGGTGCAAGATGTACGAACAGCACGGCATAGCCACAATAGACAAAACGCCCGAGCCTTTCAAGGTAACAAGCAAGAATCACAGGACAGGAGAGTTTACCGGGCGTTTCAGCAAACACGCACAACCCGACTTTCAAGGGACCTTATACGGAGGTCGGTCGATTGTATTTGAAGCCAAAAGGACAACCAAAGACAGGATAACCCGGAATGTGCTTACGGATACGCAAATGGACGTATTAGAAAAGCACAACAGGATAGGGGCATTGTGTGGCGTTTGTATCTGTATCCAAGATGATTTTTTCTTTATTCCTTGGAATATATGGCGTGATATGAAAGAAATGTACGGCAGACAGTATCTAAAGCCGGAGGACATAGAAGAGTACAAGGTAAAGTTTGACGGAGCGGTACACTTCCTTGACAGGTATTTAAGACAAAGAGGAAAAACGGAAACAGGAGGGAAAGAATGAGCGAAAAGGATTTAGTGATTGAGTTATTGACAATAACAGAGATTAAGGAAAGCGGAGAGGTAATTTTTACAGACCGTTCAATAGAAATTATTAAGGAGTTGGGCGAGAAGTACGAAAAGACACCACTTTACAGGAAATCAAGGGCGGAGAATCCCGATTGGGAGGGAGAAGCAAACGCTGGATTGCTCTTTGTGTATATGTGCGAAAAAATCACGGAAGCACCAAGCACCATACACATGATGATAACACCGAAATTATTATTACCGATTATTTGGGAAAAGTTACAACAGGAAGCCAAAACGGCAGCAGTACAGGGCATTGACACCGACACAGCAGAGGGAGGGTTGCGGAGTGCGACTTGACGGATTAGCCGGGGCAGGGATTCCATACTACAGTATGATGAAAAAAGCAATGCCAGGACCGACACAACAGCCGAAAAAGAAATTTAAAAACCACAGACTTACAGAAATTGACCCAAAGACGAAGAAACCAAGATTAAAACAGGGTATCAACGTAAATAGAGCGGTCGAGGTACTGTATATGTTTGAGAATACGGATGTAATGCCTTATCAGATTGAGGAAATGAAAACCACAATAGCCAATTTACAGGCAAGAGTTAAGAAATTGGAGGATTGGCAGGAATGAAAACAAAATTAAGAGATAAGACAATAGGAATCATAGCAGATATTATTACGGCGGTATGCAGCGAGATAACAAATTTTCTGCTATGGATTCAACGAAAGGGGCGGTAACATTGCGAGAATTGACATTAGGCAGCCTGTTTGACGGTATCGGCGGTTTCTGCTATGCAGCAACCCTCACAGGCAGAATAAAGCCGATTTGGGCCGCCGAGATAGAGCCGAGTTGCATAGATATAACAAGGTATCGTTTCCCGGAAGTAATGCACGTTGGAAGCGTGACGGAATTAAAAGGGAATGAGATACAACCCGTAGATATAATTACTTTCGGTAGTCCTTGCCAAGATTTGAGTATCGCAGGGGCAAGAAAGGGATTAAAGGGCAACCGGTCCGGTTTGTTCCTTGAAGCAATCAGAATCATAGAAGAAATGAGGTTAGCAACAAATGGAAAATATCCAACTTTCATTATTTGGGAGAACGTACCCGGTGCTTTTTCAAGTCGGGACGGAGCGGATTTTAGAACCGTGCTTGAAAAAATCACAAAAACCAATATTCCAATGCCTGCAAGTGGAAAATGGGCAACCGCAGGAATGGTTAGAGGGGGAGAGGTTGACACCGCTTGGAGAGTCCTTGACGCTCAATATTGGGGAGTACCCCAACGTAGAAAGAGAATCTACCTTATCGGAGATTTTGGAGGACAACGTGCCGGAGAAATACTATTTAAGTCCGAAAGCCTGCTTGGGTATACTCCGAAGAGCAAAGAACAAAGGGCGGAAACTGCCGGACAACCTACGGATAGCATTAGAGCAGAAAGTAGCCGAGGGGGGGCGGTTTTAGGTCTTGATTTTGCACACGCTGATAGCGTGGTAAGAACCTTTACCGATAAAACCCCAACATTAGTACAGAATATGGGGAGGGGCGGAGGTCAAACGCCTTGTGTGATGTACGAAGAAAAAAGAAGCGTTATACCTTTGCGTGATGAAGTAACCCGGAATAAGGCAAGCAATGGGTTAGGAGTTGGAAAGGTCAACGGACCTTGCCCGACACTTACCACGGCAGACGTACATAGCGTTTTCTATGAAGCGTACCAACACCACGGATACAGGGAAAGTAACACGAGCGGAACGCTCACAACAGAACAAAATAGCACTATAAGGGGCGATACGCCTTTAGTGGTCCGCACAGATAAACAGCAGACAAAGGAAAATATCCATAGCAAGCCTAAGAGTATTAAAGATATTCTGAAAAAGGCAGTACAAAAGGTTGTATACATCATACGGCGTTTGATTCCTGTAGAGTGCGAACGCCTACAGGGATACCCGGACGATTGGACGAGATACGGAGCGGACGGCAACGAAATAGCCGATACGGCACGTTATAAGGCAATAGGTAATAGTATATGCGTCTTTTGTGCGGAAAGGGTCTATTTGGGGATATTAGACGTATTAGACATATTGACGGAGGTAGCAGATGAAAGAGAAAACCAAAGCGTTTTATAAAACGGTATTTAAGTATTGGTGGAAAGAAAGGGCGAAGCCGTTTCTAAAGAAAGCCTTAATAGTGCTGATAATCGTAACAGTATCATTTATAGCCTTTACATTGCTTATGAGTTATTTAATAGCGTGTGGAGTGGCAGCAGGATTAGAAATAAGGGGTTGATAATATGAGTAAATGCCATATATGCGGTAAAAAAGCGTTGGAGGTCGTGGAAGTCTGCCCCGAGTGTTTGCAAAGGGCAGCAGTTGACCCAGAACAGATAAAAAGATTAAAGCAGATAAGCAACGTACTAAGTATTACGGCAGGGACCGACACGAATATAAAGGAGTGTATGGAAAGTCTGTTAGAGATTGCAGAGGATTTAGAAAGGAGCGGTACGCATGGCAAAGAAAAAGACAAAGAGGAAGAAACCACAGTTTAGACAGGAAAACAAGATTACATACAATACCGCAAAGCCGAACCGACAGGCAAGGCGGTTAGGGATAGTAGCAGTAGAGCCACCGAAACAAGAAGAACCCAAAAAAGTATCAAAGGCAGCAGTATTAAGCCAAAAGGTGCAGCAGGCACAGGAACAACAGAAGAAAATAACCCCTCCGGGAATGACATACGGCGAGTATTTGGAATATCTGAAAGAAAAACGGCAGGAGATGGAAGATAAAAAGAAATAATCTTACGGAAGTATACATATTGCACAATCTTACGGAAGTATATTTGTTTATTTTACCGGGTTGTTTTTATACTTACGGAAGTATATAATATAATCATCAAAGGAAAACAGACGGAGGTAATAAAGATATGATGAAGAGAACACAGGAAACGGTAGGTAAAATAGCAGATATTCTTACAAACAACGATAAAGCACAAGAGGTTATGACAATGTTAGCCGAAAAGGCAGAGGAAAAAGGATTAAGTCGTGAAGAGTGGGAACAGGTAAAAGTAGGAATATTAACAAATTGTTTCTTTATGGTAGCAATGAAAGACGAACAGATAAGAAATGATTTAGGAATGGATATTTACGAAGCATTAAACGCATAGACGGAAAACAGCCGAAACGGTAAGGGGCAAACGCCCCGAGCCGTCAAGACAGGTCGGCAACCTGTTTTCTGACGAGGGCAAGCCAATAGCCGTAGCAGGGATAGAGTGAAAAAAATAGCAGTGGGTACACCATACTAGAGAGTGTATAGCAGGTCAACAGGTTTTTCGTAATTTTTTAATGTGAAAAATTGCAACGCCTATCACATACGCCGAGAAAGGCGGTGGATTATATGCCGAGAAGTCCACCTAAGAAAAGGCTATTGCACACCTTATAGAGTGCCTAAGCCTTTAGAGATTGTATAAAGTGTGCAATGCACACGCAGGAGGTAGCCAATGGGAAAAATACCAATGACACAGGAAGATAGGGAATATTTCAAAAGTGGAGCAAGAACCCTATGCGGTGTAGAAGTCTTACAGGTTCGGGATATGATAAACCACCCGGACGCAAAGAAGATATTTACCGCCGAGGATTTGGACTTTATGAACAAAGAGTTAGGCAGACAGGCAGGGGCGGTATTTGCCCGGATTCTTAGGGCAATCAAGAAAAGAGATTTTAGAGAAGCACAAAGAGTATTAACAGGAGGTAAAGGCGAATGAAAACTATTGCAATTATCAACATGAAAGGCGGTTGTGCCAAGACCACAACAACGGTAAATATGGCTCATATCTTAGCCACAGACTACGGAAAGAGGGTATTAGTCATTGACAACGACAAGCAGGGCAATTTATCCAAGGCTTGCGGAGTGTGGAGTTATGAAAAGCCGAGCCTTGCGGATATTCTGACAGGGCAGCAGAACATAGAAGCGGTAACACAGGAAACGGCTACAAACGGATTATATGCGATTCCTGCCAATATGCACTTATTAACCGCTAATCTCATGGTTATTAAGGACGAGGACAGGCAGCAGGTTACTATACTTTCCGAGGAATTGGAGAGGGTCAAGGACAATTACGATTACTGCATTATTGATTGTCCGCCGGATATAAATATATCCGTTATCAATGCCCTTGTGGCAGCAGACGAGGTTATTATACCGATTAAGATTGACGGATACGCCTTTGACGGTATGGACGAGTTGGAAGAACAGATAAACAACGCCAAGCAGTTAAACCCTAAGTTAAAGTTTAGAGGTTGCCTTGTGACAATGTTCTATAACCGTGATGTATGCCGACAGGGCGAGGAATGGTTACAGAATCAGCGATACCCGGTATTTAAAACCCACATACGCAGGACAGAAAAGGCAGACGAGGTTACATTTACCAATGAAAGCCTTATGGAGTATTCGCCACGTTCCGGGGCCGCAAGAGATTACAAAGCGTTTGTTAGAGAATATTTGGAGGTATAGCATGGGAGGATACAAGAATAAAGAGGGATACCCCGACCCAACGGCAGGCGAAGCAATAGGAACGGTTGCCAAGGAAGAAAGAAAAGAGGAAAGAGAGCGTAACGCAGCGGTAACAACTCTTATTACAATGCTAAAGCAGATAATCAGCCTTACAGGGTTTGAGTTGGTAGGGCGTATCGTTCTAAAGGATAAAGTTACAGGAAAGGAGTATAGATAGAATGGGCGGACTTATTATTATAAACACGGATAATTACCCTACATTTTGCGATAATCGTTGCGATAACACGAACTGTAGCAGGCATATATCAAAAATGCGGTTTCATAAAGGCGGTTGCAAAATCAGTAAGTTAAGAGATACCGAGGATTGCGAGGGTTGCATACCGAGAAAGAGAGGTAAGGCGGAATGACACCACATAAAGAACAGGAAACAGCAGATTTTATAGAGTTAAAAGGTTGGCAGGGATATACACCACCACACATGGTACAAATACCTCTTGAAGAGTACAGGAAGTACATAGAAAGCAACATTAAAGGGTCGACCGTGGAGATTGCCTTACAGGAGTACGACAGGTTAAAAGAAGAAAATTTGCACTTACAAGAGAATGTGTGGAATTTAGAAAACAGGATTAGAGAATTAGAAAGCGAATTAGGAAAACGAGAGCAGATAGCGGATATTTTGGAACGAATAACAGGAGCAATAGCAAAAGACATGGGTAATGTCAAATGGGATATATTAAACAAAGTTGAAGAGGTCAAAAAAATTGTGACCGATTCGGACACAGTAGCAGACAGAACCGCAGAAAGAATATACAGGAAAAGAACAGAGATAAAGGAGGAAGCAGAAAATGGCAGGATTTAATATTAACGATTTATTGAACGGAAAAAGCAAAGGGGCAGCAGTACAGGCAACAGAGGGACCGGCAGAACAGGAAAGCACCTTTGACGTTGTAATGGTTGATGTAGAGGATTTAATGCCGAGTAAAGATAATTTCTACTCTACGGAGAATATCGAAGAGTTAGCGTTATCAATCGAGTTAGCCGGGTGCATTGAGCAGAATTTAGTAGTAAAGCCGGAAGCACACGGAAAGTATGAGGTTATCGCAGGACACCGCCGTAGATTGGCAGCCTTAAAATTGGTAAGCGAGGGTAAGGAAGAGTATAGAAAAGTGCCGTGCCGTATAAAAAAAGAATCAGACGAGATAAAGGACAAGTTGGCACTTATATTTACAAATAGCACCGCAAGACAGTTAAGCGATTGGGAAAAGGTGCAGCAGGCAAAACAGTTAAAAGAGATATTGACAGAGTACAAGAAAGCCTTACAGGAGGAAAACAAGGATAAGCCAAAAGAGGAAAGGGAGAAAATGGGGCGTATCCGTGATATTGTGGCTCAAATGCTTAATACGTCCACTACACAGATTGGAAGAATGGAAGCCATAGACAATAATTTATCCCCGGAATTTAAGCAGGAGTTGGAAAAAGGTAATATCGGTATTTCTACCGCCCACGAACTTAGCCGACTTGATGAAGAGAAACAGCAGGAAGCCTTTAGACAGTACGAGGAAAAAGGAGAAATGCACATTAAGGACGTTAAGCAGGAGCAAAAGCCGGAAATCACGGACGAACAGGTGGAACAGGCACAGGAAGCGATAAAACACGCTATCACAGGAGAAGCGAACAGAGCAGTATTTAAGGTTAAGTCAGATGTGGCAGCAGTTGAAAAGGCTTTAAGGAAATTCTTTGATAAATCCTTTAAGGGCAGCACCGTAGAATATGACGGCGGAAAGAGTTTTATTTACAGATTTGCAGCGGAGGGTATGACATTAGTAAATAACACGACTTGGGAGAATTATTTAATTGAGTATCCCGACCTTGCGGAAATTGTGGTATTGATGATTGATAACGGCGATTTGGCTTATGATGATACCCCGGAAGTAAAACAGGAAGAACAGGAAAACACCGAAGAGGACGCAGGAGAAACATTTAGCGGCATGAATGAGCCAACGGCAGCAGTTGACGAAGAGGAAGAGGAAACGGAGAATTTACCGGGTCAAAGAGATATGAGCGATTATCCCGAGTATGTACCCGACCCACAGGAAAAGGGATTATCCTTTACAGAGTGGATAGGTAAGAAATACGGCACAGGTCAATATAACATGATAGGCAAGGTCGTAAGGGATACAATCCTTACACAGGCACAGGAGGATAAAGAGATTTGCCCGAAAGAATGGGAGGGCAGATTAACCAACGCCTTATCTGTATGGGTTATGGATAAAACAAGAGAATATCAGACCTATTTACAGGGTTAGGCGGTGCTTATGGACCGTATCGAATACAAGGAGGGAATTTTAATTTGTGGCGGTAATAGGGCAAGCGAATTATTAGAAAATACCGTATTTGCTCTATCCGCCATAAGCGGAAACGGAATAAAAGAAACGTGCGATTTAATAAATCAACTTTTGCAATCCTTTGAGGATACATTGGCAAATGCAGCGGACGCATTAAGAGAGTTGGCGGAAGCGTTTACCGAGGTATCAAAAGATATTTGCGAATCCTGTAGGAACAGGAGGACACGGCACGGCAGCAGTAGAAAGACAGAAAAGCCAAGACAGGCAATAGCAAATATCAAGTGGTCGGAAAAATACAGACCGCCATAAAAGAAAGGATAGGCAAAATGAAAAATTCAGAAGTGGAAGCAGTCTTAAAATTTTACAAAGATATTGACCTTGATATAAAGGTTACGAGTGAGTGGCTAGAGCAGTACGAAAGCCTGTATGATACCCGAGGGGCAATAAATTATGACGGTATGCCACATGGTAATAATATATCGGATTCTACGGCTCTACTTGCAATCGAATTAGCAAAAACCGACACGGCGGAGCGTATCAAGGTGCTTAAAAGCAGGATAAAGGAGTTAAAGAGGTTAAGGACGGAGATTTTAAAAGAAATAACCTCTCTATCTCCGATACATAAAGCCATTATTTGCGGTTTTTACTTGCAAGGTCAAAAATGGGAACGCATAGCGGAACAAATTAACTATAGCGTCCGGCAAAGCAAAAATATAAGGTGCATAGCCTTAGAGGTCTTAGGCGGAAAAATGGCAAGGAACAGAAGCATATCACAAAGTAAAGTTTTAAAAGAAATTGTAAAGTAAAGATTGCCCCCTATTGCCCGATTTTATATGATATAATGCTAAGATGAAAATACCATAAAGGCAGCAGGATAAAAGTAGTCTATCTTGCTGCCTTTTCACGTTGCAATTTTGAAAATTCGCAAAAATGCGATAATTCCAAGAGAACGGAACGGCGGAGAATAGAAAAACAAACGAAAGGAGGTTTTACGGTGGCAAGAAAAAAGGACGAAAACAGAGAAAAAGCGAAGCAACTTTTTTTAGATTCCGAGGGCATTATGAGCAACCCGGAAATAGCCGAAGCCTTGGGCGTGGATTCTGCCAAGGTCAGAAAATGGAAATGTATAGATAAGTGGAATGAAGCACTTGAAAACAAGCCGAAAAAAAGGGGAGGGCAAAAGGGCAACCAAAACGCAAAAGGACACGGGGCCCCGGAACGCAACCGAAACGCAGAAACACACGGGGCGTATTCAAGTGTCTATTTTGATGAATTAACCGAGGAAGAAAAGACCCTCATAGAATCCGTGACCCTTGATACATCAGAAAATATGTTAAGGGAATTGCAGACCCTTATAGCCAAGGAAAACGACCTAAAGAAGCGTATAGCAAAACTTAACAATGACGATACAGGGGAACTATACACGGATAAGGTTGTGGAAATGCGTACCCCTAGAAAGGCAGAGGATAACCCCGACCCTTACGGCTCATATACAGGGGAAGAACAGAGGGGAAGCAATACAACCCCTCTTGATGTGGCTATGGAAACCACCATAAAATCATCAGCCTTTGAAAGGGCAATGAAGTTAGAAGCAGAACTAAACAAGATACACGGACGCATTATTAAACTATTGGATAGCATTAAATCCTATGAGTTAGAACAACGCCGTATATCCTTGGAAGAGAAGCGATATACAATTATGAAACAGAAGATAAGCGGAGAGTATGACGTAGACCCCGACACAGGAGAGATAGACGATACATACACCGAAGATGATAGCGATATTGAAGTATAAAAATAATAAACAAAGAAGTAGCAACGCCACGGAGCGGGCGGAGGGCAAAAGGTACTGTAGCCGGGTGGAAAGCCATGCGGGTGCCGTGACCCCAAACCTTGCCTAGATTCCGGGGTAAAAAATCGACTTCCAAAATTCCGAAAAAATTTTAAAGGGGGTAGGATTTTGAAACTCTATGACAAAAACGCCGTTGCAAAATTCCTAAAAATGACCCCTAAAAATGTTGAGAGGTTGACAGAAAAAGGAATTTTGACACCGAAGCAGGGCGGGTTATACTCTCTGATTGAAGCCAACCACGCCTACATCACATATCTAAGGGACCGTAACCCGGAAAACGAGGAAAACATAGACCTTAACGAAGAAAAGGCGAAACTTACCAAGGCAAAAAGGCAATCCGAGGAATTGGATTTAGCGGTAAAAAAAGGAGAGTTGCACAGGACAGAGGACATAGAAAGGGTTATGTCTGCCACTCTGATAAATTTTAAAACCCGGCTAAGTGCAATTCCTGCCGAGGAAGCGGAGAAATTGGCAAGCATGACAGATAAGGCAAAGATTTTTTTATACCTCAATGACAAGATAAAGGAAGCATTGGCGGAATTGTCAAACTTTGAGGTAGTATTTAAGGAGGAAATAAAGGAAGATGAAGAGGGAAACGATTGACCTTTTCAATCGAATATTTAAGGTGCTAGAGCCACCGCCTGACCTTACATTATCACAATGGGCGGACAAATTCCGCCGTCTTTCCTCTGAATCGGGAAGCAAAGGCGGTAATTGGAATACAGATAAAGCACCTTGGCAGCGGGAAATAATGGACGCTATAACCGATATTACGGTAGAAAAGGTTGTAGTAATGAGTGCTGCACAAATGGGGAAAACAGACGCTTTTTTACTGAATACCATAGGTTATTATATGCACTATGACCCTTGTACTATCCTTTGTATGCAACCGACCTTATCCCTTGCGGAAACAATGAGTAAGGATAGACTTATGCCAATGGTAAGGGATACCCCGGTATTAAGGGATAAGATAAACGAGAAAAGCAGGACAAGCGGTAATACGATATTTAAAAAGGCATTTCCGGGCGGACGTATCACAATGACAGGGGCAAATAGTCCTACAGAATTGCGTAGCCGTCCTATTCGTATTTTGCTTGCAGATGAAATAGACGCATACCCACCAACCGCAGGAGCAGAGGGGGACCCTTTGATACTTGCAGGCAAGCGTTTAACGACCTATTGGAATCGCAAGGAGGTAGACACAAGTACACCCACAGTAAAAGGGGCAAGCCGTATAGAAATGGAGTACGAACATTCGACAATGGAGGAATGGAATGTACCTTGCCCGAGTTGCGGAGAATTACAACCCTTGGAGTGGGGTAATCTGATATACAAGATTGACACAGACGGAGAGGTAGAAAGCACTACCTACGTTTGTGCCAAGTGCGGAGTTATCCATACAGAGGTTGAGTGGAAAGACCATTTTAACGAGGGAAAGTATATTGCAAAATATCCAAACAGAAAAGTAAGGGGATTCCATTTTAACTCTCTTGCGTCTACGTTCTTTGGGTGGGAAAAGATAGTAAAAGGTTTTATAGAAGCGGACCAGGCATTAAAAAAAGGCAATGTCGAATTGATGAAATCTTGGGTCAATACTGAATTAGGGCAGACTTGGGAGGAAGAGGGAGAAAAGGCAAGTAAGGACGATTTATTAAAACGCCGTGAGAAGTACCATTGCGAAGTACCAAACGAGGTTATAGCACTTACGGCAGGAATCGACACGCAGGACGATAGATTCGAGGTCGAGGTTGTCGGTTGGGGCGTAGAGCATGAATCATACGGAATCATTTACAAGAGGATATACGGAGATTTGAAACTATCAGAGGTTTGGAAAAACCTTGACGATTTTCTAAAGCAGACATTTAAGAAAGCGGACGGTACAGAAATGCGTATATCATGTGCCTGTATGGATTCCGGCGGACACTTTACCAACAAAGTATACAAATTCTGTAAACAGAGGACAGCAAGAAAGATATTTGCTATCAAAGGAGGTAATGAGGGAACGGCAAGACCGTACATATCAAAGCCAAGCAAGAATAACAGGGAGCAGGCTTATTTATTTACCTTGGGCGTAGATACAGGAAAGTCACTTTTGCTACAGAGATTGCAGATTGAGGAAGAGGGCCCCGGATACTGCCACTTCCCGAAAGATGAAAACGAATATATAAGGGGGTATGACGAGGATTATTTTAAGGGATTAACCGCAGAGAAACAGGTATTGAAGTACAAAAAAGGCAGACCGTACTTTGTATGGGAATTAACAGGCGAAACAAAGAGAAATGAGCCTTTAGATTGCCGTAACTACGCACAGGCAGCAATAGAGATTACAGGTTTAACCCTCAAAGAACCGCCTAAAAAAGAAACAGGAAGCACACAAACACCGCCGAAAAGAAGCAGACGGCGAGGAACTAGAAGCGGAGGTATCACATAATGGCAGCAATTACATTAGAAACAGCAAAAAGACACTTGGATATGTGGCTTGAAGCCGAAACACAGGTAGCAATTAACCAAGCCTATACTATAGGCGGAAAATCGTTTACAAGGGCAAATTTGGGCGAAATACGCAAGCAGGTAGAGTATTGGAGCAATAAGGTAGCAGAATTGCAAAATATAGCCAAGAAAAAGGGCAGAAACAAGGTTTACAGGATTGTACCAAGAGATTTATAAAAGATTGCCCGCCATTGCCCGATTTTTTATGATATTATATAAAATAGCAAAAGCACCAAAGGAAATACGAGTGTTTCCGAAAGGTGCTTTTTTTCATGCAGAAAAATAAGCACGGAAAGGAGAAAACGGTGGTTTGAATCTGATAGATAGAGCAATAAACGCAATATCCCCGGAAAAAGCACTAAAAAGGGAAGTTGCAAGGAAAAAATTAAGCCTTGTCAATAGCGGATACGGAAATTACGGTGCAAATGCCACAAAAAAAGCCGTTATCGGGTGGACGCACGGCGGAGGAAGCCACAGGGAAGATATAGAAGAGCATATAAGCACTCTTAGGCAAAGGTCGAGGGATTTATATTGCGGTGGGTCTACGCTTGCCACAGGAGCGATAAAAAGGCTTAGAACCAATGCGGTAGGTACAGGATTGCACCTTAAAAGCACGATAAACGAGGAAATATTAGGCATATCGTCCGAGGAAGCAAGAAAATTAGAGGAAACCATAGAGAGAGAGTTTGCACATTGGGCGAACTCTACAAATTGCGATATTGAGAGAATAGATAATTTTTATCAGTTGCAGCAGTTGGCGTTACTCAATGCTTTATTGTCGGGCGATTCGTTCGCTTTAATGACTACAACAAAGCGGACCGGTAGTATATACGATTTGAGAATTGAACTTGTGGAAGCCGACAGGGTAAGTACCCCGGATAATGAAACCATTAACCCTCTGTTTTGCGAGGGCGTGGAGAAAAACGCAAACGGGGAAGTAGTGGCATACCACATTTCAAAATTCCACCCCCTCTCATTCCAAGACAGAGAGCCGAGGGAGTGGGTAAGAGTAAAAGCCTTTGGAGAAAAGACAGGCAGACGCAACGTAATACACGTTATGAACAGGGAGCGTATCGGACAAGTCCGGGGCGTTCCTTTTTTATCCCCTGTAATTGAAACCATAAAGCAACTTGGACGCTATACAGAAGCGGAAGTATTGGCAGCAGTTATTAACGGATTATTTACGGTATTCATTGAAAAGGAAAGTGCAAGTGATGATGTACCTTTCGGGGAAGCCGTGCCGGAAGATATGCAGGTGGATAGCGAGGATGAGGGCAGTATAGAACTTGCACCCGGAGCAGTTATAGACCTTGGAGAGGGCGAAAAGGCAAATATGGTTAATCCGGGCAGACCCAACCCGAACTTTGACCCGTTTGTAATGGCGGTTATAAAACAGATAGGGGCAGCGTTAGAAATCCCCTACGAGTTACTTATAATGGCGTTCAGTAACAATTATTCAGCGTCAAGGGCCGCTATTTTGGAGTTTTTCAAGGTAATTAAAATGTATCGTGCATGGTTTGTTACTGATTTTTGCCAACCAATCTACGAAGAGTGGTTATGTGAAGCAGTAGCAAAAGGCAGGATTAACGCCCCGGGATTTTTCAACGACCCGATTATTAAAGACGCTTATTGTTCGGCAGAATGGAACGGACCGAGTGCCGGACAGTTAGACCCGAAAAAAGAGGTTGAAGCAGCAGAATTAAGAGTAAAGGGCGGTTTTTCTACAAGGGAAAGAGAAACAACCGAACTTACAGGCACAGACTTTTACAAAAACATAAAACAGCGTAAACGTGAGGAAAAATTATTAAAGGAGGTAACAGGAAGTGCAAAAAAAGAAATGGATACCGCCAATATTGGAGGTAAGGAATCAGATAGCGACAACGACCCCGACAACCCCGACAATGACAGGGAGGAAGAGGAAACCGAGGAATAAGGCGGAAGTAAACAGGTTTTGGAATTTCATAGCCAACCAAGAGGAAAACAACGCAGAATTGCTATTATATGGCGAAATTTCAGACACTTCTTGGTACGGAGATGAAATTACCCCGGCAGAATTTAACAACGACCTTAAAGCCGTTGGTGCGGTCAATGAAATTATTGTGCGTATCAATTCGGGCGGTGGAGATGTATTTGCAGCAGTAGCAATTTACACACGCCTAAAAGAGCATAAGGCGAAAATAACCGTAAAAATAGACGGTTGGTGTGCGAGTGCTGCCACAATTATAGCAATGGCAGGCGATACGGTGGAAATATCCGCAGGCGGTGTATTTATGATACACGACCCTTTAGCCGGGTTAATGGGATATTACAATACTACAGACCTTGGAAACATTGTTAAGGAGTTGGAAACCATTAAGCAATCTATAGTTAATTGCTATATGACAACTACAAACAAGTCCGAGGAAGAAATCAAATGCCTTATGACGGACGAGGGAACTTGGTTTACAGGACAGGAAGCGGTAGACGCAGGTTTTTGTACCTCTGTAATGTTCACAGAGGTAGAAACAGAGGTAGAAAATGCGGAAAAGGTAATAGTAAATTCCGTACCTATCGGATTGGAAAGATTCCACACAATACCAAAGGGATTATTAGGCTACGCCAATAGCCATAATAATAATACAACCAATGCAGAAAACAAGGAGGAAAACAATATGGGATTAACATTGGAAGAATTTAAACAGAAACACCCGGACGTAGCCAATGCGTATAAAACCGAGATTTTGGCAGGTGCAGGCAACGCCGGAGCAGACACAACGGCAGCAGTAGACGCAGAAAGGGCAAGAATCAAGGCGATTGATGAAATCACTTTGCCGGGTTTTGAAGATATGGCAAACAAGGCAAAGTATGAAGAGCCTGTAAGTGCCGAAGCGTTCGCTATGCAGATTGTGGCAGCACAGAAAAAGACAGGACAGGCGTTTTTAAGTGACCGTGAGGACGATATTACAGATTCCGGTGTAAAAGACGTAACGCCTACGCCTAACGCAGGGCATGACAAAAACGAAGAGGACCCTTACGGCGACCTTATCGACAAGTTATACCCGGAAACAAAATAACACAGGAGGTAAAGAAAAATGGCAGCAGGAAAAGAGTTATTAGGTAGTTATACCCCTAAAATGGTACACGCCGGGGATTATCCCGTTGTGACCGATTCGGGCACAGTAGCAGAGGGCGAAACAATCGTAGAACTTATGCCCGTTGTGCTTGGAACAGACGGCAAATTAAAAGCCGTAACATCAGATACCGTAGCAGATGTATACGGATTGGCAGCAGAGAACGCCGAAGCAGGGGAAGAGGTAGTAATTTACCTTACAGGTCAGTTTTTCGGCGATTCTATCGAAGTACCCGCAGGAACAACGGCAGCAGATTTTAAAGCACCGTTTAGAAAGTTGGGTATTTTCTTAGTAGATACCGACAACGCAGTAACAGCATAAAACAGTAAAGAAAAGGAGATAAAAGATTATGGCAATCAGTATTTACGACCCTAGAACTATGGGGAAATTAGTAGAGCGTATGCCTAAAGTGCATACTTTTATCAAGTCAACCTTTTTCCGCAATGTTGAAACTTTCGACACGCAGAAAATTGACGTTGACTTTAAAAAGGGAAATCGACAGTTAGCACCGTTCGTACATAAGAAAATCGGCGGGGCCACTATCGACAACGAGGGTTTTCAGACCAACACATACGAGCCACCGCTTGTAGCACCTAACAAAATTACTACCGTTGATGATATTTTGAAGAGAACACCGGGCGAAAGCCTTTACAACGGTAAATCCCCTAACCAAAGAGCGGTTGAGAAAATGCAGCGTGATTTTACCGAGTTGGACGAAATGATTACCCGCCGTGAAGAGTGGATGTGCTGTCAGGCATTATTTACGGGAAAAATCCCTATCCTTGATAAGGACGGAAAGGCAATACAGGCAGAAATTGACTTTAATTTCACAAATAAGGTTATCTTAAAGGACGCTGAAAAGTGGAATAAAACACAGGGCGGTAAAATCAAGCAGTTAAAGGCATGGCGTAAGCAGGTACAGAAAACAGGCTTTGTAAACTGTAATATGTGTATTATGGGAGATGAAGCCTTGGAATCTTTCCTTGCAGACGAGGAAGTATTAAAGTTGCTTGACGTTGAGAGATACGACCTTGCAGTTATCAAGCCTAAAGAACTGCCGAACGGCGTAACCTATATCGGAACTTTACAGGGCGAGGGTATGGATATTTACTCTTACAACGAGTGGTATTTAGATAACTGGACCGACAAGGAGAAGCCGGACAACAAGCCTTTAGTACCGACAAATGCGGTTATCCTGTTATCTACCGAAGCGGAATACTCCATGTACTACGGTGCGGTTGGTATCGTGGACGAAGCAGGAAAGACGATTGCGGTTGTAGAGGGGTCAAGAATCCCGGAGCAGTGGGTAGAAAGAAAGCCTGCAAGAAGATTCTTACAGTTAAACTCTGCCCCTCTTTGTGTACCGCATGAGGTAGATTCTTGGCTTGTGGCTACCGTCTGCTAGGCGGTGTAGCCTATGAAAAACTTTAAGGAAATGCTTGATAAGGACTTGGAAACATTTTTTAACACAGAAGAATTTGCAGAGTTAAAAAGAATCAGATGTGACGGGATAGACAGAACTATACCCGTCATATCTGATTCGGAGGAAACCAAAGACCGAAACGGTATAGGGAGCGACCATGCAGAGGGAATCTATGGGAAATTTATTGTTATCCGGGTCAAATTAAGCAACTTGGAGAAAGAGCCAAGACAGGGTATGAGGTTTTGGATTGGCAACGACCTTTTCAAGATTACCAACGTCTTAAACGAGTACAACGAGTTAATTATAGATTTGGAAAGGTTTGACGAGTAATGATTGAAGTATCAGAGGAAACCATAGACAGGATACATACCATACTTGCAGGGGTAGAAAATGCCGACAAGAAAGTATTAAAACCCGCATTGACAAGAGGGTTAATGGCAGGAAAGACGGCAGCAGGCAAAGCGGTAAGGCAGACTTACCATATATCGGCAGGAGATTTTAACAGCAGGGGGTACATGAAGTACAACAGCGTAAGCCAAAGTAGTGACGGAATAGTGGGAAGTATCGAATATTCCGGCGGAGTGATACCCCTTATAAAATTTAAGGTATCCCCGAATACGCCAAAGAAAAAGGCTACCCCGAGTGCAGCAGTATTAAAAGCAAGCAGCCTTACAAAGTTTGCCCGACAGAACAATGTTTTCGTGCAACAAATGAAATCCGGGCATATCGGTATTTTTGAGAGAAAAGAGGGGGAGTATTCCGCAAGCCGTGGAAGCGGTCAAAACAAGCATACGGAAAAACTCAAAGAGTTATTATCCCCGGCAGTACCACAAATGGTGGGAAATGATACCGTTATGCAGACCGTGGAAGATAGAGTAAATGAGGTTATAAACCAAAGAATCGACCACGAAATAGATAGGTTGTTAAGCAAGAACGGAGGTTAAGCATGACACCTTTAGACCTCTTGGAATCCTTGAAAGCATATTGCGAGGAAAACACTAAGGATATGTTGTTGGTTGCAAGGGTCCCGGAAAATGGGGAAGAAGCAGGAGAACGACCACCCAAGGTATTTATTGGCAATCTGCCCGACAAGGAATCAGAGAAAAAAGCAGCACCCTACATACTCTTAAAACTTTTAAGCAAAAAGGTTGATGATGAAGAGAATATATGCAGGGTGCGTATTATTTGCGTGACGTTTTCGGAGGATAAACAGGAGAATTACATACAATGCCTTAATTTGCTTACGAGAATCGAAACGAAGTTATTAGAGGACGTTGTTATTGATAATCGTTATTCCTGTCAGAAGCCAATAGAAAGCATTATGTATGATGATGATTTAGAAGTTTATCAGATTGGAGAAATGATGACTATATGGGAACTTCCAAAGCCGGAGCGTGATGTAAGAAAATATTTAGAATAGGAGGTATACACCAATGGCAGCGAGAACACGCACAACAGCCGAAAAGGCGGTTGAAAACGAACAGGTGGAAAATACTACCACCGAAGCAGAAAAGACGCAGGAAACGGCAAATACGAAAGCCACAGAGGGAAGATTTATTTATATCGGACCAACAACAAAGACAGGATTAGTAGAAAATGCAATTTTCACAGGGACCAGAGAGGGCGTGGAAGAGCATTTAAAGGATACGATAGATAAGATTCCGCAGGTGCGGTTACTTATCGTTACCACAGATAGCCTTGCGGTAAACAAGGCAAAGGTAAAAAAGACAGGCACATTACTTAACAAGTATTACAATGATGTTTTGAGCCTGTCAAATAAGCATAAGGAGGATTAAAACATGGCTTTTTATCATGGAGTAAAAGCGAGTAAACAGGGTACATCAGTTTCAACACCTGTTACCGCAGATAGCGGTATTCATTTTATCGTTGGTACTGCCCCGGTACACGCCGTAGGCGGTAAGGTAAACGAGCCGATTTTAGCATATTCCTACGCCGAAGCAGTACAGGCAATGGGTTATAGCGAAGATTGGAAGAAATACGATATTTGCGAAGAGATTTACACAAGTTTCAAACTGTATCAGAACGGACCAATCGTAATGGTTAATGTGTTAGACCCTAAGAAGCATTTAACAGGGGAAAGCACAAAGGATACAGAGTTGGCAGCAGGCATTACAGAGTTACCGTTTGAAACGGTAGCAGATACCGTAGTTGTTAAGGGATATGACGGCGAGGAAGCATTGACAGAGGAATACGAAAAAGGCGTAGATTACGACCTTATCTACGCAGACGGCGTATTGAGATTGGAGCGTATCGAGGGTGGAAAGATTACCACAGATACGGCAAAACTCAATATCAAATACAACGCAGTAGACCCGACAAAGGTTACAAAGGCGGATATTATCGGCGGTTATGATGTATCAACAAAGAAATCTACAGGTTTTGAGTTGGTAGATTCCGTGTTCCCTAAGTACCGCATTGTACCTACATTATTCCTTGCACCGAACTTTTCACACGACAGCGAGGTAGCAGCGATTATGTCGGCAAAGGCGGAAAATATCAATGGATTATTTGTTGGAAAGGCACTTATTGACGTTGATACAACCGTAGCAAAAGACTATACAGGGGTTGCGGAGTGGAAAAATAAAAACAACATTACGCAGCCGTCCGAGTTATTAGCGTGGCCCATGCTTACACTTGGCGGTAAACTGTATCACTATTCTACACACCTTGCAGGCAGTATGTCAGCAACAGACGCAAATGAGGATTTAGGAAAGGGTACACCGTGCGAATCCGCAAGTAATAAATCATTACAGATTGACGGAATGGCATTAGCAGACGGCACAGAGGTATTGTTAGACCTCACAAAGGCAAATTACCTTAATTCACAGGGAATTATCACGGCATTAAACCTTATGGGCGGTTATGTATCATGGGGCAATGAATCGGCTTGTTATCCTGCCAATACGGACGTTACAGATTATTTCTATTGCGTATCCCGCATGTTTGGGTGGGTTGCAAATACTGTTATCCTTTCTGTATGGAGTAAGGTTGACAGAAAATTAAACAAGCGTCTGATTGAATCCGTAGTACAGAGCCTTAACCTTTGGCTTAATGGACTTATGGCGGAAGAGGTAATTTTAGGCGGTCGCATTGAGTTTTTGGAGGAAGAGAACACCGAAACGGACTTAATGGCAGGTATCGCACATTTTCATATCTACCTTACCCCTCCAAGTCCTGCAAAGGAACTTGACTTTGTACTTGAATATGATGTTAGTTACCTTGAAAAATTATTCGCAGCATAAGGAGGGAATGAGATATGCCGAAGATTGACGAAACAGTTATAGGGTTTGCGGTATACGAGGACGCAACCGAGTATTTGGGATTGTCAGAGGTAACATTGCCGGAAATCTCAAATATTGCCGAGGAAATCAGCGGGGCCGGTATCGGCGGAAAGATTGAAAGTGTAATTTTGGGTGCGGTCGAAGCAATGACCCTTACCCTTAATTTCAGAACAGTTACAAAGAACGCTATCAAGTTGCATGAGCCTAGACAGCACAACATTGATTTGAGAGCAGCACAACAGGAAAAGGATACCGTAAAAGGCACAACCAATGTAGTATCTGTTAAGCATATTCTTGTTGTAACACCGAAAAAGTTAAATCCGGGCAAGGTCGCTACGGCGAGTGCAGCGGAGGTAAGTGGAGAGTATGCGGTATCTTATTATGCTACATACATTGACGGTAAGAAAATGCTTGAAATTGACCCGTTGAATTATATCTATTATGTCAACGGAAAAGATTATTTAGCAGATGTAAGAAAGGCACTTGGAAAGTAAGCACGGGAAACCGTGCTTTTTTCCTACACAAAATTAGGAGGATAAGACAATGGAAGATATTAAGAAAGTAGACGCACAGGAAACAACACAGGTAGCAGAAACCAAGGCAGAAAACAAGGCAAATGTGACCGATTCGGACACAGGTAAGTACGTCCATGAATTTACAAAGCCGTACACCTATGAGGATAAGACCTACACCAAGTTAGAGTTTGATTTTGAAAAACTGATAGGAGATGACCTTGTAGCCATTGAAAACGAAATGGCAGCAGTTGGAGAGTATGCGTTATCCCCGGAAATTTCAACCTCTTTCCTTTACAGATTGGCAGCAAGGGCAGCAGGCGTAGGAAGTGACGTTATCAGCCATTTACCTATCAGAGATTTTGGAAAAATCAAGAATAAGAGCAGAGATTTTTTAATAAGCACGGGATTTTAAGAGAGAATCCCATTAAGTGGTTTAAGCGGAACAGCCTATTGCTATCGAGAGAAACACACACAGGCTTAGAGTTTTGGTTGAGCCAAACGATTAACGGATTGGATTCTTGGATAACCGAGTACAACGCCATAATCGAAGAGCAAAAGAAAGGGGTAGGAAATGGCAACGGCTAAACAGTTTGAGTTAATGTTTCAGTTGACCGCAAGACTTGGGCCGAACTTTTCCCAATCCTTTAAAAATGCGTCTAAGACCATGAACGCCTTACAATCTGATTTGCGGAACGCCGACCAAAAATTAAAGGACGTATCAGCATATCAGAAGCAGCAACAGGCGGTAGCCAAGAGCAAAACAAGGGTAAGCGAATTACAGGCAGAGCATGAACGGCTCACAAGGGAAATTGAGCAAACCGGGCAAGCAACGCCGGAACTTACAAGGCAGTTACAGGCGAACGAAAAAGCCTTACAAAAGGCACAGGACGCAACGGCGAGAGAAGAGGAAAGGTTGCAGGAACTAAGCGACACCCTCCGAGAAGCCGGGGTAAATACCGACAACTTAGGGCGTGATACAGACGAACTAAGACAACAGTATGAGCGGTTAGAACAATCACAAAAAAAGGTACAGGAAATTACCGAAAAACAGGCAGCAAATAAGCAGGCTATTTCACAGACAAAGGCACAGTTGGGCGGTCTGATTGGAACGGTCACGGCGTTAGGTACTGCCATTTATGCCGGCCCCGTAAAAAATGCACAGGAATTTCAAACAGCAATGGCAAAAGTCGGAACTATTGCAGATACGGACTTAGTGCCAATGGCGAAATTACGGCAGGAGATTATTAACCTATCCAATGAAACGGGTAAAAGTGCAAATGACCTTGCAGAGGACGTATACAATGCAATTTCAGCAGGTCAAAGCACCGCAGACGCAGTAGGTTTTGTTGAGAGTGCAACAAAACTAGCAACAGCCGGATTTGCGGAATCCGGGCAGGCGGTGGATGTACTTAGTACAATCCTTAACGCCTACGGAATGGAAGCAAGCAAAGTTACAGACGTTTCCGATATGTTGATACAGATACAGAACAAAGGTAAAACGACCGTAGCGGAATTATCAAGCAGTATGGGTAAGATTATCCCTACCGCAAATGCAAACAACGTAGCACTTGAACAGTTGGGAGCAGGATACGCTACATTGACCTCTAAAGGTATCGCAACAGCCGAAGCAACCACATACATGAACGGTATGTTAAACGAATTAGGCAAGTCGGGAAGTCAGACAGACAAGATTTTAAGAAGCAAGACAGGAAAGAGTTTTAGCGAGTTGATGAAAAGCGGTTATTCGCTTGCGGACGTATTGCAGATTGTGCAGGAGGACGCAGAGAGTAGCGGTAAAACATTGTCTGATATGTTTAGCAGTAGCGAAGCAGGAAAAGCAGCATTATCCCTTATGTCGGACGGCGTAGACACATTTAACGCAAGCGTACAGGGTATGATTGATTCTTGCGGAGCAACAGAGCAGGCATACGCTAAAATGATGGATACCACGGAAACAAAGGTAGCCAAAGCAAAGAACAGCATTAAAAACCTTGGTACGGTATTAGGAGATATGCTATTGCCGTATGTAGGACAGGTCGCAGACAAAGTAGCGGAGTTAGCAACGAAGTTTTCGGAGTTTGCACAAGAAAATCCACAGGTTATAGCCACGGTTGCAAAAGTGGCAGCAGGACTTGTAGGGTTGAAAGCGGGCGGATTGGTAGCCAAACTTGGTTTTTTACAGGTCAAGGGCGGTATACTGTCAGTCCAAAAGGCTTTTACAATGATTAAAGGCTTGGGTATCACAAAATATCTAAGCAATATGGGCGGAGGATTCGGAGGAATCCTTACAAAAGTTGCCCCTTTGGTCGGAGTGATTGCAGCGGTGGGCGGTGCTATCTACTATGTATCCACTCACTTAGAACAGGTACGAGGGTTTATACAAAAGACTTTCGGAGATGAGGGATTAGCCGTTTTTGATAAACTTTGGGGAATCATTACCCAAGTAGGAACGGCAATTAAAGACGCATTTTTTAGTAGCGGTACAGGCGTACTTGACACGCTAAAAAGCATACTGCCGACAATCATAACAACATTGCAGACGGGGTTACTACCATTACTGCCAATGATTGCAGATTTAATTATGCAGATTGTACCACTTGTGGGGCAACTCATAACGGCGATACTGCCCGTATTAGGACAGTTGATTAGTGCATTACTGCCGATACTTGCAACGCTGATAGCGGAAATTCTGCCTATTATAGTGCAACTCATATCTACGTTGTTGCCTATCATCATGCAGATAGTACAAAGCGTTTTACCTGTATTTATCCAATTAGTCAGCACCATAGTACCGATTTTGATACAAATTATACAGGCTATTTTACCTGTTATTATTCAGTTAATACAAACGATTTTACCAATCATAACGCAGATTATAGACACGGTCTTACCTGTATTTATAAGCCTGCTTAACACGGTTGTACCGATATTCCAAAATATCATACAGGCTATCTTACCTGTATTATCGCAACTCTTACAGGCGTTAATACCTGTTATTCAGTTGGTAGCGGAAATATTCGCAAATGTGTTAGGAACGGCTTTACAGAGTATAGCCAATATCGTAAGTAGCGTTATGCAGGTATTTCAAGGTCTGATTGACTTTATCACAGGCGTATTTACCGGGAATTGGTCGCAGGCTTGGGAGGGCATTAAGTCTATTTTCAGCGGTGCAGTAGGAGGACTTGGAGAAATCATAAAAGCACCTTTACGAGCGGTTGTATCAGCCGTTAATACCGTTATTGGAGGACTTAACAAGTTAAAAGTGCCGGATTGGGTGCCGGGATTAGGTGGAAAAGGTATTAACATACCGCTTATACCGGGATTTGCAAAAGGTACAGAGAGAACGCCAAGCACATTTATAGCAGGAGAGAACGGACCAGAGTTAATTACAAACGCTGCCAACCGAAAAGTATTTACCGCAGCACAAACAGGGCAGATATTTAACAATATGGCAGGGGCCGCCAACCTCAACACCGCAAATAATGTAAATGCAACGGCAGGAGCAGCAGGAACAATTACGATTCATGTTACAAATTCCCCGAGCGTGACAGTAACAGGCGGAGGGGATACAAGCAAAATCAAAGAACAGTTGCAACAGTATGACGAGGAATTTTTAGAAAAGTTACGGGATATTATCCGGGCGATTCTGAAAGAACAGAAAGAACAGGAGGGCAGGGTTGCTTATGCTTAATACTTATACCACAATATCGGGGGATACATGGGATACAGTAGCCTACAAAGTTTGGGGCAATGAAATGTATATGGATACCTTGATTAAGGCAAATTTAGAGCATAAGGATACCTTTATTTTTCCGGCAGGCGTTACGTTGACCCTGCCGGAAATTGAATTAGAGGTATCGGAATCCTTGCCACCGTGGAAGCAAGGAGGGGTAACAGTAAGTGAGTGACAGGACGTTAGCAAGAAGAACGGCGGTTAAACTCTATTTTAAGGGCAAGGATATATCCAAAGACCTTTCAAAGTACCTGTTATCCCTGTCTTTCACGGACAAGGAAGAGGACGAAACGGACGATATATCTATATCGCTTGATGATAGAGAGGGTAAATGGATTAAGGATTGGCTTAATACAAATAAAACGGCAAAATCCGAAACAGTTACCACAAAAGGAGAGGTAAAGGTAGGAAATATCGTACAGTTTAAAGGCGGACCGGTTTATATTTCATCAATGGCAGCAGAACCGACAGTAACAAGAGGGGCGAGTAAGTGTAAATGCACTATTGCAAATTCAAACGCCCACCCCTACCACCTTATCTCACAGGACGGAAAGAAAGTTTACGGTTGGGTCAACGCTTCAGATGTCGAGGGCGAAACGGTCACAACGAAAAAGACTACCAAGGTATCCGAAAAAAGAGCGTTCAAAGGCACGGAAATACACGCTTTAGTTATTCAGAAAAACCCTTATTCAGACGGAAAAGATAAAGTATTGGATTGTGGCGTATTTGAAATTGATAGCGTGAGTTATACGGGGCCACCGCAGAAATTAAGTATAAAGGCTACCTCAATACCTTACAAGGCAGAATTAAGACAGACAAAGCGTAGCAGGGTATGGGAAAATACCACGCTTAAAAATATGGCAGAAAAGATAGGGAAACGAAGTAAATTTAAGGTTATGTATTTGTCTAATTCCAACCCGGTATACAAACGGAGAGAACAGGTAAACATGACCGATATAGCATTTTTGAAAAAAATGTGCAAGAAAGCCGGAATATCCCTTAAAGTTACGTCAAAAACAATCGTATTGTTTGACGCTGCCGATTACGAGAAGAAAAAAGAGGTCAAGAAGATAAAGGCAGGAAAAGGAAACATACTTAGTTATAGTTTCTCTACAAAGACGGCAGATACCGCCTATTCGTCCTGTCACGTTATCTACACCGACCCGGACACAAAACAGACCATAGAAGCCACATACACCCCGGAAAACGCAAATTCAGACGGTCAGACCTTGGAAGTAAAGCAAAAGGTATCAAACGTTGCGGAAGCCAAGGAATTAGCGAGAAAATCCCTTAGAGCAAAGAACAAAGGGGAAACAACGGCAGAATTTACGCTTGTTGGAGATGTGGACTATGTAGCAGGTATTACGGTTAGGGTCTACGGATACGGAGAATTTAACGGAAAGTACATTGTAGAACAGGCAACACACAGTATTACAGGAGGATACAAGGTACAAATTAAATTACGCAGTTGTTTGGAGGGATATTGATTGAATTACAATGATAACGATATACAGGAGTTAAAGGATATTGTAAGGGTCGGTATCGTAAGTAATGTAAATTCGGCAAAGATGACCGCAAGAGTAAAGATACAGGACCAGGGAATAGTGACAGGAGATTTAAAAATAGTACAGAATCCCCCAACGGCGGAAATAAAGATTATCAGCGGTAGTTGTGGGGCGGAGTGCGAGGTAATTATTAAGCCGTGGATACCTAAAGTCGGGCAATGGGTCTTATGCCTGTTTAAGCCGGACGGAGAGGGCGACGGTTTTATTTTAGGAGGTATCTAATGGCACAGATAGGCACGTTAGGAGATATTGTTTTTTCAGTATCTCAAAATACCGTAAAGACGTTTGAGGGATTGAAGATTGACAGCAAGACCAATTACGCCAAGCATACAAGGCACAACAAAAAGCCTTTGTTGGAATTTCAGTATAACGATACCGACACGGCGAGTTTTTCCGTCTATTGGTCCGCTTATCTTGGTGTAAACCCTAAGAAAATGCAGGACAAAATAGACAAGTACAGGAAGAAAGGCAAGATATTAACCCTTGTTATCGGTGGGAAGAAATACGGCACAAAATGGGTTATTGTTTCCCACTCAAAAGATTATACGAGATTTGACGGCAACGGCAACCTACTTATAGCAAAAAGCAGTATTTCCATTGAGGAATACCCGGAAAGGTAGGAGAGCATGAGTTACACAATAGACACAACACAGGAAGAACAGATAAATATTAACCCGGCAACGGTAGAAGAGGAAGTAATACAAAATCTTTGGTTTCTGTATTCGTCAATCGAATATGACGTACCACTTGACCGGGCATTAGGATTAAATGCCACATACATAGATAAACCGATAGAAACGGCAAAAGCATTAGCCACAACGGATATTTACGATAAGACAGAGCAATACGAGCCAAGGGCGGAAATTGTGAATATTGATTTTTCGGTTGACTATGAGAGGGGCATATTAAAACCGATAGTGGAGGTAGAAATAAATGGCGAATACGACACAGAGGAATATACCGAGTAATTTACCCGAGGTTGAGTTTGTAGATACGGATACCGAAGCGTTGGTAAATAAACTTATTGCAGGATACGAGGAAATCACAGGCAGGACGCTATACCCTGCCGACCCTGTAAGGGCATTTATCCTATGGCTTGCAAGTATCATTATACAGGAAAGGGTAGGAATAAACGAATCCGCAAAACAGAATCTACCACGATATGCAGAGGGAGAGAATTTGGATTCCCTTAGCGAGATATTCCATAATACCTACAGATTAGAGCCAACGGCAGCAACTACAACCCTTGGATTTTATATTACTACAACCCTTGAAGAGGATTACATCATAACGGACGAATTAGAGGTAACAGTAGACGGCGTTATTAACTTTGCCACGACAGGGTATTTAATATTCAAGGCAGGGGAAAACTACGCAGAGGTCGGGGCAATCTGTCAGAGCGTGGGAACGGTTGGAAATGGATTCACACCCGGACAGGTTAGTAAGTTGGTATCAGATGAATTTTTATATTTCAAAGAGGTAGCCAATACAACCACAACGGCAGGAGGAAGTGAAGAGGAAAGCGATACGGCATTTTATAACCGCATGAGGGAAAGCGAGGAATCATATACAACAGCCGGACCCCGTGGAAGTTATGCTTATCACGCCAAGTCGGTATCCTCACAGATTAGTGATGTATCAGCGGAAAGCCCGCAGGACGGCGTAGCAGATGTGCGAATAATGCTTTATGGCGGAAAGTTGCCCGATAAGGAATTGATTGACAGGGTACAGGAGTATTTAAGTGCAGATGATATAAGACCAATGACCGACAAGGTTATAGTGGCAGCACCCGACACAATAGAGTTTGACATTGAAGCAACCTATTACATACCAAGGGATAAGGCAGCGACCACGAAAGAGATTAAACAGGCGGTAGAATTGGCTACAGAAAATTACACATTATGGCAGACCTCAAAAATGGGGCGGGATATTAACCCGTCCTATTTTAATGCTATGCTTATGGAATCCGGCATAAAAAGGGTTGATATAACAACCCCTGTATTTACTGAAATTCCAAAGGGAAGCGTGGCGGTTTTGAGAAATTGCAATGTGACCTTTGGAGGTGTGGAAGATGAATAATATAAAAGACACAGATTTTTTAACCACTTTTCCACCCGCTCTAAAAAATGATAAATCAATGCTTGCGTTAGGGCGGTTGGTTGCGGAGGAATTGCACATAACCGCAAACGAAACAAAGAAGAATATCATATACGCCAATATAGATAATCTTTCGGAAACGTGGCTTGATGTATTGGCGTATGATTTGCACGTTGATTGGTACGATTATGATTACCCGATAGAAGCCAAAAGGGCAATAATCAAGGATAGCATAAGAGTACATCAGAAATTAGGAACAAAGGCAGCCGTTGAAATGGCTTTAGGAGGTATCCACCCGCAAAGCGAGATTGAGGAATGGTTTACATACGGCGGAAAACCTCACAGATTCCGTATTGTCCTTGATACCACAAAATCAAGAGTAGAAGCGGATTACGAAGAAATTATAAAAACTGTAGACATTTACAAGCGTCTAACGGCTCATTTAGACGGTCTGTATTATCAATGCTCTATGTGCGTGGTAGTAATGCCACAAACGGAGTATTTTTTATTTTCTACGCCTATGACAGGGCAGTTAAAGGCAGGCACAGAGCCTTACAGAAATACGGTTGGAGCGGTAGAAAATGCCGTTATCAGCATAAACGCAAAGGCAGCGGGATACATTGCCGAAGCAGTAAGGACCGGTACAAAGCCGGATAGAAACATAGTATTTTCCACACAGGATAGCGAGATTGTGACCGATTCGGACACGAAAGGTTACGGATATTCAAGCAATCAGACAGGAAAAGCCAAGGCAGGAACAACGCCATATATCAGCACCGTAGGAGGGGCAGGGAGCGAGGGAGTGACAGCCACGGCAGCAGGACAAGGCTATAAATTCGATTCCGATTTTACAGGCACGAAGCCGGACAGAAATATTTTATTTGAATCCAAGGAAGTAGACGCAGTAGGAGAAACGGAATTAACAGCCTATGTATTTGATAATGCCTTTACAGGTACAACCCCGAAAAGAAATATCGTATTTGCACAGGAAGAGGTAAACACAGCAGCAGACGCCGAAGCCGAAAATTACACATATTCGGCAGATATGACCGGGCAGGCAGTAACAGGTACAGAGCCAACAGTAAATACAGAATCGGGAATATCTGATAAGGGAATGACAACAACGGCAGATACCGAAAGTTACCAATACGAGGTTAAGCGTTGCGGTGCAAGTCGGTTAAGCAAATAAAAAGAAAAGGAGATTAAAGAAATGCTGACAGAAAGAGCGTTTGAAAGTTTCAAGAAATTTATCGAAACAAACATTGCTTACGCCAAGGTCGAGTATGGCGGAGTATTGCACAAAGCCAAAATCGAATCAAAAGAGCGGTTGCCGGACGGCAGGGTAGCACTTAGCATTTCCATTACCCCGGAAGTATCGGGGTCAACAACGATTACGAAAATACAGTTGTATGACATTTCTAATCAGTTGTGGGCGGAAAAGTCCGAAGCAATCAAGTTAAAAGGGGTGCAGCAGGGCGTACTGTACCGCTTTAGTTTTAACTTTAAGGAGGAATAGCAAAAATGGGATTATTCAAGATTTGGAAAGACCATGTAACGCAGTATTCTAACCGTTACAAGGAAGTACAGAACGCAGACGGTACAATAACCCACGAAGCGGTAGAGGGCGAAGTTATACAGGAGGGAACACCGCAGAACGCCAAGAACTTTAACGATATGGAGCAACGCATTTTGGCAGCCGGAGAGGTTGCGGGTCTTGCAATGTTAAAGGTAAAAATGGCAGAAAGTAGGATTAAAGGATTAACAGGCGAGATTATCGAAGCCACCTTAACCAATTCCAAAGAGTACCCTTTTAATAACTCCAAAAAAACCCTTGCACTTGTTACACCAAGAGGGAACTTGGACTATACCGTATTCGTGGAAGCAACCACAGAGGACGCAGGAGGTATAGGAGAAATCAAGATTACCGATAAGCAGTTAAACGGTTTCAAGATTGAATTTACCGGGGCCGCCAAGACGGTATCTGTAAAATGCACCGTACAGGGAGGTTACGCATAATGGCAAACGTAATTATCAAGAGTGACGCAAGAAAGGCACAGACGGCAGCAGTATTAAAGGCTTACGGTGTGAGCGGTGCAAATGCTACCGCAGCACAGAGAGAAGCAGCGGAACATATCGCAGTACGTTCTAATGAAGCGTACAGGGAATTACAGAGATTAGGAGGTAAAAGATAATGGCAACAGCAAAGATTATTGTAGTTGAGAAAAACGAGGGCGAGAAAATCGCTTATGAGGTATCGGGTACTAAAATCATCTTTGGAGATGATGAACTTATGGTAAATATTAAGAGCCGTGAGCGTGACGAAGAGGTAACGCTTGATATTTGCAAGGATACACAGGACGGATTAACCGTTGGCGTGAATACCGAAGCAAGGGAATATGTGGCACAGGTTACTATCCCGGCTAGAAGATACGAGATTGTAGACACAGGCGAAAAGGACGAAAACGACAACCCGATTACAGAGCGTAAGCCGTTACCGTTCGATATGACAAAATGCACATTGACATTATGGGCGTTAATCTAATCTAAGGAGGAAGAAATAATGGCAAATTTTGACGATTTACAGGGTGCAGTAGCACAGTTTGGAGCAGGCAACAAGGTTATCTATGATGATATTGGTATGCCTAGTATTATGTACGGCGTTTCAAAGCCGAAGTATAGCGAAGTTATCACGGGTGGCACAGATGAAGTATTGCCGTTTTGGCTTGTGGACGGAGAAGAAAAAAACACTATTTGGGTTTCTAAGTTTCCTAACATTGTGGAAAACGAGCGTGCCTATTCTCTTGGCATGAAACTGCCTAGAAACTATATCACTTTCGACCAAGCATTAGCAGCGTGCCGAAAGAAAGGCAACGGTTGGCATTTAAATCAGACAGGAGTATTTGCATACCTCAATCTGTTATCACAGAAATTAGGAACAGTACCACACGGAAACACCAACTACGGCAAGGATTATTACCACGCTTACGAGCATGGTATTCAGCCACAGGGGGAAACACAGAGAACATTAACAGGCAGCGGAGAGCCTACATGGTATCACAACCACGACACATCAGGCATTGCAGACCTTAACGGCAATGTATGGGAATGGACTAGCGGTTTACGCCTTATGAATGGAGAAATTCAGATTATCCCTTATGGTAACTGCATGAAACTTGATTGTGATATGTCGGCAGCAAGCACACTATGGAAAGCCATTATGCCGGACGGCACATTAGTAGAGCCGGGAACGACAGGCACATTAAAGATTAACGGTGCAAAAATTTCTACAACAGTAGGCGGAAATATGGATACGGTATTTAAGAATGTTACGGCAGACGGAAGTACCGCAATTCCTAAGTTACTGATTGCATTAGGCTTATTCCCGGATTCCGGGGCCTCATACGGAAACGACCATATTTGGGCGAACGTAGAGGGCGAAAGGTTGCCTGTCCGTGGGTCGGCGTTCAACTATACCTCTTATTCGGGTCCGTCCGCTCTCCTCTTGGATTACCCTCGTTCCGTCTCCAACGACGGCGTTGGCTTCCGCTCCGCTTTTTGCGAACTGTAAACTGATTACTGAATAACTGATAGGGTGTGCGATAGCACACCCTTTATTCTGAAATCCAATCAGCAAGGCAGGGGAAAACGTGGAAGAAATACAGGAAACACAGGGAGAAGAAAAGAAAGTTAATGGTAATGACGTTTTCAAAATCAAAGAAAAGATTTATGAAATGATTTTATATGGAAATCCCCAACTAAAAGACTTTCCGAAAACGGAAAGATATGTATTAGCCGGGGATATAAGAAAGACAATGTACGGAATGTTGGAAATGGCGGTAAGGCTCGAAAAGAAGTATCACAAGAAAACAACCTTACAGGATTTGGATATTGAAGTTGATGTATTAAGAAATCTGTTAAGGCTTGCCAAAGACCCAAACCTATACCCAAAACAAAAGCCTTGTTTAGATTTTCATACTTGGGAAGTATGGATAAGAAAGGTAGACGAAATCGGTAGAATGATTGGCGGTTATATGGATTTTGTCAATGGAAACCAAAAACAGAAATAAAAATACATTGGGAAATAATCACAAAGTTACGGTGGTTGCCTATCCGTGGGTCGGCGTTCAACAATACCTCTAATTCGGGTCCGTCCGCTCTCAACTTGAATAACCCTCGTTCCAACTCCAACGACAACATTGGCTTCCGCTCCGCTCTGCCCCTATGTCAAGAAGCCTTACGGTTACGACCGCAAGGACAGTACAAACAGGGTTAAAGGGGTTATTTTCCATTCCCGGGAAAACCGAGGAAAAAAATTGTATTGCCGTAAAGACAGTTAGTAAGCACGAGCCGAAAAGATATATATTTGTCACGTTTGAAAGGGTTAAAAACCGAGTAGATTTGTACGGCACATTTTAGCAGTAAAGAGGTTTGATAAATGCAAAGCATTAAGAACATTTACGAAAAGATATATGATTTTGAGAATCTACACAAGGCTTGGGAGGAAGCGAGAAAAGGAAAGCGGTACAGAGATGATGTATTGATTTTCAACGCAAATTACGAAGAGCATTTAATAGATATTCAGAATCAACTAATCTATGGAACGTATGAGGTCGGCAGGTATCATACTTTTTATGTGTACGAGCCGAAGAAAAGGCTTATTATGTCGCTACCGTTCAAAGACAGGATAGTACAATGGGCGATATATCGGCAGTTGTTCCCGATTTATGAAAAGTCGTTTATATACGATTCCTACGCTTGCAGGCGTGGCAAGGGAACGCACAAAGCAGCCGACAGGCTACAGTATTGGTTACGGCAGACAGAAAGGAAGCCGGAGCGGTACTATTATCTGAAAATGGATATATCAAAGTATTTCTACAGGGTAGACCATGAAATATTATTGAATATCCTAAAACGCAGGATAAAGGACGAAAGATTACTTGACCTGCTAGAGAAGATTATAAATTGCGAATCTACCAAGTTTGGCTTACCAATGGGAAAAGAGCCGGACGAAGTAGAGGTATGCGACCGATTAGGCAATAAGGGTATGCCGATAGGCAATCTTACCTCTCAAATGTTCGCAAACATCTACCTAAACGAGGTAGACCAATACGCAAAGCATGAGTTGGGATTGCATTATTACATACGTTACATGGACGATATTATTATATTACACCACGATAAGAAGTATTTAGCAGAGGTCAAGGAACTGTTAAGGGTATTCTTAGATGAAAACCTACGCTTAAACCTTAACAATAAAACCGCTATAAGACCTTGCAGTATGGGGATTGATTTTGTAGGCTACAGGATTTGGGCCACCCACCGCAGACTAAAGAAGAAAACGGCGGTAAAAATCAAGCGGAATATGAAAAGACACATTGAAAAGGTAAAAGCAGGAGAGGAAAGCAAGGAAAGAATGGACCGTACAATAGCGTCATACCGTGGCATATTGTCGCATTGCAACAGTTACGGACTACGGCAGAGCCTTAACCAATTATTTATCAACGGAAAGGATTAGTGTAAATGTATATTGATTCAGCAACAATTATTACTATCGCAAGCGTGATAGGTGCGTTGTCTGCCATTGGTGCGGTTGCATATAAGGCTATCAAGTGGTTTCAGACACAGGAGCAGCAGACAAAGGATATTGAGAACTTAAAGAAGCAGGAAAAGGAGGACATAAAAGAGATTAAAGACGAGATGTGTTTACTTACCTATGCCGTCCTTGCCTGTTTAAAAGGTTTGAAAGAGCAGGGGTGCAACGGTCCCGTGACCGAAGCAATCGGAAAGGTTGAAAAGCACATAAACCAAGCAGCACACGGACAGGAAACATAGGAGGAAAACAGAATATGAAATATCTTTTATGTGGAATCCTTGGAATTATCCTTGGATTCCTTGTATTTTATCTGTTATTTAGGATTGCCAATAAAAACAGGCTCTACAGGAAGTTAAAGGCGGAGGGTAAAAAGAAACTGCCGAAGCCTAACTTTACAAAAGCCGTTTTAGTGGCAGTCCTTTTTACTTACTTTGTGGGTCTGTATATCGGTATCAAGGTAACACTTATCGACTACTCACAATTCGGCGTATTGGCAACGTATATAGCCACGCCGACAACTACAGTAATTGCCTTGTATTGTTGGAAAGCCAAGGCAGAAAACATTATCAAAATCAAACAGGGATACCCGGAGGAAACAAAGGATATACCCGTTGATTTAAACAATATCACAGTATAGGAGGTAATGCCCTATGGCAAAAAAAGTATTTTTAGGAGTGGGTCACGGAGGAAGCGACCCCGGAGCGGTAAAGTACATCAAGGAAGCAGATGTAAACCTTAATATGGCGTTGGCTTGCCGTGATTACTTGCAGGCGAACGGCGTAACGGTAAAAATGAGCCGTACAGTAGATGAAAACGACCCTTTGACCGAGGAAATCAGAGAGTGCAACGCATTTAACCCGGATTTGGCGGTGGATATTCACAACAACGCCGGGGGCGGGGACGGATTCGAGGTATACCACTATCACAAAGGCGGTACATCTAAGACCCTTGCACAGAACATTGAAGCAGAGGTAAAAGCAATCGGACAGAATAGCAGGGGGTTAAAGACCCGTCTTAACTCTTCCGGGTCTGATTACTACGGATTTATCCGTTGTATCAAAGCACCGTCTATTATTTGCGAGGGCGTATTTGTAGACAATGCAGCAGACGCAGCACAGGCGGACACATTGGCAGAACAGAGAGCCTTTGGAATTGCATACGCTAAAGGTATCTTAAAGACTTTAGGCATTGCAGACAACGGCGGAAATAATGGCAACGCAGATAATGGAAACGCAGACGGCGGAACAATCAGTAAAAACGACATTGTAACATTTACAGGCGGAGCGGTTTATATTTCCTCTACGGCAGCCAAGGCAGCCAAGACGGTAAATAAAACAAGCACCTGTAAGGTAACGGCAATCAATACCAAAGGCACACACCCTTACCATTGTATCTCACAGGACGGCAAGGGTGTTTACGGTTGGGTTGATAAGGCAAGCGTAAGAAAGTAGGAGGTACATAATGGCAGTAACGGCAGCACAGATTAAAAAGGTTGTGGCGGTTGCAAGTGGTATCATTTACGCACAGGAGGGAAACTACGGAAGCGTAAACAAAAACGACAACAAGCACGGCATGAGTATAGGTAAATGCCAATGGAACGCCTATTGGGGCCGTGCATTGCCCCTCTTGCAGACCATTGTAAATAAGGACCAGGAGCAGGCAAAGGAGATATTGGGGGAAACCCTGTATAATGAGATTGCCGGAAGTAGTCCGAAAGCGTGGGATAAAAAGGAGAGAGCAGCAACCGCAGAAGAAGCAAAGGTTATTTCTAAGTTACTTTCCACTCCACAGGGAAAGGAAGTACAGGACGATTTAGCAAATGAGGATATAACCCGGTATGTCAAAAACGGCGTAAAGACGGGTCTTATATCCTTAAAGGCACTTGCCTATTATGCAGACTTAGAGAACCAAGGCGGTAGCGGTGCGAGTAGCAGGATTGCAACGACCGCAGGAAATGCCCTTGGAGGGGTCGAAAAGGTAGGACTTGAAGAAATACACGCCTACGCCTTAAAAGATAGCGTAATGGGGCAATATGAAAGCCGTAGGGGCAAAGTATACGAAGCCGTAAAGGCAAGCGATTTAGCGGACGTATCGACAGAAAATAAGCAGGACAAGCCAAGTACACCTACAACGCCGTCTAATGGCTCAAATTCGGTCGAAAAAGGCGATAGTGTAACATTTATAGGCGGAGGGGTTTATAAGTCCTCTACGGCGGAAAATGCGACCTATACAAAGGACGTAGTAAGCAGGTGCAGGGTAACGGCAATCAATCCCAAGGGAAAGCGTCCATACCACCTTATCTCACAGGACGGCAAAGGCGTTTATGGTTGGGTTAATGCGGAATCCGTAAAAGAGGTATCCACAACCGCACAGAATGACCCTAAAACCGTTTCAAAAGGGGATACAGTAACATTTACAGGCGGACCGGTTTATATTTCCTCTACGGCAGCAAAGGCAGCCAAGGAAAAGAATGTAACAAGCACCTGTAAGGTAACGGCAATCAATACCAAAGGCACACACCCTTACCATTGTATCTCACAGGACGGCAAGGGCGTTTATGGTTGGGTTGATAAAGCAGATGTAAAATAGACCGATTCGGACACAAAAACGGAGGTAAAGAAATATGCAGATTTTAGCGGAAAATTCAGTATTACTTATTGGTATCTTGGGAGCGTTGGCGTTTGCCGTATCCCTCATTGTGGAAGTGTTAAAGGAACTTCCGGGAATTAAGAAGATTCCTACAAAGTTGTTTGTTATTATCATTTCCCTTATTGTTACCGTGGTCGCATTGTTCGTATATTCGGCAATGCAGGGTATTGTGGTATTATGGTACTATGTAGTGCTTGCGGTATTCGCAGCCTTTGTAGTGGCGTATATCTCAATGTATGGTTGGGATACCTTAAAGGAACTGAAAGACAGATTTATTAAATAAAAAAGAATATCAGACACGAAAACGCCCCCTTGGCTTACGCCTTGGGGGTTGTTTTTATTTTCTATCGGGATAAGGCAGGAGGTCAAGCGGTGCAATACCGCAATCTATGAGGTTGTACCATTTATGGGAGATATTGCACCCTCTATCTATCCATATCATAAAGCCTTGTTTTTGCAAATTATCCGCATGATTCGTAAAGACACAACCGCAATCTATGAGATTATCAGCAACCCACTTTTCGCACTCTGAAAATTTTTCTTTTATCCGGCGTTCGTTCTCTGCCTTTATCCTCATACGCTCATTGATGTATTTTTCGTATTCTCTATAGTCCATAATATCCGCCTTTCTTGAAGTATCGGGGCAGCGGGACCGCCACCCCGTTAATTGTTATGCCGTTGCCCTAAGAATAGGACACATAGAGTAACGACCGAGAGGAAAAACAGATTCACAACCGTTATACTCCGAAATCTGCTTATTGATACGGCACTTTAAAACCTTGCCACCGTCTGAAAGAGTAATTGTTTGTGCGGTTCGTGCGGTAACTGTATAAGTCCATACACAATTACTATCGCAAATGCTTCTCATACTGTATGTTTTACCAACCTCAAATTTAATCATATCCTCGTACCTCCTGTATTGAAAACTGTTATTGTGTTCCTTTGATGATTATATTATATACTTACGGAAGTATAAAAGCAATAGACAGGTTGCACAAATATACTTCCGTAAGTTTGTGGAATTTATATACTTCCGTAAGTAAAAATAATATGATATACTTACGGTATAAAATTACAGGAGGTACACAATGGAAGAAAAGAAGATAGACACAAGAAACAACGGGGCCGCCACGGCAGCAACCCGGGCAAAGAATAAATACAGGGATAAGAATTATGACAGAATGGAGTTAGCATTGCCTAAAGGTATGAAAGCCGAGATTGCCGAGAGAGTGAAAAAGGGCAAGGCGGATTCTAATAATGCCTATGTAGTGGCAGCGGTTAGAGAAAAAATGGAGAGGGAAGATAATTAAACATGAAAGGCGTATGGGTTACACGGCAAAAAATCAAAAGGATATTTAGTTGGATACGCAATAAGAAAATCAAGGTAACGATTGTATATGAGTACAATAACAGCATAGGAAACTACGAAAAAAGGAAATACACAGGAATTATTAAGGATTTTAACGTAACAGATTACGGCGGAGAATACAAAATAGAATTTGAATTTAAAACAGGAGAAAGAGCGGTAGAGTGGTTAAATTCAAGTTGGGAATTTGCAGGAAAATACAACCCGAAAATGGTAGTATTAAGATATTGCAATAGTGGACCGTATTGTTACTTTGGAATCAAGGCAGAACAATAGCAAAAACGGTAGACCAAGGGAAAATCCAAGGTTTACCGTTTTTGTGTCCGATTCGGTTACATTGCCGACGGGAGCTTTGGATACCAATACCGGGCTTGCGGTGATGCATCTATTTAAGGAATTGATTGAAAAAGAGAATGTTACGATTGTAATGACAACGCACGATACCAATCTGATGGAACTTGGGGATGTGGTATATGAGATGGAAGATGGTATGATTGGGAGGTGATGACAGTGAAAGAAACAAAGGATATCATTACCTGTGATGGATTGGTCAAGATTTATAAGACAAAAGAGATTGAAGTCATGGCATTGTCGGGGCTGGAACTTACGATAGCTCAGGGTGAAATGATGGCGATTATTGGAAAGAGCGGAAGCGGCAAGTCAACTTTCCTGAATATGTTAGGCGGGCTGGAACGCCCATCGGCAGGAACATTATTTGTAGACGATAAGAATATGAGTCTGTTGACGGAAGAAGAATTAGTTACATATAAAAGAGAGGTGGTCGGTTTTGTCTGGCAGAACAATTCCCGAAATCTGTTTCCTTATCTGAATGCCTTGGACAATGTAATGACACCGATGTTATTTTGCAAGGGGAATAAGGCGGAACGGAGAGAACGTGCGGAGCATTTGTTGGAATTGGTGGGAATAGCTGATAAAAGATACAGTACATTGAAACAGTTATCCGGTGGAGAACAGCAGCGGGTCGCAATTGCAATTGCATTGGCGAATCAACCGAAGATCCTGCTTGCAGATGAACCAACCGGAGCAGTGGATGTGAAGACGGCGAATAAGATCTTTGACCTGTTCCGTAAGTTTAATGAGGAGATGGGATTGACGATCGTGATCGTGACACATGATAATAAGATTGCAAAGATGGTGCAGCGTGTGGTGCGGATTCAGGATGGAAAGATCAGTTCGGAACAGATCATGAAAGAGGGCTATGAAGAAAGCTTGCGGCAGATGTCGCTCGGGGAACTGGATCTGTCAGAGAACACACATGAAGAATATAGCATTCTGGACAAGTTCGGGCGGGTGCAGCTGCCGGAGAATATGATGGAAGCGGCTGGTATTGAGGGGAAGAAGGTCCGCTTAGAGGTGGTAGACGGCAACATTGTCGTGAAGAGGGAGTAAGGATTTATGCGATTGCAAAGCCGGTTAGTCTATGTGGATGTAAGGCATCGTATACCATATATTGTGGTCACAATTACCGGTCGTGGATAATTCGGAAATAAATGGGAAAAAGTCAAGAAAAATCAAGGTTTTTCTTGACTTTTGCCATATCATCTGATATTCTAATACGGTCGACGCATGTCGGAGCTTTTTTTTTGTGTGCAAAAACTTCTGTTAACGCTTGGTTTTGCAGACAAAAGGAAGCATATACAATTTAAGATGGAGGTGGAAGTTGTGCGAGTTAAGATTACATTGGCATGTACAGAGTGTAAACAGCGTAATTACAATCTGACAAAGGACAAGAGAGTCCACACAGAGCGTATGGAAACTAAGAAGTATTGTCCATTCTGTAAGGCTCATACCTTACACAAAGAGACCAAATAATTCGGATTGCGGAGGTGATTTCAAATGGCAAATGAGAATGAATCAGCATCTTTGAAGAGAAGCTTTTTCACAGAGCTTAAAGGTGAATTCCGTAAAATTATTTGGCCTGACAAGAAGCTTTTAGGCAAGCAGTCTGTAGCAGTTATCGTTGCAGCAATTGTGATCGGTTGTATTATTGCAGCAATTGACTGGCTGTTCCAGATTGGTCTTTCATTTATTATCGGTTAAGGCGGTGAACACATGGCAGAGGTAGAGAATAATAACGAAGCAAGATGGTATGTGGCACACACTTATTCCGGTTACGAGAATAAGGTTAAAGTCGATATTGAGAAGACAATTGAGAATCGAAAGCTTCAGGACCAGATATTTGAAGTTCTTGTTCCGTTACAGGAAGTAGTAGAGTTGAAGGATGGCAAGAAGAGATCTGTATCAAAGAAGATCTTCCCGGGTTATGTATTGATCAACATGATCATGAATGATGCAACCTGGTATGTTGTCCGCAATACAAGAGGTGTTACCGGATTTGTTGGACCTGGATCCAAGCCAGTACCTCTTACCGAACAAGAGATGAAGAATCTGGGAATCAGAGTTCCTGAGATGGAGATTGATGTGGAACTGGGAGATACCGTTAAGGTTGTGGCTGGTGCCTGGGAAGGTACCGTTGGAACAGTTACCGATATCAATGCAGCGAAGCAGTCCGTTACGATTGAAGTGGATATCTTCGGTCGTGCAACATCTGTGGAGATTAGTTTTATGGATGTTTCAAAGTTGGATTAATTCAACAGTTATTATTATGGTGTGACCAGCACCAGAGCAAAGACATTTTATACACGAATAGAATCAATAGATTTTCGGTTCGTGAACAGTGGGAGGGCATTGTCCCGTATACCACATGAATTAGGAGGAAATAACGATTATGGCTAAGAAAGTAGAAGGATATATCAAATTACAGATTCCTGCAGGTAAGGCAACTCCTGCACCACCGGTTGGACCAGCATTAGGTCAGCATGGTGTTAATATCGTAGAGTTCACAAAGCAGTTTAACGCTAAGACAGCAGATCAGGATGGAATGATCATTCCTGTTGTTATTACTGTATACGCTGACAGAAGTTTCAGTTTTGTTACTAAGACTCCACCAGCTGCAGTTTTATTAAAGAAAGCATGTAAGCTTGATAAGGCTTCATCTGTTCCTAATAAGACTAAGGTTGCTACCATTTCTAAAGCTGAGGTTCAGAAAATCGCAGAGCTTAAGATGCCAGATTTAAATGCGGGTAGCATTGAAGCAGCAATCAGCATGATCTCAGGAACAGCTCGTTCTATGGGAATCGTAGTTGAAGATTAACAGAGAACTTGGTGAAAGCAAGCCGTTAGGCGTAGCTTGAACCTAGTCATAGTTATGTCGGTGCAGGATTATTACATTTAGTGGGAGGGTCGCTCCCGATAATACCACAGGAGGTTTTTAAGAGATGAAAAAAGGTAAAAGATATGTTGAAGCATCAAAGCTTGTAGACAAAACTCAGGTTTATGATATTCCAGAAGCTGTTGCACTTGTTAAGAAAGCAGCAAGCGCAAAGTTTGATGAGACAGTAGAAGCACACTTAAGAATGGGTCTTGACGGACGTCATGCAGATCAGCAGATTCGTGGTGCTGTAGTTCTTCCTCATGGAACTGGTAAGACTGTTAAGGTTTTAGTATTCGCTAAGGGAGATAAGGTAGACGAGGCTACTGCAGCAGGTGCTGATTATGTTGGTGGCGAGGAATTAATTCCTAAGATTCAGAATGATGGATGGTTAGACTTCGACGTTGTTGTTGCAACTCCAGATATGATGGGTGTTGTTGGACGTCTTGGTCGTGTACTTGGACCAAAGGGCTTAATGCCAAATCCAAAGGCTGGTACTGTAACTCCTGATGTAACAAAGGCAGTTAACGATATCAAAGCCGGTAAGATTGAATACAGACTTGATAAGAACAACATTATTCACGTGCCAGTTGGAAAGGCTTCTTTCACAGAGGAGCAGTTAGCAGACAACTTCCAAGCGTTAATAGATGAGATTATTAAGGTTAAGCCAGCAGCAGCAAAGGGACAGTATATGAAGAGCGTAACATTATCTTCAACAATGGGTCCTGGTGTTAAGATCAACACAGTTAAGTTCCTGTAAGCTTAAGACGGAATACAAAAAAGGTCGTCGCATTTTATGCGGCGGCCTTTTTGAGTTTGTATCTAAATTTATTACCTCTATCCAAGGGATGCAAATAATGCTGCAATCTCATCTGGTGACAATTGCTTATTCGGATCATCGGAAACAGGAGTTACGGTTGGAGTGGCGGCTGCCTGTGCGGCAAGAGCTTCGTCCATCTTCTGTTCTTCGATTCTTGCTTCTTCATCACTTTTTGGTGTTGGCTCCGAAGCGGCAAATAGAGCGGCAATCTCGTCTGGAGAAAGCTGACGGTTTGGATCATCGGCTACTGGGGTGGCTGGTGCCTCGGCGGCAACAGGTTCTTCTTTCTTCGGTGCCGGGTCTGCTGCGGCAAATAATGCGGCAATTTCGTCGGCACTTAACTGACGATTCGGATCATCCGATGCGATTACGTCACCAATCGTAGCTACTTTGGCTGGTTCTTCTGGTTCCTCAACCGGATCTGTCGATTTGCCAACCACGGTAAAGGTAGGGGTAAATGGTTCCTCTTCCTCCGCCTCTTCTACTACAGGATCTTCCTTCTTCGGTGTTGGATCGGCTGCAGCAAATAGTGTGGCAATCTCATCCGCACTTAGCATGTCGTTGGATGATTTGCCCTCGATGCCTAAGTTGGCTGTGATATCCTCCGAAACTTGTGCCTCGTCCGCTGTGGCGGTATCGATGGAAGTTGTGATGTTATCTGCCATAGAAATATCTTCTGTAAGGGTTGTTGGTGTAGCAGTTTCTGTCGTCTCTGTGATACTTTCCGTAGCTGCAATATCAGCAATGGAAGTATTGAATGGTTCTTCTATGGTATCTACAGATGAGATTGTATCTGTTCCAGTCTCTGTAATATCTGTAGATGTGGTTTCCTGCATTGATGCAACTTCCTCAGTAATGATTGGTTCTGGAATTGCTGCTGTTTCTGTTATCACATTTGTCTCTTCCGCTACGGGCTCCTGATCGAAAGTGGTCGCTGTATTATTAACCGTCTCCGTGTTAATAGCATCTGCTGTGGTATCAGATGGAGCAGAATAACTCATTGCACCAACGGATGCCTGTGGCTGTACGGAACCAGTTGGCACCTGAACCTGCTGGATACTGGTTGAAATATTCTGTAGTTCATGTGCAACATTGTTAAGCTGGATACTTAAGCCTTCATTGACCTGCTGTGGCTGGGATTTCAGATAAGACACAATGTCATTCAACACGGCTACAACATCGTCGTTGTTTGGCTGAATCTGATCGAATCCCTGTACCATAGTCTCGGATAAATGATTCCGCATATCCTTAATCGTGGAGATCAGCTTCGTGGTATTGTTGAGGTCATATTTGATCATTAGTTTGGTTGCTTTGTTCTGGGTATTGGTAATGGTAGACAGATTCTTATATAAGGCAGCCTGGCTTTCGGTATAATTGTTCTCTAGGTTCGTTACCTTTTCAGCGGCTTGTCTCGTATAGAGGTATGTAGCTTTGCCAAGCTTCGACTGTACACCATTCATTGTCTCAATCTGATGGGAAATATCATCGATGTAATTCTTGATCTGCACATTCATGGACTTGTTGCGCATGGTTATATATGCAATAATATTCTGTGTCAGTATGTAGGCGGTGATCAGGAATAGAACCCCGACTCCCACAACGGCAAATACAATCCGGTGAAACATAATAAATGTATAGACTAGTGCAATCCCCGTCGTCAGAGTAGCTAACACAGAAAATGCGAGTTTGTTCTCTGGTTTGTTATTCATAGAAAATACCTCCATCTGTAATACCCAATAATTACTCATAATTATACACGAAAATGTGTAGAAGGTAAAGAATAACTATAGGGACCTACCGCATTATGTGATATTTTTTCAGATATTTACCCCATATTCCCGATCGAAGGAGATTCGCCCACAGGATTGGAACAAAAAGTCCTGTGATCAGATAAAGAATCCACCATCCACCATTTGTGTCAAAGCGGTTGCCATATTTCAAAACATCTGTAATTGGTAAATGATATACGATAAGCTGAATCGCAATTGCAATTCGAAAACACACAAACTGCCATATGACGATATCAATGCTGTTACGACTGAGGTAGCAACAGAGATTTTTGCATTTTCTCATGACGGGATGCGGGTTTGACTCAATCCATTTAGAAAGGCAGATTGTGAGATAAGATCCGGCTAAAGCTCCGATTACAAATAGTGGGGCAGAAGAGTATTCGTTATCACCCATTGTGTGTTCGGTAAGTGTTCCGATTAACAGGAATGCAATACTGGTTGCAATGACTGACCAGCGGGTATGAAACCGGAGAAAGAAGGCATATTGTTCCCGGATGAGATAACCAATTGCAAAGAACATGCCAAGAATCAGTGTACGGCTCAGTCGATATGGCAAATCAATCCGGAACGCAAAGACAGCCCGCAGACAGAATACAACTGTAATAAATGTCCGGCGGTATCGCCATCTGCTTAGGAAAGTGTCTAATACTTTGTATAGAACAGATTCTGTAAATAATGCACCAAGGAACCAGATAGCACCAAGATAATCGCCGTCTTTGTCTAGTGTTAACAGTACTTTCAAGGTGAAGCGGATGGTATGAGATAATGAAAATCCATTCAGACTTCGTAGAAAAAGGAAACACAGATTCCAGAATACAAAAGGAACATACAGACTTAAGAATTTCCTTTTAATAAAATTGCTCAAAGTGTTATTCGGATTATATAAATAACCGGAGATTAAGAAGAAAAGAGGCATAAAAAATAAACTAAAGTATGAGTGAAATGGTCCTCTTGCATGAAACCATACAACGATAATGATACCAATCCCTTTGGCAATATCTAAATATTCAATTCGATCTTTTGTATTCACTGTACTCATTCTCATCATTCTCCCTGCACATAAATGATGAAAGCACAATACAGCAGAAATATGTAAAATATAAGAAATAGAAGTAAAATTTTAGAAAAAATCATGAATGGTAAAGAAATTCTTACGAAAGGTAATAATCCCTTCCTCCTGCATTTTGCCAAGTTCTTTGGAAAGGGCACTGCGATCCACATTGAGATAATCGGCAAGCTGTTGCCGGTCAAAGGGAATTTCAAAGCTGCGGGCATTATTCTGCTTAAGTGCCTGCGCAGAAAGATAGGTCAGAATACGTCCACGGATCGTCTTAGAGGTGGTACAAAAGATTCGCTGTGATAAGATCAGGTTCTTGTGCATGGCGCTGATCAGGAGATTGTTCCGCATGGTGGTCTGCCAGTGATACGAATTATATTGTGGCAGAAGCATTTTCTTTACATTCAGAAAGAGGATGGTGCTGTCTGCTGCGGCTACGACATCCACCATCAACGGTTCTTCACAAAATGCATATGTCTCAGCAAATACCTGTCCGGCGGAGATATCACTTAGAATACTTTTGTTGCCTAGAAGGTCGATGTTTTCAATATGAATACAGCCATTCACAACCACGCCGATCTCTTCGGTCATCTGTCCGGTATGGAAAATGACAGCATTTTTTTCATAGGAAGATTCCCGCAACAAAGCGTGCTGTCTCATTTCGTTCCAGTCCTTGTCTGTTATGTTTTGAAAGATTGGGGATGGTATCATGTTCGCTGTGACCTCATTTCTTGTGGATCATATTGTCTGTAATCAGCATGATTGTAGTATAGTATGTCCGAAAATGCAACCACTAGTACAGAATAAATCGAATGTTTGTTCTGTACTTTTTCTATATTCTATAGTACAATAAATGCAAATGAGATTTTCAAGTCGGAGGATACACATGCAGCTACCAGATAAAGTGACGAAGGAACAATTGGATATTATTCATGCAACGGAAGGATATGTCCGGGTTGCATCGGTGCCGGGATCTGGTAAGACATTTGTGCTGACATACCGGATGGCGTATCTCATTACGGAGCTGTATATTGATTCGGCATCCATTGTGGCACTTACCTTTACGAATAAGGCGGCGGCAGAGATGAAGCAGCGGTTGAAGCGGATCGTGGGAGATAACTGTAATAGCTTTACAGGAACGTTTCATGGATTCTGCAATCATATATTGAAGGAAGAGATTCACCGCATGTCGTTTCCGAAGACATTTACGATCTTAGATAAGAAAGCAGAGATTGACATGATCCGGGAAGTGGCAGAGGAGCTTGGCATTTCCATGAAGGATAATACGGCGAGGAATCTCATGGAATTTGTAGATGCGAATAAGCAGACGCTTGGCTATGTCACGATGATGATGGGAGCGGATAAGACGGAGTTAAAGCAGAAGTTGGCGAGTGTAATCGACACGAACGAGAGTGTATTTTATCATTATCTGAAGAGACAATGTGATAATTACGCATTGGATTTTGAGGATATTATCAACTTTGCGTTATATATCCTGAGTCATTATGAGGATGCGAGACAGATCTGGCAGGAACGGTGTCAGTATCTGCTTTGTGATGAATATCAGGATGTGAATTATAAGCAGAATGAACTGCTTAAGATATTAAGTGGGTTGTATGGCAATCTCTTTGTGGTTGGGGATGATGACCAGAATATCTATACATGGAGAGGGTCAGACCCGTCCTTTATGATCGGATTTGACCGGGATTTTGAGGAAGTGCAGGATTATGCTTTGACGGAGAATTTCCGAAGTACCCCGCAGGTGGTTGGCGCAGCAGGTTCTTTGATCAAGGCGAATCAGAACCGGATTGATAAGGTAATGATCAGCAACCGGGCTGACGGCGGCAAGCCGGTCTATAACTGTCCGAAGACCGAGCGGGAAGAGGCAGAATGGATTGCGGATGTGGTGTTACAGGACAGGGAAAGAAATCTTCCGTATCGGGATCATGCTGTGCTGGTACGTGCAGCTTCCCAGACACGTTCGTTGGAGGAGGCATTTATCAAGAAAAAAGTTCCGTATAAGATATTGAGTGGGGCGAAGTTTTATGAGAGCGAAGAGATTCGGACGGTACTTGCCTATTTGCGTCTGGTATATAATCTGAGGGATATGGATCTGACTTATACGATATCCAGACCGCGACGGGGATTTGGAAAGAAGTCTGTGGAACAGTTGAAGCAATATGCCGGAAAGCACGGAATCTCATTATTTGAAGCATTAGGACAATGTATTGAGTCTGGGGAGATTAAGAAGGCATCGGTGATCACCTACTATCAGAATGTGAAGGAACTGCATGAGACGTATCAGCAGTATTCCTGCACGGATATTGCGAACAGATGCTTGGATATGGGACTTCGGGCATCCTTGGAGGAGGACATCGATCAGACCCGGTTAGATAATGTTTCGGAACTTGTCAGTATCATACATGCATTAGAGGAACAGAATCAGGAGATACTGCCATTAGAGGATCTGCTCAGTCATTTTGCATTGTTTACGGCACAGGATGATGATACAAAGCATGATGTAGTGCGGGTAATGACGATACATACCGCAAAAGGTCTGGAATTTGATACGGTATTTGTACCGGGGTTAGTGGACGGACAGTTTCCAAGTTACCGTCTTAGAAATGAGGATGAATTAGAAGAGGAACGCAGGCTTCTCTACGTGGCAATGACCCGTGCCAAGAATATGCTTTACTTAAGTTCGTATGAGAATAAGGATACCGGTTATCGTGCGAAGCAGTCTGTGTTCTTGGGTGACATGGATGCGACTCAGTTGGAATGTATCAATGGAAGCCGGATTATATCATCTGGTGCCAGTGAACAGATGCTTCCGAAGGTGGTGTTTGCAGAGGGCGACCGGGTAGCACACAAGGTATTTGGTGAGGGTACGGTTGTAGCAGTGGATCGTCCGGCGCAGACTTATGATATACAGTTTGATAAGCTGCGGGGAACGAGACGGATCATGTTCCGGGCAGAGTTGGAAGGGATAGATTAGGAGGTATTTAGAATGATTCAGGAAAATAATCGTACCGAATTTAAAGCCGAATTGAATGATAAATTAGAAAAAGAAGTCGTAGCCTTTCTGAACAACCGAGAAGGTGGTGTATTATATATTGGCTTGGATGATGATGGAACCCCTGTGGGTGTTCCTGATTTAGATGGCATTCAGTTAAAGATTGCGGATCGTATTAAGAATAATATTCTTCCGTCTACTTTAGGATTGTTTGATATTATCAGTGATACGGTTGGCAACGTTCCTGTTATTAAAATTATAATTTCTAGCGGGCTTGAGAAACCATATTATATCAAGAAAAGTGGTATGTCTCCAAGTGGCTGCTTCATCAGAATGGGAACATCATCTCAGCCGATGACAACATCCATGATTGATGAATTATATAGCAAGAGAATCCATACTACATTGCGCAACATTCAGTCACCAAGACAGGATTTGACCTTCGCTCAATTAAAAATATATTATCAGGAATGTGGTTTAGAATTAAATGAAAAATTTGCTAATTCACTGGAATTGCTTACTCCGGATGGAAAATACAATTACATTGCATATTTGTTAGCCGATGAAAATGGTGTATCTATTAAAGTTGCGAAATATGCAGGTAATGATAAGGTTGACCTGATTGAGAATGAAGAATATGGATATTGTTCATTGATAAAAGCAACGAATCAGGTAATGGAAAAGTTGAAAATTGAAAATTCGACTATGACGAAAGTTACCAGTACAAAGAGAATTGAGAAAAATCTGGTCGCGCCTATCCCAATGAGGGAAGCTGTAATTAACACCATTGTCCATTCTGATTTTTCGCGCGAAATACCACCGGTATTTGAAATTTTCAGTGATAGAATGGTGTTTACATCATATGGTGGATTGATTCCTGGACAGAGTGAACAGGACTTTTTTAGTTGTAGTAGTATGCCGCGAAATCGTGAATTGATGCGTGTATTCAAAGATGTTGGATTGGTAGAGCAGCTTGGTTCTGGTATGAGTAGAATCTTAAAGGTGTATGATAAGAGTATTTTCAACATATCTGAGCACTTTATAAAAGTGGAATTTCCGTTTTCTATGCCAAAAGATCAAAAGATCATTGCCAGTGGCAATGAAAATGGCAATGAAAAAGGCAATGAAAAAAATGAAGAACAGAAAGCATTAGAAATTTTGAAATCACAGCCAGCAATTACGGCCAAGGAGATGGCATGTCAGATAGGTGTGAGTACAAGGACAATTGGACGTGTAATGAAGAGTTTAAGGGATAAGGGAATGATCAGTAGAGTTGGGTCTGATAGAAAAGGATATTGGAAAATTCATGAAGAATAATCAGAAGTAAAAGTATTTCAAAAATATTCGATATTTACTTCATTAGTTATGTGTGGCTTTAAGATGAATATATTGCACGTATTATCGACTGATGGACAACTTTTTTACTTTAGATTATGGAGGCGAAAATGATGCAAGATGAACAAAAAAGATTTATACTTCATTCGGAATTTGAACCAACCGGAGATCAGCCAAGAGCCATTCAGGAGTTGGTAGACGGATTTAAGAAAGGCAACCAGTTTGAGACGCTGCTTGGTGTGACCGGTTCCGGTAAGACATTTACCATGGCAAATGTCATCGCACAATTGAATAAACCGACGTTGATCATTGCACACAATAAGACGTTAGCGGCACAGTTATACAGTGAATTCAAGGAGTTCTTCCCGGAAAATGCAGTCGAGTATTTTGTATCGTACTACGACTACTATCAGCCAGAGGCATATGTGCCGTCGACGGACACCTATATAGAGAAGGATTCTTCTATCAATGATGAGATTGATAAGCTGCGGCATTCTGCGACTGCGGCATTGATTGAGCGGAAGGATGTTATTGTCATTTCTTCGGTGTCTTGTATCTATGGTATTGGCTCACCGGAAGATTACGAGAACATGATGTTGACACTCCGGACAGGTATGTCGTATGAGTGGGAGCAGTTGATCACAGATCTGATTGATATTCAGTACGAGCGCAATGATATGGATTTCAAGCGGGGAACGTTTCGTGTGCATGGAGACGTGTTAGAGATTCTTCCGGTATCTACGTTTGAAGATGCGATCCGGGTAGAGTTCTTTGGAGATGAGATTGACCGGATGGTGGAATTTGATCCGCTGACAGGAGAGGTCAAACGTGGCATTAACTGCGCATTTATCTTTCCGGCATCCCACTATGTAGTGGCACAGGACAAGATTGAGCGTGCAGTGAAGGAGATTGGGGCAGAATGTGATGCACAGGTTGCCTACTTCAAAGAAAATGATAAGCTGTTAGAGGCACAGCGAATCAGTGAGCGGACGCATTTTGACATGGAGATGCTCAAGGAGACGGGATTTTGTTCCGGTATTGAGAATTATTCGAGACCGTTAGCGGGTTTAGAGCCGGGGGCAACACCGAATACCTTATTGGAATTTTTCAAGGATGATTTTCTGATGATCATTGATGAGTCGCATATTACGGTGCCGCAGATCCGGGGTATGTATGCCGGAGACCGTTCGAGAAAGCAGACATTAGTAGACTTTGGATTCCGTCTGCCTTCGGCGATGGATAACCGTCCTCTCCGGTTTGATGAATTTGAGGACAAATTAGATCAGGTCATGTTTGTATCGGCAACACCATCCGATTATGAGGCAGAGCATGAATTGCTGCGGACGGAGCAGTTGATCCGGCCGACCGGATTGTTGGATCCATCGATTGAAGTCAAGCCGGTAGAAGGTCAGGTGGACGATCTGTTATCTGAGGTGAATAAGGAAGTCGATAAGGGAAATAAGGTCTTAGTCACCACTTTAACAAAGCGGATGGCAGAAGATCTGACGGATTATCTGCGGGAGCAGGGTGTGAAAGTCAAGTACCTGCATTCGGATATTGACACGTTAGAGCGTACCGAGATCGTAAGAGATCTGCGGCTTGGTGTGTTTGATGTGTTAGTAGGTATTAACCTGTTGCGTGAGGGATTGGATATTCCAGAGATTACGCTAGTTGCGATCTTAGATGCCGATAAGGAGGGCTTCCTGCGTTCTGAGACATCACTGGTACAGACGATCGGACGTGCTGCCCGTAACAGTGAAGGTCGTGTCATCATGTATGCAGATACGATCACGGGTTCTATGAAAGCGGCGATTGATGAGACGAACCGACGCCGGCAGATACAGGATGCTTATAATAAAGAACATGGCATTACACCGACTACGATCAAGAAAGCAATCCGTGATCTGATCACAACGGGAACGGATGAGGATGTGGATGCACTCAATGCACATCGCAACGAGAAGGATGTAGAATCCATGTCGAAGAAGGAATTGCAGGCGGAGATCAAGAAGTACACGAAGAAGATGGAGACGGCCGCCGCCGAGCTTAACTTTGAGATGGCTGCGGAATATCGTGATCATTTAAAAGAGTTGAAGATCACATTGCGGGACTATGACGCATAGGGTATAATTTAAGGGAAGAGTTCTGATTCATGCAAAGCTTGGAATTTTAAGGAACATTTGCGTAGAGTCGCAGTAAGGGAATCTGGCCGGAAGGCTTGATCATATATTTTTATAATAAGGAGAACGCTGTTTGAAGAAAAACAACACATTGGAGATTGTGGGCTGACCGGGAGGTTTGCTGACAATTCGAACAAACCTCCCGCAGTAATGCAGTTGTAGTTGACAATTTTCAGGAGGGTAATAAAAAATGAATAAAAACAACATTATCATACGGTTAGAACAGGCAAATGAATATCGCGAAGTAGAGAATCTCGTAAGAGAAGGTTTTTGGAATGTATATCGTCCGGGATGCCTCGAGCACTATGTATTACATCAGTTGCGAAAGGATCCGGCATTTGTGAAAGAGCTGGATTTTGTTATGCGGGAATGCGTGGCAAAGGAAGATCCGGTAACACATGATGTTACATGGCAGGAAGGACATCTCATCGGGCAGAATATGTTTATGCATGCAGTGGTTCGGGCAGATGACGGCAGAGCCGTTCCGATTATGACAATGGGGCCGATCTGTATTGCACCGGAGCTGAAACGGAAAGGCTATGGCAAGATCTTGCTTGATTATTCTGTTGCAAGGGCAGCAGAACTTGGCTGTGGAGCACTGTGCTTTGAAGGGAACATTGATTTTTACGGGAAGAGCGGATTTACTTATGCAAGTGAATTCGGAATCCGTTATCATGGACTACCGGAAGGCGAGGATGCATCCTTTTTCCTGTGCAAGGAGCTGATACCGGGATATCTGAATGGTATTACGGGTGAGTATTCTGCACCGGAGGGATATTATGTGGACGAGAACGAAGCGGAAGCATTTGACCAGCAGTTTTATTATAAAGAGAAATTAAAATTGCCGGGACAGTTGTTCTAAGGGTAGAGCTACGGGCGGAAGAGGTAAACTCTTCCGCCTTAGTTTAAAAATATTTGAGAATAATTTTAAATAGCATTGACACCCTATAATATAGGGTATTTATAATAAAAAGAGAGGTGATCTCTATGAGTTCATTATTTGATGATTTAAAACAAGGACTGGAACAGGCAATTGACTATGAAAAGGGGAAAGGAAAAGCCAAAGTAAAGACATATATGATCCTGCCTGTTAAGGAATATACGAATACAGAAATTCGAGACATACGAATGAAAGCAGGAATGACGCAAAGTGTATTTGCATCATATATGGGCGTCTCTAAAAAGACAGTTGAGGCATGGGAGAGTGGACGGACTCATCCGACAGGTCCGGTGTTTCGATTGCTTGATATATTAGCGACCAGTGATTTAGAAGAGACAGATTTTGTAGTGGTAATATGAAACTACACAAATACAATATGTTCCGATGGATGTTAATCGGACATATGATATCACCTCTTATAAATATGATTGTAAAGTAGAAAAAGAGTAAAAATGTAGTAAGATTAAGTGCAGAACAAACATTCGATTTGTTCTGTACTTTTTTTGTGTGAAATGATATAATTATAATTAGGATAATAGATAAACATGATAGATGGTAAAATTATATTGTATTAGAGATGTATGAGATTATATGAGGAGAGATATTTATGATTATATATCATGGGAGTAACGTGGTGGTATCCAGACCTCAGATTTTAATTAATGGCTTCTATAAAGATTTTGGGTATGGTTTTTATTGCACTAATATTGAAAAACAGGCCAAGCGATGGGCAATGACAAAAAAAGGATCGTCCGTCATTAATCGATATTCTTATATAGAGAATAAGGATCTGAAGCTGTTATGTTTTGATGAAATGACAGAAGAGTGGTTACAGTTTGTTGTTGATTGTAGAACGGGAAAAGAACATGATTATGATATAGTAGAAGGGCCTATGGCAGATGATCAGATATGGGATTATGTCGAAGATTATATTTCTAACAAGATAAGTAAGGCGGCTTTTTGGGAATTGGTGAAGTTTAAATATCCAACACACCAGATTGTATTTTGCACGGAGGCAGCATTAAAGGCTTTATCTTTTGAAGGGAGCGTGACAGTATGAACAATATTTATTTCCCGGATGAAGAGATTACAACGGATGATCTATACTTTATCTGTTATATGATTGAGAGGGTAGCACGCAAGCTGCATCAGCGAAATCAATATGTAGTTAATACGATAGGTAAAGATGCATTTGAACATCTGATCAGTGTTGCAAATGTATTGCATTGTGAGAATCCGTTACAGGTAGAGCAAGATTGGATTGAGGAGTACAATCTTGAGACCGGAGATTTTGATATTACGGATGTGAATGGGGAATTAGCGGAGATTATTCCGACACCTTTGGAGATGGGAAAGGTGTACCAGAGATTAATTGTTGATACGTTACAACCCAGTGAGGATTATGTAGATGGAATCTTACGGGTATATAATAATGAGTTGTGTAATGTGATTGATAATTATAATTGTAGCGCATTTTATGAACCGTCGTATGTGATAGCAAGGGCATATCAAGAAGGTGGGTTTTGATAATGGATTGCTATATAGTACAGAACAAACATTCGATTTGTTCTGTACTTTTTTTGTGTGAAATGCTATAATTACGGTCAGAATAAGAAGTAGTGGAACAGTTGGTGTGGCTGTATTATTAGTTAGTTAATTTTCTGTTATACAGAAGATGGCACTAATGTATTGACTTTTAACTTTAAAGGCTGGAATATTTTATTATAGAGAGAAAGGACGCATTATGAAGCAGTATATTACGATCAAAGGTGCGAAAGAGCACAATTTGAAGAATATTGATATTAAGATACCGAGGAATGAACTGGTAGTGTTGACCGGATTGTCCGGTTCCGGTAAGTCATCTCTTGCATTTGATACCATTTATGCAGAGGGGCAGAGAAGATATATGGAGTCATTATCTTCTTATGCAAGACAGTTCTTAGGACAGGCAGAGAAGCCGGATGTGGAGAAGATTGAAGGATTGTCTCCGGCAATCTCCATTGATCAGAAGTCGACGAACCGGAATCCGCGATCTACCGTGGGAACGGTGACGGAGATCTATGATTATTTCCGTCTGCTGTATGCGAGGATTGGTGTTCCGCATTGTCCACAGTGTGGCAAAGAGATTAAGAAACAGACCGTTGATCAGATGGTAGATACGATCATGGAACTGCCAGAGGGAACGAAGTTTCAGTTGTTAGCTCCGGTTGTCCGTGGAAGAAAGGGGCGGCATGAGAAGGTACTTGCACAGGCCAAGCGAAGTGGCTATGTGCGGGTGATCGTAGATGGATCCCTGTATGATCTGTCGGAGGAGATTACGCTTGATAAGAATAAGAAGCATGATGTGTCGATCGTTGTAGACCGTCTGGTTGTGAAGAAGGGAATCGAACGTCGGTTAAATGATTCCATTGAGGCGGTTATGAAGTTAGCAGAAGGTATTATGGTAGTGGATGTGATCGGTGGTCAACCGATTAATATGAGTTCCAGCTTTTCCTGCCCGGATTGTGGAATCAGTATTGATGAGATCGAGCCGAGAAGCTTTTCATTTAATAACCCGTTTGGTGCTTGTCCGACCTGTTTTGGACTTGGCTATAAGATGGAATTTGATGTGGATCTGATGATACCGGATCAGAGTATATCGATCGCAGATGGTGCGATTGTGGTACTTGGCTGGCAGTCCTGTACGGATAAGAAGTCGTATACCCGTGCGATCTTGGATGCATTGGCAAAGGAATATCATTTTGACCTGAACACACCATTTAACCAGTTGTCCGAGGAAGCAAGGAATGTAATTCTGCATGGAACCAACGGACATGAGGTGAAGGTATATTATAAAGGGCAGCGTGGTGAAGGTATCTATGATGTGGCATTTGAGGGCTTGATCCGTAATGTGCAGCGGCGTTATCGGGAAGCGGGATCGGATTCCATGAAAGAAGAGTATGAGAGCTTTATGACGATCACGCCTTGTGATGACTGTGGAGGACAGCGTCTGAAAAGAGAGTCTCTTGCGGTGACGATTGCGGGTAAGAACATCTATGAGATCACGAAGATGTCAATTGATAAATTAGTAGAATTCCTGGATAACATGGAACTGACCGAACGGCAGCAGTTTATCGGTGGTGGAATTTTAAAGGAGATCAAATCGAGACTGCATTTTCTTCTGGATGTGGGTCTTAATTATCTGGCATTATATCGTCCGACCGGAACGCTTTCCGGTGGTGAGGCGCAGCGAATCCGTCTGGCAACACAGATCGGTTCCGGCTTAGTTGGTGTGGCATATATCTTGGACGAGCCGAGTATTGGGCTGCATCAGAGGGATAATGATAAATTGATCGCTACGTTGAAGCATTTACGTGATCTGGGTAATACATTACTTGTAGTTGAGCATGATGAGGATACAATGCTTGCGGCAGATCATATTGTGGATATCGGACCGGGTGCCGGCGAGCTTGGCGGTGAGGTTGTTGCACAGGGAACAGCGGCGCAGATCATGAAGAACAAGAAGTCGATCACGGGTGCGTATCTGTCCGGCAGAATCAAGATTCCGGTACCGGCCGAGCGCAAGCAGCCAACCGGATGGATCACGGTGAAAGGTGCCAGACAGAACAATCTGAAGAATATAGATGTACCATTTCCGTTAGGCGTTATGACTTGTGTAACCGGAGTATCCGGTTCCGGTAAGAGTTCGTTGGTAAATGAGATCCTTTACAAGCATTTAGCGAAGGAACTCAATCGTGCCAGAGTGAAAGCAGGTGAACATGATGGAATTGAGGGATTGGAGCAGCTTGACAAAGTGATCAATATTGACCAGTCACCGATCGGAAGAACACCGCGTTCGAACCCGGCAACTTATACGGGTGTATTTGATATGATCCGGGATCTGTTTGCAGGAACAAAGGATGCCAAGGCAAAAGGATATAAGAAGGGAAGATTCTCATTTAATATATCCGGTGGTCGTTGTGAAGCGTGTAGAGGTGACGGTATTATCAAGATCGAGATGCATTTCTTGCCGGATGTCTATGTACCTTGTGAGGTGTGCGGTGGCAAGCGTTACAACCGTGAGACATTGGAGGTAATGTATAAGGGTAAGAATATCTATGACGTGTTGGATATGACGGTGGATGAGGCATGCGATTTCTTCCAGAATGTGCCATCCATTCTTCGTAAGATTGAGACGTTGAAAGAGGTCGGACTTGGCTATATCCGGTTGGGACAACCATCGACCACGCTTTCCGGTGGTGAGGCGCAGCGTGTGAAGTTAGCAACAGAGTTGTCCCGTAGAAGTACCGGACGGACAATCTATATCTTAGATGAGCCGACAACCGGACTGCATTTTGCGGATGTGCATAAGCTGGTCGAGATCCTGCGTCGTTTATCCGAGGGCGGCAATACCGTTGTTGTTATTGAGCACAACTTAGAGGTGATTAAGACAGCAGATTATATCATTGATATTGGGCCGGAAGGCGGCGATCAGGGTGGAACAGTTGTTGCGGCAGGAACACCGGAAGAGATTGCGGCGAATGAGAAGAGTTATACGGGACAATATCTGGAGAAGATTCTGAAGAAATAATAATTACCCTTGCACAGCGTAAGTGACAGACGCGCGAAACATTCATGTTACGAATCGGTTGTTTGGGATATAACATATCATAGCAGGCACGCTCTCGCTACTCATCACTCGCAGCGGTACTAGGCTCGAAAACACCTCGCAGCGCTGCTC
>CACWQE010000014.1 GCA_902762905.1 uncultured Lachnospiraceae bacterium | reverse complement strand
AAAGGAATGTCCAAAATCAGGGATATCGCTTTTGTACAGGTGTCTAAAAAATAGGCACTACACTAATTCAAAATGTCCTTGACAAGGGGTACAGTTTATACCATCCTCACTTAATAAAATAAGTTCCTCATCAAATAAATAACCATCTACATAATCTACAATTCCAGAAGCTCCATAATATGGATATTGTCCTGAAATTCGTTTGGCACCTTCTAATGGTTTTCTCATTGTATCAAGGAATTCCACAACCTCCCCCAACTTACGCTGTTCCCAATCGTAAATATGTGCAAATCCTAATATATAGTACTTACGCTGGTGAAGAGTGATGAGATAATCAAGAAAATCAAAATACTCCCCGATTTTTCTCTGCTCTTCTAATGCCGGATAGGGAATTGGCATTTCCATAAACTGTGTTGACGAAATTGTAAACCTATCAAAACGAGCACCTGAGTCTCCATTCAACTTCATGAATCGATGCCATTTTGTTGTTTTGAAATAAAATTCCAAATACAAATTATCTATATCATGCGTTCTAAAAACCGTATAAAGTGGTGACATTACGCCATTTCTGCCAAGTCTATTACGATTTATCGGGCCAACCGGAGCTGTTACAGAAATTCTCGGATTGTAAATAAAATCATCATTTCTGACTATATAATAGCCATCCAGATTTTCATTGTTTACAATTTCTCTATCAAAATAATCTCTCTGACTAATGATTCCCTGCTCTGCTGAATTTGTAAACGGTTCAGAAAATTCATTATTCTTATTCTTTTCTGATACCTTTTCAGCAATCTCATTCAACTTACGCTGTTCCCAAACATATTAAATATTTCCATATAATGTAATTTACAATACAAATGTATTATTTTTTATATTAAAATATCCATTTTACTCAAAAAACAACTATATCTCATCTACATCGTAAGTCCTATTTATCTATTACTTAACCCAATTCACATCTATAAATACAGTTTTGTTCTCATATTTTTAATATTTATTATAATAATTTCTATACAAACATATTCTGAAGCATAAATTTTTTAATATTTTTCAATTCTTCACACTTACGCTGGTGAAGAGTGATGAGGTGGTCAAGGCTACGAAAATAATTTCCGATTTTCTGCTGTTCCTTATAATTTGGATACATATCCTCATAATTTAGGACATCCTTGATAGACAAATTGGTCTGCTTATTTCCATCGTCAAATTTAAGAAAATATGCATTTCGATTCATCTTAATGTGCAGATAGTATGGATCAGTATCCTCATGTGGAGTTATGCCTGCAATTCTCTGATTTAGCGTATATTTTCCTGATTTATCAATCAAGAAAGTTCTGGCAATTGCTCTTCCATTTGGCACATCACTTAATACAAAAGCGATTTCATTTTCGTATAAAGGTTCATTTTGAGCATTGGAAAATTTCTTAATTTCACCGTTAGTTGATACAAATTTTGAATTTACAACGATGTATTCGCCATCGTCATCTATTTCATTCTCATGTGCTTTCCCGTTGCGATATTCTGCCACATCACTGAACTTACGCTGTTCCCAATCGTCAGTAAATCCATCAAATCTTATTTCTGGCACTTTTTCACCCTTTTGTGGAAACATTTTTTGAAGCATATATTTTTTTAATATTTTTGTCTGTTCACACTTACGCTGGTGAAGAGTGATGAGGTGGTCGAGACTTTCAAAATATGTCGCAATCTTTTCTTGTTCATCTTTATGCGGAAACGATACTTCTATGTTTTTCAATTTTTCAAAGTAAAGGTTAGTCACACTTCCACCTTCAACCCTCATGGCAAATTCATTCTGCAAAGTGGCATTGAACATTATCGCTGTGAACAACGGACTATTGTCAGTATTAAAAACTGAAATCATTTCACCAATCGCCACATTCGGTATAGAAAGCCATGTACAGTGATTATAGTCCATCGGATCTTCACCTACTCGTGGAATCAGTACCTCTGTACCTTTACTAAATCTAAGATTTTCAGGCGACATATTTGTATACGAATATACCCTATCTATTTTCGCTCCAAATTTTGTATAAAGTTCCCCATATCTTATGCAAGGAATGATTGCATCTTCAGTTACCGACCACTTGGGACAGCTTCTTCCGTAGTAAAAAGTACCCCAGTCATCTAACTTACGCTGTTCCCAATCATCAGTGTACCCTTTGAACCTAATCTTTGGATTTTTCATACTTTTCACCTCTCAATCATGTCAATATAACGGTTTAATAGTGCCATAGTATTTTCATCCGAAGAAGTAAGATCCTTTAAAAGTGATACAAACTGATCTTGCACTTGAGCAATCTCTTTATCCGTTTGTTGCATATCATTTAACAGCACATTCAGATCAACCTCTTCCTCCTTTTCGAAATTATCTACATATCTTGGAATATTCAAATTGAAATCGTTCTTTTCAATATCCTCAAAAGTAGCCAGATACGATTCCATCTCAACAGTTTCTCTTTTTTCATATAAATGAATAACCGATTCAATATGTTCGTCTGTCATCGTATTCTGTTTCTTACCCTTGTCAAATTTGCGTGATGCATCAATAAACAATACATCTCTTCCCTCTCTATGTTTCTTTAATACAACAATGCACGTTGGAATTGATGTATTATAAAAGAGATTCGCAGGCAAACCAATAACTGCATATATATTGCCAGACCTCAATAGTTTTTCTCTAATCTTTCCTTCAGTAGCACCACGGAATAGTACTCCATGTGGCAATACAATAGCCATGGTTCCATTGCTTTTCAAATGATATAACCCATGAAGCAAAAATGCATAATCAGCTTTGGACTTTGGAGCTAACACACCATAATCACTAAATCTCTCATCTTGTAAGAATCCGGGTGCCGCACTCCATTTTGCAGAATAAGGAGGATTCATAAGTACCATATTAAAATCCGTTTCTTCATCTGTCGGCCAGTCCCCATCTAAGGTATCACCATTGCGTAATACCTGATTTTCTGGAACTACACCATGGAGGAACATGTTCATTCGTGCTAGATTATATGTAGAAGTCATTAATTCCTGCCCATAATACTTAATATAGCCAGGTTCAGTAGAATACTTCTTTGCATTTAACAATAACGAACCGGAACCCATACAAGGATCATATACCGATAATCCTTTCTTTTTTTCCTGTCCTGCAATTGCAATTTTTGTTAATATTTTCGATACCGCCTGAGGCGTATAGAATTCCCCTGCTTTCTTGCCTGTTTCAGACGCAAATTGACCGATCAAATATTCATATGCATTTCCTAATACATCTGCATCCGAATTCAGTAAATCTGCCTTATCAATCTCCTTAATCAGACTAGATATCGTATCACTTTGTTTCTGATCCCCGGTACCTAAACGATTTGAATACAAATCAATATCTGTAAACAAATCTGCAAATAATGGATCACTCTGCTCAATATTATTAAACGCCTTCTGTAATTGTTCGCGATTGAAAGAATTGTTTCTAGCTGCATCCGCAAAACAGGTATATGTTAATTCCGGTTCAATCACATAATGACATTCCGATTTAATCTGTTCCTTTAATTCTTCTGCACTTTCATCAGCTAATGCTTCTTTGTAGGCATCCAATGCTACCTTCAATGAATCCGGTTTTTCATCATATATCAGATCATAAACCTTAATTAAAAATGAATCGGATAAATATTTGTAGAATACAATTCCTAACAAATAATCCTTATATTCATTTGCATCCATCTTAGAACGCAATATGTCTGCTCCGCTCCATAATACACTGATCAAATCCTTACTATTGTCTGATTCTGCCATCTTTGGTTCCTCCATCTTCTTTAGTTAATACTATATAATTGAATTCATTTCAATTTATGATATATATAAATTTATACAATAAACTCACCTGTCCGTAAATCTATAAATCGCTCTAACTTTATCTTTCCTTCAAAATCAGCGCCGTATTCGCCTGCCCTTGTTTGCTTATCATATTTAAAACTAATATTATATAATTTTCCTGTTTTTGTTTTCCTAATCAAATTATTTTCAATCATAAATTGTATAACACGTTTATGATTATCTATATCATCACCATTTAGATAAAAACAAATAACTCCTGCCTTGTCACTAATCATATCTAAATCACTGCACTTACATTCATAGCACACCTTTTCATCTATTGCTTTTTGACATATATTTTGTGCAAACATTTGATCATCAAAAAAATACATCCACTTGCCGCACTTATCCTCTTCCAGTTTATTTTCTTCTCCTGACAAAAACCAAAACCATCCAAATTGTCTTATCATATTTTTATTCTCCTCATAATCTGGTATCTATCGAAAAAGTTAAACACTTTTTATTTAGTCTACCATAAAACCTCGTCAAACAACGACATAATCTATTACAAAATACTATTCTGCACGACATAATTCGACATCATTTTTTAATAGTTTCTTCTCATCATTCGTATACACTCATCTCTTTACGTGCTATACAATCACTCCGATAATGCATTCGATATCACAATACTCAAATTATATGGTGTCAAAATTCGTGAATTGCAATCAAAGAGAATCACTTAAAATAATTTTCTGCTTTATATCTTTCAATCAAATGTTTTTTTATAAATCCCTATATGGAAGATTACCTCTCATGTTCAACAGAATCATCCTCCTTACGGCGGATCCTCATTTCCTTTGTTCTGCCTGTCCATAACTAGGGTGCCCGCTATTTTAAAAAATTTTCTTCTTCCTTGTATCTATAAAGAAAGCGTTTATTTTTCCGACCGACTATAATATGTTATAACAACTTTAGCATCTGGATCAAATTTTTCTCCCTTTGTGATCACTTTCTTTCCGTTAATTGTAACCGATTCTGTCATATTGGGTTTAAGCAACCATCCCGTAAGAAATGTAATATTTCCAAGTGGAACGCACTTAATATTATTAAACCCTGCACTATCAAAAGCAACTTTAATTGCCTTATAATTCAACATACTTGCATTTATCGCAATATCAGGTACTCTAACTCTTCCATCTGGAATATCCATTTCTTGCTGGTCGTCTGATGCTAGCCATATACACATAATAATTAAAAAAAACAAAAAACCTACCAAAGTTAAAATCTCTATCGATTCATTTTTAATATACATTCCAATACAGCCAATCAAAATGCATATAATACCCAAAATAGCTAGTACTATTGATGCTATACCCTTTATTTTATTTTTTCTCTTCTTCTGTTGTTGTCTCTCCATCTCCAGATCCAACTCACGCATCCGAACCATTCTATCTGTTTCTGCCTTTTTAATCTTTGCTTCGTCAATTCGTCGATATATGTACTCATGATCATTACATAGCATAATCTTTGCTCCACAATAATCGCAATACATCATTTCCCGTTCTTTTTCAACTGACAGATTCGCTCCACATGATGGACACTTCATTTCAATCATTTGAATCATAATATAACCCTCTTAAAATAAATATTATCTTCCTGTCACTTCTATCGGTTTCAATACAAACAAATAATTGTCACTATTGTATTCTCCTACTTTTGCAACAATATGTACATTCATACCCGATTTAATTTCATCTAAATCCGTATCAAATTCACTTAAAGTTACATTGCTGAATTGAAAAACCGGACCAACTTGATGATTTGAATCATAATCTCCGGCAGAAACTAAAATATCCCATCTTGTCTTAAAACTATCATGATGAGAAACATAATCTATACGTCCATCAAATTCAATTATTCTATCTCTATACTTACTTGAAAATGCTGCATATGTTGGATCATTATCCGCTTTATTTTCCAGAATCTCTTTCAATTCAGCACAATTATCAACAGTTAACCTCTCTTCGGTTTCTTGTTCAGTATTTTCCTTCGTAATATCTTTCTCTGTGTTTTTTGATTTTTCTACTGTGCTTTTCTCAGTTGTTTCGGTCTCTTTTTTATCAGGATTATCCTCTTCTTTCATATGATAAGTTAATACTACTTTTACATTTTTATCAAAAACATCCCCTCTTTTGGCATCCTCTTTTCCATCAATTGAAATAGTGTTCAATGATTCTTCATTAGTTAATCCCAACACAATATCATATACAGGTTTTACCGATATATTTGTAAATCCCATTTCCTCTAATTTCTTTTTTACCTCTTTGTAATTGCTATTTAAGAATTCTGTAGTATCTGAAGAAAGCATAACTTCATCTTCTTCCACACTACCTACATTCTCTATATAATCCTGTTCAATCTCAATTCTATCCCCTTTACATCGAATGATATATCCAGCATTTAAATCATTTTCAACATTCAGTTCCATTGTTCCCGTAACAGCCGAATCATCTTTATCTACAAAATTCAGGTTATGTTTTCCCGGATCTAATTCAAAAGTAAAATCTTTATCTTCGCCATGACTGATTGCCTGACTATCATCATCATCAACAGAAAACTGTACATCATACTTATCAAACATCAAATTAGGGACAAAATCAATATGTATAGCAACTTTACACTTAGCATATGCATGATATTTAATTACTATCTTCGCATCACAATTAACTTTGTTATTTTTGATTATATTATCACTTCCATCAACAGTAATCGTTTCAATTGTCCCAAACTTATCCTTATCCGAATATTTCAGATCTTCTATTTTCTCTAATTTTACACTGGTAAACCCTGCTGTTTGTAATTTTTCCTGTATATCAGAGTACTTCTCACCAATACACTCATCCCGACTACACGGCATCGTCACAAGTACACTCCTAGATACATCTACAGCATCATTCTTATCAATAATGTATCCCGTATTGTAACTTATAAAATAAAACACCATTAATAAAACCGAAAACATATAGATAATATAATTTAGTAATCTTTTATCCGTTTTTATTATTCCCTTATGTACAAGAAAAGCAAGCACCAAACATATCAATTGAATTATACAAATACATTGTGCAATATCATTCCCCATAATCACCGCAATCAAAAGCAAGCAGCAAATTATAATCCCTGTTATAATCTCAACTTTAGAAAATATATCTATTTTTCCCCATAACCCTCGCAATTTTGAAGATAATATATTTTCTTTTTGTGTTTCTTTTGCTTTTTTTACACTATCGTATTTTTCTTCACTTCCAATATAAAACGGTCTATTTTCTGTCGAATTCACACTTATATCAACTCTTGAACCACATTCACGGCAAAAGCGAACACCTTCCTTAAGTTCTGCACCACAATTTCTACACTTCATATTCTCGCTCCTCGTATGTTTTCTCACTTATTATGTATACACAATATAATCTTTTTCAATAATCCTCCCAACTGTCCTCATCATCCTCAAACCCATCGTACGCATCTTCAATATTTTCATAATCCCCTTTATTATCCTCATAATATCCTTCAATATCATGATCATCCGGGTCAAACTCCGTTGTAGTCTTTTCTGTTGTCTTAGAAGTTGTAGAATGATGATAAGTTGAATTTGTCTTCTTGCCACTATTAGAATTTCCAGAAATATTTGTAGAATTAACATTCTGTTCTGTCGTCTGTGCCTTCTTTTTAGCAATCTCTTCTTTATGCATTTCACAATAGATGCTATCCGGTGCCATCACATTATGACAATCCTTAAACACACATGTTTGAATTAACTCAGTTGTTGATTCTGTTGTTACATTCGTATATTTTGAATGCTCCTCTTTTTCCGAAACCTTCCCGATCAGATATATCATAACGATCAGACAAAAGATCATAATCAAAATCGCACCTGACGAACCTTTTCTATTAGAATCAGAATCCATCTACCTCATCTCCTTACATCACTTAAGAACACACCTATAACGCATCCGACTTCATAAATGTCACACTCATCGTCTCCTGAAGGGTAAACTTAAGAATCGCATTGATCACAAAGAAGATAACAACTCCTGCAGCAAATGATACAATTGCATCTGCTGCCAGCCATCTTCCAACATACAGATCCAATATCAATGCCGTAGGCAGGGTAAATAGAATTCTTGCCATAACATCAACTACACGATATACATTCACCTTCGATTGATCTTCCATTTTATATTTTATAACCAAAGATACAATCATGAGCAGCACCAAAATTGCCGCCAATACAATAACAATCATCCGGATATTCTCCGATACCATATCCATAATAGAATCATCTACTAATTCTGGTTCTAAATACGCTCCGCCCGCAACTGCTATGTAACAGATTAGGGTAAATACTCTACAAACTACTTTCGTTATACTATGATCATTCATAATTTTTCCTCCACTATTTCCTTATGTTCTTTTATCATTCATTATATGCACAAAAGCAGCACCCACACACCGTGAATACTGCTATCTTGTCAAACTATAATCCTTCATACACTTATCCCCCTCGTATTAATTTTCTAAAGATAATCCCTATCTGTTATAAGTTCCCCCAAACTTATTTACTTACCATATATTAACATTTATAAATGTATACGTCAATACATGAGATAACACAGAAAATTAACACAACTCTATGCATAATTAAAACGCAATCTATTACGTTTTATAACAATATTTCATAAATAAAACGTAACAAATTGCGTTTTATTTAACCTACTGTTAGGCATATATTTTTACAACAAAAAACAAGCATCTTGAAAATGCTTGCTTTCTTAGACAACAGCCAATAGGGGAATCGAACCCCTGTTTCCGCCGTGAGAGGGCGGCGTCTTAACCGCTTGACCAATTGGCCATAACTGTTGTAACCAACATATAAAGTTTAATAAATGTAATCTGCTTTCGCAGATAACAGCCAATAGGGGAATCGAACCCCTGTTTCCGCCGTGAGAGGGCGGCGTCTTAACCGCTTGACCAATTGGCCTTGTCGTTTGACGACTTGCCTAGTATAACAAACATTCGGCAAATCGTCAACCCTTTTTTCACAATTTTCTACACTTTTTTAATTTGCAAAATCAAAGATACTCAACTGGCTCGATTCCGGTAATCCATTAAGAATTCCTAGTGCTGACATTTTCTCAATCGTAGACTTACCAATCTTTGCACGCAGCCGCAGATCTTCTTTCGACATGAACTTGCCACCCTTTGCAGCTTCCTTGATCTGGGCAGCCGCCTTCTCCGCAACACCTTCAATCGAGGTAAATGGCGGCATGATCTTACCATCTATGATCTGGCAATTGATATCATCTGCCTGATATAAATCGATCGGCATGAAATCATAGCCTCTGGCATACATTTCCTCTACGATACGCATATCACGCATTGCATCTTCGTCAGAACCGGTCTGCTCATTCTTTGGTTTCTTCCGAATAGCTGCCATCTCTTCATGCAGCCGGTCTGCACCCTGACACATCGTCTCATAATTAAATGCCTTTGCACGGATACTGAAATATGCAGTGTAATATGCAAGCGGCTCATTGATCTTGAACCAGGCAATACGCCATGCCATCATGACATATGCAACCGCATGTGCCTTCGGGAACATGTACTTGATCTGCGTACAAGACCAGATATACCAATCCGGCACGTTGTGAGCAAGCATCTCCTTCTCCCACTCCGGCCATTTATCGCATTTACCCTTAGCAACAATACCCTTACGTACTTTCTCCATGATATTAAATGCCATACCGGGCTCTAAGCCCATATGGATCAGATAGACCATAATATCGTCTCGACAACAGATCGCATTGGTCAGGTCCGTCTTTCCTTCTGCGATCAACGTCTGTGCGTTATTCAGCCATACGTCCGTACCATGAGACAGACCGGAGATACGGGCAAGGTCGGAGAAACTCTTCGGTTTCGTGTCTACCAGCATCTGGATAACGAAGTCCGTACCAAACTCCGGCACGCCCAGAGAACCCGTCTGACATCCACTGATATCCTCCGGCGTGATGCCAAGCACCTCCGGACTGTGGAACAATTCCATAACATCTTTGTCATCCAGGGCGATCGTCTTGGCATCTTTCCCGGTCAGATCCTCCAATCTTCGAATGATCGTCGGATCATCGTGTCCTAGAATATCCAACTTCAACAGGTTTGCATCAATGGAATGGTACTCAAAATGTGTCGTGATAATGTTCGTCTTGACATCATTGGCCGGCTTCTGGATTGCCGTAAACTCATAGATCTCACGATCACTCGGTACGACAACCATACCGCCCGGATGCTGTCCGGTTGTACGCTTTACCCCAACACAGCCCTGTGCAATACGAGCCATCTCACATCTGCGCTTCGTAATCTCCCGTTCCTGATAATATTTATATACCAGCTGCTCTGCCGTTTTCTGCGCGATCGTACCGATCGTACCGGCACGGAACGCATGTCCCTTACCAAATAATTTCTCTGTATAGGCATGTGCGCATGCCTGATACTCACCGGAGAAGTTCAGGTCAATATCCGGCTCTTTATCTCCATAGAACCCAAGAAACGTCTCAAATGGGATATCATGCCCTTCCTTCTTCATCATCGTACCGCATTTCGGACATGCCATATCCGGCATATCGCAACCGGAACTTCCGGAATAACTCTTAACAAGATCCGAGTCAAAGTCCACATAATAACAATTCGGACAGATATAATGTGCCGCTAATGGATTTACCTCAGTAATACCTGCCATTGTTGCTACAAAGGAGGAACCAACGGAACCACGGGAACCAACCAGATAGCCGTGATCATTGGAATCCCACACCAGCTTCTGTGCGATAATGTACATAACTGCATATCCATTACCAATGATAGATGTCAATTCCTTCTCCAGACGGCTTGTAACCTGCTCCGGCAGATCCGGTCCATAGATCTCATGTGCCTTATCGTAACAGATCCGGCGTAGTGTATTATCAGAATCCTCAATAACCGGAGGACATTTATCCGGGCTGACCGGATAGATCTTCTCGATCATATTGGCAATCTTGATCGTATTATCAATCACGATCTCATGTGCTTTGTCACTTCCAAGATATTCGAACTCTGCAAGCATTTCCTCCGTGGTACGGAAGAACAAAGGCGGCTGCTGGTCCGCATCCTTGAAGCCCTTTGCTGCCATAATAACCGCGCGATAGATGGAATCCTCCGGATCAAGAAAATGCACGTCACACGTTGCTACAACCGGCTTATTATAAGTCTCACCAAGCTTCACGATCCGGCGGTTTAATTCCTGAAGATCTTCATCGGTATTCACATTAGGATAGCGGTCTTCTGCCTTCATAAATGCATTATTGCCAATCGGCTGAATCTCCAGATAATCATAGAAATTCACAATCCGGTCAATCTCATCCTCTTCCGCATCACTGGCAATCGCACGGAATAACTCTCCTGCCTCGCATGCCGAACCAAGAATCAGACCTTCCCGGTACTTTGCGATCAGACTCTTTGGCATGAGTGGTCTTCGGTTGAAATATTCCACATGCGATGCCGAGATCAACCGATTCAAATTCACACGCCCTATCTCATTCTTTGCTAAGATAATGCCATGGTAATATTTACTCTTCTTGATCGTGTCCTCTGAAGTCTCACCTAAGACATTCAATTCATCTAAGTTTGTGACATCCCGTTCTTTGAGCATCTGTATGAAACGAATGAATATCTCTGCTGTTGCCCCGGCATCATCTACTGCTCTGTGGTGATTCTCTAACTTGATTCCCAAATGCTTACAGATACGGTCCAGGGTAAACTTACCAAGCTCGGGACACAACACGTGCCCAAGTGTCATCGTATCGACTATTGTATTCGTAAAGGTATATCCGAGATCCTTTGCAAACTTCTTAATAAATCCTGTATCAAACTGTGCATTATGCGCAACAACTACACTATCCCCAATGAATTCTAAGAATCGTGGCAGGATCACTTCAACAGTCTCTGCATTCATAACCATTTCATCCGTAATGGACGTCAATTTTGTAATATTATAAGGAATCGGAATCTCGGGATTAATGAACTCCGAGAAATGATCCACTACTTCGCCGCCCTCAACCTTCACAGCACCGATCTCAATGATCTTGCAGAATTTCGCATTTAATCCCGTTGTCTCGATATCGAATACAACATAGGTATCATCTAACGACTGTCCCTTCGGACGGACAACAAAGTCCTTCATATCATCAATAAAATAACCTTCTACACCATAAATGATCTTAAATGGGTCATCTTTCTTAATGCAATGATTTGCAACCGGAAACGCCTGTGCTACACCATGATCTGTAATGGCAATCGCAGGATGTCCCCATTCCTTCGCCCGGCTAATGATCTTACCGACATCTACCACACTATCGTTATCACTGTATACCGTATGCATATGCAGCTCAACACGTTTCTCCATGGAATTATCCTGCCGTTTGGTCGTAAAGTCTGGAATCGGCTTAATACCGGTAATAGAATTCAAAGTCACTTCTCTCACATAGGTATCATAGGCAGGCACACCCTTAATCCGATAGAATCCACCCGTCTTAAAGTCGCCCTTTAACAGTTCCCAGTCATCCTTTGTCACAAAGATCTTACCGGCAATCGAATCTGTAAAGTCTGTAATCGCAAAAGAGATCAATAATTTTTCATTACGAAGTTCTCTCTCTTCCATCTCAAAGATCTTACCACGCACTACAATATCGCCAAGACCTTCCGTAATCGCAGAGATTGCCACTTCTTCGCCTTCTACATTTCTTCCATAGATCACATCCGGATCTGCCACCTTCGTACGTCCATATGCAGATCTGCCCCAGTTACCTTCCCTTGGTGTCTTCTTCTCAAATCCGCTATTTCCGGCAGGTTTCTTCTCCGAAGTCCCACCCGCTTTTTCAGGCTTCTCTTTCTTCTCTTCTGACGATGCATGTCCTTCCGCTATAGCCTGTTCTTCCTCATTCTTACGCACCTGTTCCATAATCTGATGCACTTCCTGCTGCAATTTATGCTCATTTGCCTTACGGATCGCATCTTTTTGTTCTTCAGTAAAGTCAAATCCTACCTGAATATCAAAGTCAAACCGATCTTTATAGACCTGTTCTAAATACTTTTTGATATCATTTGACCGTGTTTTTGCCAGAAAAGTATCGTCTAACGTCAATGTGATAACAGACTGTTCCGTGAACCATTCCGCATTTTTCACCAAACGATAAAGAACGGAAGATTCCACTGAGAGTTCAAATAACATGCTTTCTTTATAGGCATCCGTCAGATTCTTCACATCATACTGATTGGACAGATCATAATGCTCGTAGAACTTGACACGCATATTGCCCTGAAAGACAAACTCACTCAACAAATCTTCCATTCCATAAATATCCTGTTTCGGAATTAATATCTTACTGTCTATATGTAATTTCAATGTCTTCTCGGATTTGACAAGTACCGCTTTCGTGACATATACCTGTTCGAATAATTCACGATATGATGGCGGACATTCAAATCCGGGAAATACCTCAAAAAATGATTTACGTTCTGTTACTGTTCCCAATGTTTCAATTCATCCTCTAACACATTCAACAATTGGTCTTCCGGTACCTTCTTAACAATCTCACCTTTCTTGATGAGTAATCCTTCTCCATTACCTCCTGCAATGCCAAGATCTGCTTCTTTCGCCTCTCCCGGACCATTCACCACACAGCCCATAACCGCAATCTTAATATTCAGGTTCTCATAATCAGCCGCTAAGTTCTCTACCTTATTCGCTAATCCGATCAGATCAATGGATGTTCTTCCACAGGTCGGACAAGACACTACCTCAATACCACCGGTACGAAGCCCTAAGGTCTTAAGAATCAGCTTTGCAGAAGTAACTTCATTCACCGGATCACCGGTCAGTGAAACCCGGATCGTATCACCAATTCCCTCATGAAGAATAATGCCAAGTCCAACGGCTGACTTGATATTTCCACGAAGCAAAGTTCCTGCTTCCGTAATACCAACATGCAATGGGTAATTCGTCTGTTGCGCGATCAGTTCATGCGCTTTGACACACATCAATACATCGGATGATTTGATACTGATTACCATATCATGAAAATCAAATTCCTCCAACATGCGTACTTTATCCAAAGCACTTTCTACAATACCTTCCGCTGTAACGCCATTATATTTGGCTACTAATTCTTTTTCCAGTGATCCACTATTCACACCAACACGAATCGGCACACGATACTTCTTTGCTGCATCAACAACTTCCTTGATCCGTTCTTTGTCCCCGATATTACCCGGATTGATCCGGATCTTGTCAGCGCCATGTTCCATGGCAAGAATTGCCAGTCTGTAATCAAAATGAATATCTGCAACGATCGGAATATGAATCTGTTCCTTGATCTTTGAAAATGCTTTCGCTGCCGCCTCATTATTCGCCGTAGAACGGATAATATCACAACCCGCTTTCTCTAACTGCAGGATCTGCGCTACCGTAGCCGCTACATCTTCTGTCTTTGTATTCGTCATAGACTGGATGAGGATCGGATTTCCACCACCGATCATTCTGTCTCCAATCTGAATCACTTTCGTATGTTCTCTCATCTTATACACCCTCTATATTGAACTATCTGAATCAGCTCGTTCTGATCTCATCAGTTCCTATCATCCTTCTATGAATCATCCGCATGCCTATCCGATAAGCTTAAATATATCCTGGAACATAACAATCACCATCAGCCCCATTAACAATACCAATCCAATGCCATTGACTAATGCTTCTTTCTCGGTCGGCAGCTTCTTGCGAAAGATTCCCTCGATCAACAGTAACAAAGTTCTTCCACCATCTAAAGCCGGCAACGGCAGCAGATTCATAACACCAAGGTTTGCACTTAACAGAATGCAGAAATTAATCATATTAAGCACTACATTGATCACTGCAACAGACGTATCCCCCTGTGCACTCTCCTTTGCCTCATTGATCGTATCATTCATCATAGACACAATGCCAACCGGACCGGACATATTCTGGAATCCTAATTTTCCGCTGATCAGATACTCCAGACTAAGCATCGTTGTCTTTACCTGATATCGTAACTCCAATACACTGTATTTCAATGTTGCACCAATACCACCCTTTTCTCTGGAACCACCATAGATTCCCATCAGATATCCATTCTCTGTCTTAAGTGGAGCAAAGTCAAATGTCAGCGATTCGCCATTACGGTCTACTTTCAAAGAGATTTCTTTCCCACTCTTATTAAACTGATTATACACTAATACTTCACGGTAGTTATAGATCCGATGACCGTTATACCCGGTGATCACATCTCCAACCTCTAGTCCGGCTTCTTTTGCTGCACTCTGATCAGAGAAATCCGTAATAACCGGCTTATCATATCCACAAAGACCGATCAAAACGATCGCCAGAATAAACGCTAATATAAAGTTAAAGACCGGTCCCGCAATCACAACCGATATTCTCGCCCATACTGACTTAGTACTAAATGAATGTTCATCCGCAACCTCTTCCTCTTCTCCAAGCATTGCACAAAATCCACCCATCGGAATAGCCCGAAGGGAATACTTTGTTTCTTTCTTCCGGAAAGAGAATAAGGTCGGTCCCATACCGACTGCAAACTCATTGACATAAATTCCATTTGCCTTTGCTAATAGAAAATGCCCGAGCTCATGAAAGAAAATAATTGCTCCAAATACAAGCAATCCAATAATAACATTAATTATGGTACTCATGATATCCACCTGCTCTCAATTGTCTCATATACCCATTGTTCCGTCTCTAAGATGTCTTCGACACCCGGATTCGGAATCAACTTATGCTGATCCATACAAAAACGTATCATATCATAGATTTCCAGAAAACGTACCTTTTTATTCAGGAACTTGGCAACCGCTAATTCATTGGCAGCATTCAATACAGTTGGCATACTTCCGCCCGCCTCAATTGCTTCATATGCATACTTAAGTCCCAAAAAGGTATCCATATCCGGTGCTTCAAATTCAATATGACCGAGTGTCGCAAAATTAAGTCTTCTTCCATCTAAGAACACTCTCTTTGGATAATACAGTGCATATTGGATTGGAAGCCGCATATCCGGTGTGCCAAGCTGTGCCATCACTGCACCATCTTCAAATTCCACCATAGAATGAATAACGCTCTGCGGCTGCACGACCACCTCAATATTGGATGGTTCCACACCAAATAACCACTTTGCCTCAATAACCTCTAATCCTTTGTTAACCATTGTTGCAGAATCAATCGTAATCTTCTTACCCATAGACCAGTTCGGATGTCGCAATGCCTGATCTAACGTTACAAGCTCAAGATCTTTTCTTGTCTTGCCCCGAAATGGTCCTCCGGATGCTGTTAATAAAATCTTATGAATGGAATTCTCTCTTTCTCCATTCAGACACTGGAAGATTGCAGAATGCTCACTATCTACCGGTAATATTGATACATTGTACTCTTTTGCAAGCGGCATAATAATATGACCTGCCGTTACCAGTGTCTCCTTGTTAGCGAGCCCAATATCTTTCCCTGCCTTAATGGCTGCTATCGTTGGCCGGATACCTATCATACCAACAACAGCAGTCACAAGAATATCGGATGATGATATAGTTGACACTTCTAATAATCCATCCATTCCGGACACTACTTTACAAGCCGGCTGCACATCTGCAATCGCAACCCGTAATTCCTTCGCCTTTGATTCACTCCATACAGCAACTAATTCGGGATGAAATTCCCGAATCTGTTCCTCCAATAAGGTAATATTACTACCCGCTGAAATTGCAACCAGTTTCAAATCGTTATTATGCCGTATTACATCTAATGTCTGTGTACCAATAGACCCGGTTGACCCCAATATAGCTACATTCTTCATAATAATCTCCTATTGCAATGTATTGACCATAACGATCAGATAATACAGAATTGGTGCTGCAAAATAGACGCTGTCAAAACGGTCTAAGATTCCACCATGCCCCGGTATTAAATGACTATAATCCTTAATCTCATTGTTTCTCTTAATCGCAGACGCTGCCAGATCACCAAACACAGCAGGAATTGCTGTTAAACCTGCGATCAGCGCACAATATCCTTCTGAAAATGGAATTCCATCTGAAAATACGTAACCAAAGAGAAATCCCAATATTGCAGCTCCAATAATTCCACCAAAAAAGCCTTCCACACTCTTGTTCGGACTTACCTTCGGCGAAAACTTATGTTTTCCAATCTTCCTTCCTACCAAGTAAGCAAAGACATCATTGCCCCAACTTGCGATCAATACATAGAACGAAAGAATCATTCCGCCCTCTAACTCCCGAACCTGTAACACATACGATAACATTACCGATGCATACAGAAATCCAAATACAGCCCTCATAATGTCTGCATCCTTATACTTTGGAAAACAGAGCACATAACATACTAATAATATCATAATTGTAAATATGATCAATGGCATTACATACTGCTGTTTTTCAAAATACAGTAACAGATAAAGAATGATTGTTGCAATATAATCCAGTATTATAAAAGGACTCTTCTCTAAAGAATATACTTTCATCAGCTCATATATTCCAAAAATCGAAACCGTCATCAAAATCAGTGCCGTAACGATACCTCCGGATAACAAGGTAATCAAAGTAATGGTTGCTACAAAAAAGCCCCCGATCAATCGGTCTTTCATATACAATTACACCCCGCCAAATCGACGTTCCCTTCCATTATAATATCGAATTGCAGTAAGCAGATCTTCCTTCGTAAAATCCGGCCATAACACATCCGTGAAATAAAACTCCGTATAGGCAAGCTGCCATGGCAGGAAATTCGATAATCGTTCTTCCCCACTTGTACGAATCAGCAGATCCGGATCAGGAAGTCCCGCCGTATCCAGATAATCATTGATCAGATTTTCTGTAATCTCCTTACTTGTAAGTACACCCTTCTCTACATCCTCAGCAATTCGTGTAACCGCTCTGCGAATCTCATCCCGACCACCATAATTAATTGCAATCGTGAACTTCAACCCCGTCGCATTCTTCGTCGTCTCTTCTAATTCATTAATTCTGGCAACTAGCTTAGGATCTAATCCTGACTTATCTCCAATCACCCGGACACACATGTTATTCTTCGTGGAACGTTCAATACAATCAATCAGATATTTTGCAAGTAACTTCATCAAAGCATCCACTTCATCTGCAGACCGTTTCCAATTCTCTGTAGAGAATGCATATACCGTAATATACTCAATTCCCATCTTATAGCCATCTTCAATAATCTGTTCTACTGTCTTAGATCCCTGTACATGTCCATAATTACGCGGCATATTTCGCTTCTTAGCCCAACGGCCATTACCATCTAAGATAATGGCTACATGTTTGGGAACATTCAATTGTTCATTCCTGATTGCTTCTAAAATACTCTCCAATATAGCCTCCTGCTTACACAGTCATAATCTCTTTTGACTTGTTCTCGATCGTCTTCTCAATCTGATCTACATACTTGTCAGTAAGCTTCTGTACTTTTTCTTCGTAATTTTTCTGTTCATCCTCAGAGATCTCATTTGCTTTTAACTGCTTCTTAATATGATCATTTGCATCTCTACGGATATTACGAACTGCAACCTTGGCATTCTCACCCTTCTTCTTAATATCCTTCACAAGATCCTTACGACGTTCCTCTGTAAGCTCTGGGAAATTAAGAATAATAGACTTACCATCATTATTCGGTGTCAGTCCAAGATCAGAACAAAGAATTGCTTTCTCAATCTCTTTCAACAAAGAAGTTTCCCAAGGTGTGATCACGATTGTTCTAGCTTCTGGTACACTGACATTACCTACCTGCTGTAATGGTGTTGGCACTCCATAATATTCTACTTTGATATTGTTGAGAATATTCGGATTTGCACGACCTGCACGAATATTGCTGTATTCATACTCCAGACTCTCCACTGACTTTGCCATCTTTTCTTCAAATTGCTTTAACATATGATAATCCTCCTAAATATATTCATTTACGCTTCAATGTAAGTTCCGTTTGACTTTCCTGTCATAGCCTTGATAATACTGTCTTCCTCATTCAATCCAAATAACATCATTGGCATATGATTCTCCATCGCAAGTACGGCAGAAGCAAGATCAATTACTCCTAACTGCCGATCGACAATATCTTTCATCTTCATCGTGTCATACTTCTTTGCATTCGGATTCGTCTTTGGATCACTGTCATATACACCATCAATTGCCTTACCGGATAAGATGACATCTGCCTCAATCTCAATTGCCATCAATACGGTCGACATATCGGTTGAAAAATATGGATGTCCGGTTCCACCTGCAAAGAATACCACTTCCTGATTCTCCAAAGCTGCAACGGCTTCATCCTTACGGAACAACTCTGTTACATTACCACATACAAATGGCGACATAATTCTTGTCTTAAGTCCGACTGTCCGGAACATATCTGCTGCATATACACAATTCATAACGGTTGCCAGCATTCCAATCTGATCCGCTTTCACACGATCCATATTCTCAGAAGTTCTTCCTCGCCAGAAATTACCTCCACCGATCACGATTGCAACCTGTTTTCCCTCGTCGATTGCTCCTTTGACCTGTCTTGCCACTTCAAGAACTGTCTTCTCGTCAAATCCCTGATGTTTGTCACCTGCTAATGCTTCTCCGCTTAATTTGAGTAAAATTCGATTTGCTTCCATAACACTCTCCTACTTCGTATATTCTCTTCTGTATCTTATGCAAAGAAACTCTTTACATCAATATCTGAATAACTCTGTGAACAGAATCCTTCAATAACAGCACCATTATTGATCTGTACAGAACGTGACTTAATATTACCCATAATTACAGCTGTCGAATCTACAATGACAGGTCCTTTTACATCAATATCACCATTGACCGCACCAGCAATAACGGCAGACTCACCTTCAATACTTCCGATAATCATAGAGCCCACACCAACTTTCACACTGCCATAGGACTTAATATTACCTTCGATTCTAGCACCATTTGCATATAATTCACCGGCAGTCACATCACCCTTCACCGTACCACCAACAACAACCTTGCCTTTACAATTAACAGCACCTTCGATTGTTCCGATTACGTCAACAGAACCATCCGTCTCAAGATCACCGGTCAGTTTCGTTCCCTTCGTAATGTATGTAGTCTCTGTATCCGCCTCATCTACGTTGTATACCTTCTCTTCTTTTGCAATCTCAACAGGCTCTGCTGTATTCATTGTAATTACATCTTTCTCTTCACTCATATAAGCATCCTCCACTTTCTCTGTATCATCAGAAACAACTTCTGCTTTCTGGTCTGTATTCACTACCGTTTGCTCTGCAGATTCTTCTATAACATCTGCCTCTACCGCATCTTTTACCAATGATTCTTCCGATTCATCCTTATGCATTTCTTCTACTGCGGTATGTTCAACTGGTTCTTCCACAACTGTTTCCTCTACAGCCATATCCTGTCCATTTTCTTCTATCTTTGATTCTTTTGTGGTATTCTCCGTTGTTTCCTCTGTCTTTACCGATGCTGTCTCATTCTCTACAGAATCTTCCTCAATTGCAGTCTCTAGTGACTGTTCTTCCGTTTCTTCCCCGGATATTACTTCCTTTGAAATCTCCTGTACCGGTTCCTCCACAATTTCTTCCGTTGTTTCTTCTACCACAGGTTCTTCTAATACCGTCTCTTCTGTTGCAACTTCTTCGTTTGCTGCTTCATCCACAACCGTCTCTTCCACAACAACTTCCTCAGTTACCGGTTCCTCTTCTATAATCTCTTCTACTGGCTGTTCTTCTTCAACCGTATCATTACCGGTTTCTTCCGTTACTGCTGATTCTTCCATCGACATCTTCACATCCGTTGTCTCTGTCACAGGCTCTGATTCAACAGACTGTGCAGTCTTGCTAATTGCCGGTTCACCCGGAACGGACTTTGCACTGATTCGATTCAATAATTCTTCCAGACCAGGATCCGATGCATGCGGAGTTGCTACCGGTTCTTCCTTCTCCTCAGCCGGAATAGAATTCTCCAACTGTGTTAGTAAGTCATCAACCGACAAATTATCCGATGTCTTCGCAGTCTCAGATTCTGGTGCATGTGTTACCATTTGCTTCTTTTCTGACTTCTTGTCCTGTTTCTCTGATAACTGGTTCAATAATTCTTCTACTGACATATCCATCGTATTCACTTCAGTATCATCATTAAGCAATGCCCCCGCATCCGGTTCATCATCCTGATATAGTTCGTGATTCAGTAAATCATCAATCTGATCCATCATATCCTCTGGTGCGATATCAACATCATCTTCATCAGTTGTCTCCTTTTTCTTAAGACGTTTATCTGAATTCTTTGGTGTTGCATCCTTACTCTTCCGTGGCTTCTTCAATGCCTTGGTTTTCTCTTCCTTCGGCATTTCTTCCTGATGTGCTTCTTCTACAACCGCATCATCTTCATACATCTCATTACCATCTGGCATTAGCTCGTTCATAGCCTGCGTAAAATCTGCTTTGAAATCTTTAAAAAAACTCATCTTGTCCTCCATATATTAGTGTAGATGAATACAACTGATCAATCTGACCTTCTAGATGTATCACCTTAAATACTAAAACTAAATTCAATATTACCGATGCAAATAACAGAAAAACAGCACAAAACAATATAAAATGTTTCATTCGCTGTATTCTTCTCTTTCTTATTGCCGCCGGATTCTGTGCAGTATGTTTGTTCTTACTCATTGGCTGCCATCATTTCCTTTCGTATAGGATTTCCAATCTCTAACACTTTTACACGATTAGATTCAATTATATCATATCTTATACTAAAATGAAACAAAAAAAGACAGAAAAAAGACCTTCCTAAATAAATAGAAAGGTCTTCCAATTCCATACATCATTCTTAAGCTTCGATGATTTCTTTCTTATTATAGCTGCCACATTTCTTGCAGACTCTGTGAGGAACCATTAACTCGCCACACTTAGAACACTTTACTAAAGTTGGAGCGGTCATCTTCCAGTTGGCTCTTCTCTTATCTCTTCTTCCTTTTGAAGATTTGTTCTTTGGACAGATAGACATATTTCACACCTCCTTAAATTGATTGAAGATATCACTAAAAACTGCCATTCTTGGATCTGGAACCGTCTGGTCACAATTACATGTGCTCTTATTCAGATTGGTTCCACACACCTTGCAGATTCCTTTGCAATCCTCTTTGCAGAGAACATTCATTGGAATCACGGTGAATAACTCATCCAAAACGAGCCTGTCTATATCCAGAGTACAGTCTTCAATATAACTTATCTCATCGGATTCAGAAGCACCATCTGTATACGCTTCTTTCTTCTCGACATTCACAATACGATGAATATGCAGATCATATGAGCACATTACATCTTCTAAACATCTGCTACAGCTTCGCTTTGCAACAATTGTCACATCACAATCAACACTCACTACATTCTTCTCAACGTTCTTCACTACAACTGCAAATGGTTGTTTGCTATGCAGTTCTAACTGCTCGCCTTGAAAATCTTCCTGTAAGCTCTCAATGGATGCTTCCACTGTTACTTCTTTGCCGATTACAGATAAAACATCATATAAGTTTATGTTCATTCTCTAATCTCCTAAACTCACACGTCAGCTATTATACATATTATCTGTTACTTTGTCAACAAATTTCTAAAGTTTTTTGGAAAATACATACAACATCTTGTAATATAAGGACTATTAACCCACTAAAGCCACAGTCTCTCTTGCAATCGCTAACTCTTCATTGGTTGGAATTACATACACCGCAACTTTGGAATCTTCCGTTGACAAGCGGATTTCCTCACCTCTAACCGCATTGGCTTGTTCATCAATCGTGATTCCAAGATAACCCAGATAATCACAGATTGCCTTTCTTACTTTGAAGTTGTTCTCGCCAATACCTGCAGTAAACGCAATCGCATCCACACCATTCATCGCAGCCACATAAGATCCAATATACTGTGCTGCACGATATGCAAACATATCTAACGCAACGGTTGCTCTCTCATTTCCCTCCATGCTTGCAGCATCCAGATCACGGAAATCACTGGATACTCCAGAGATTCCTTCTACACCGGATTGTTTATTTAATACATTCAACACTTCATCAATCGTATAATCCTTCTTACCTGCAATATACTGTACCACTGCCGGATCTATACTTCCGCTTCTTGTACCCATGATCAAGCCATCTAATGGTGTGAATCCCATGCTGGTATCCACTGACTTACCATTCTGAACAGCCGTAATAGAAGAACCGTTACCCAAATGACAGATAATCACTTTAGAATCACCATTCTCTTTACCAATGATCTGTAACAATCTCTTAGATACAAAGCTATGAGACGTTCCATGGAAACCATATTTACGAATCTTGTAGTCTTCATAATATTCATACGGAAGCCCATATAGGTATGCTTTCTTAGGCATTGTCTGATGAAATGCCGTATCAAATACTGCAACCATAGGTACTTCTGGCATCAGAGCCTTGCAGGCTGAAATTCCGATCAGATTCGCAGGATTATGTAATGGTGCAAGATCATTACACTCTTCAATTGCTTTCATAACATCATCTGTAATAACGACTGACTGTGCAAACTTCTCTCCACCATGTACAATACGATGTCCTACTGCATCAATCTCTGACAAATCCTTGATCACACCTGCTGTTGGATCTGTCAATTCTTCTAATACATAAGATACTGCACTCTTATGATCTGGCATGGCTACTTCTTTGACTACCTGTTCTTTTCCTGTTGGCTTATGTGTCAAACGACCATCAATACCAATTCTTTCACATAATCCTTTTGCAATTACTTCTTCGGTATCTGAATTGATCAACTGATACTTCAAAGAAGAACTACCACAATTCACAACGAAAACGTTCATGTTATTTCCTCCATCTCAATTCTTACTTTATGTTGAACTCATGGCAACTGTCATAAGTATTCATCTACACATCCATCTTCTCAATACTTCCATCATCCACATTGACCTGATGTCTTCCATGTTCCTTTGCATAATACATGCACCAGTCTGCACGCTTCAACAATTCATCCGGATTCTTACATACTTCCGGATAAGCCGTCAGACCAATACTAACGCTCATACCAATATCCCATTCATTATAATGTACAACCTGTCTGCATATCTCTTCAAATAATTCTTCAATGATCGGCTGTGCAATCTCTAACTTGCGATTCGGTAACGCAGCAACGAATTCCTCACCACCATACCGGCACACAAAACCATTGTACTTATCAATGCATTGCTCAGCAACAGAAGCAATTCGCTTAATCACCTCATCACCAGCTAAATGTCCATATGTATCATTCACACTCTTGAACTTATCAATATCAAACAAAGCTACACTCATACATCCATTCGCCGCCAACATCCGTCCAACAGATTCTTTGAACAATTCATTGAAATAAATACGGTTATTGATTCCGGTCAATCCATCCTTTCTTGCCATATGCTGCATCTCGTTATAGATCTTCGCATTACTGATAGCAATATCATACTGTGCAATAATCGCATTATAGAATGACATTGACTCGCTGAACAGATTCTTACGTTCATCACCAATCATGAACAATCCATAACTCTCATCGCCTGTTCCTAACAGCTTGATATACACTGAATTAATATTCACATCCTGTAGGAAAGGAATCTCCTCTTTGAGATTCTCGTACAATACGACTTCTGACTTTCTCTGTTCTACCATCTCAAGATATGTGCTTTCCATCTGATCCTTAATCTTAGACTGTAACTGTCCAATATTCGTCTTAATAACGTAATTGGCATGCTTATTCAAATACACATTCTCTTTGATATATACAGCACAGAAACCTAACTTCTTTACTGCCATAATTGAATCCGTAATCTGATTCGAGATCTTAGGCACTTCAAATGAAGATGCAATATAATGCATGATCACAGCCTGTGCCTTCATCTCTTCATTGGCTTCCTTAATCTGCTTATTGGCACGTTGCAGATCTAATTTCTGAATATTCAACTGATTATTCGTATTCTTAAGCTTATTCTGCATGTTCAGAATATCTTCATTCTTCTCGACAATCCGTGCAAAACGATTCCGCTCATCTAAGATAATATCATCCTTTTTAACCACATATTCTACCAGTTTCATAGCTTCTGTGATCAACACAAGCAAAAGCATCAACATATCAAAGAACAAGAACATCCATTGATCACTCGACCGCATTGCCATACGGATAAATACAACAATAACCACCGGACAGCCAACTCCTGCCAGATACAATACCGCTTTCGTCTTATCTGACACTTCCATCGACAGAAAAAAGTCTACAATAAACATAAGCAATAACGCAATGATCATAATACCGGAATCCATGGTGCCCTGGAAAAATGCAAGCATTACAGTTGCCAATAGACACTGTGTATACCTTGCGACACGTAAAAATGTAAGGCTTCTCATACAATCTGTATGGTATAAGATCTCCTCAATCACTTCACACAACACCAAAAAGACTAATATACAGATAGTCTTACTTAACATAATATCTTTGCTTTCAAATTGAAGCAATAATCTCTGCAAGAAAAACACAATGTATATTACCCGATGCATTGCCATTCCATTCTTTTGTAATTCAAATGCTGGTTCTGTGTTCATAGCCTATTCCTTCCAATACAATTCAATAGCTGCTCCATTATGTAACGCACTAAAATGTTCCGCTTCTTTACCATCAATCTTCTGTACCAAGGTCGTTCCCTTAACGCTCTTAAGATCAAATGGATACTTATCAAATATGTCTACAAAAACATAATTACGCTTTCCAGTCAGTGTAACTGGTGTCCCATTCACCGTCACCTTCATTTGTATTGGTTCCTGATTCTTATTGGCATCTACCTGTTCAATCCATTCATCTACTAATGTCTTATCCTGTTGACCGGTAACCGGAACCATATCTTCCACCGTCTCTGTCATGACCTTCCCGGATGGATTCGGTATCTGTTGTACATCTGACTGTACCGTATCATGTTCCTCTATCGTTTCTTCCACACTGTCTGCTTCCTGCTTTTCCACTGTCACAAACCGTTCTGCCTTATAGATATCTTCCCGGTCAATCCATGCCACATTAAAATTCTCATACACCTTCGTATCTGCTCCGGCTCTTGCCCCATTTACAAACACTTCATGTGGTGTCTCAATATCCATAAACTGCATTAACTGGCTTAATGTATAATAATTAAGTATCTCCACGTGGTCACCATCATTAATCTCATAGAATTCTGACACAAGAGTTCCATTGACACTTGCTAAACGTGGACATATGATCTCTCTGTCATTCACAATAAATGTGATCGTATCATCCATATGTGCAACATCCCGAAGAACCGCTGATGCAGCCTCTCCAACCGTAGATGGCGTGATCACAATCTGGTCACTTGCCTGAATCTCATGATTCATGCCAACTTCCTTGCTGTTCAGCACAATCTTTGCAGGTTCACCCTGTTCTCCTCTGACAAATCGTTGCTTGCCATTCAAAGTGTAAGTAAGATCCTGTCCTCTTTTCGGGAAGACATCTTCGTTCGATAATCCATATGCTAATGCGGCATCAAATACAGTAAGCTTATCATTATCATACAGTTTCACACGGTTTCCATTCACATTTACAAAGATAAACTGATTCTTCTGATTATAGAAGTTCAGGCAAATACCAATTGGCGTAACCAATAACGGATCTTTCTTCACTCCTTCTACCTGAATGTCTACAAAACCTAATACTTCTTCCCCTCTAAGAGCAACTCTCTCTTCCGGTAAATCCAAATGAGTAGCAAGTTTCTGTGTGAATCCAGGAATCTTTCCACCACCACCAACAACAAATGCTGCCGATACCGGATGATCTCCATTCAATTCTATAATCTGTTCGGCAATCTTTGATGTAATGTCTTCCACCACCGAATCTACTGTCTCATACACTTCCTGCGGTGTAATCTTATGGCTGATTCCCATAATATCCTTATATGTAAGACTCTTACGCTTTGGTCCGATCAGCTTAATCTTCTCAGCCGTATCAAAATCTACTAAATATTCTTTGAGCAGACGCTCTGTAATCTCATCGCCAGCCTTTGGCAACATACCATATCCAATAATACTGCCATCCTTCGTAATACAGATATCAGATGTACCCGCTCCTACATCAATTAGTGCAATATTAAGCAGACGGAAATTCTCCGGGATTGCAACCTGAATTGCCGCAATTGGCTCCAACGTCAGATTCGATACTTCCAACCCTGCCAAAGCAACTGCTGCATACAAACCATCTACAACTTCCTCTGGTAAAAATGTTGCTAACACATCCGCACCAATATTGTGTGCCTTATGTCCTTCCAGATTCCCAATCTCATATTCATTCAAATAATAACGAATTACTGTATATCCTACACAGAAGAACTTCACATCCGTATCATTCTCCTGCATCATCTGTTCATGTGCTGTCTCTACGCCAATCATCTCTAACGAATGGATGTATTCCTGTGTCACTACCGTTGTATCCTGAAATTCATAATATCCTTTACCAACTGCAGTTTTCAACACTCTACCAGCGGCCGCAATACAAACTTCCTTAAGCTTTCTTCCCGGAAGCTGGCTTTCCAACTGTTCTTTTACTTCTATAATCTCTTCACCGATCTTATGAATATCATGAATCTGTCCATCTAACATAGCACGGGTATCATGAAACCGGACAGCTTGTGCAACAATATGAAATTGTTTTCCTTCCTGATATCCTACCGTTCCAACAATACTTCTTGTTCCGATATCAAGACCAAACACTAATGGTTCTGGATATTTAGTCAATGTCGCCATCTCCCTGCCCCTTCACAAGGCACAAAAGCCCCTTGTTATATTCTAGATAACTTTAAGTATACCACACTATCTTGCGGAAGACAATAATTCCTTTACCACATTTGCGGTTTTTTCAAGACTTTCTTCGTTGTGAATCACAACGTCACAATTTTCCATATAGTAATCTTCCGTTGCCTGATTCTCCATAACAGCTTCATATTTTGCACGCTCTCCTCCCCTGCCTGCTATCAGCCGCCGGATTCGTTCTTCCCGATCAACATATATGTACCACAACTCATCGCAGATTGCTTTGTACCCATCCTCAATCAATAAAGCTGCCTCGATCACATAGAACCGAACCTCACCGCTTTTCTGCTTAGTGTCAATATCTGTCATAATATATTCTTTCACCGCTGGATGTACAATTGCATTCAACTGTTCTAACTTTCTGGCATCTCCAAATACAATCTTACCAAGACTTGCACGATCAATCGTCCCGTCTTCTGATAAGATCTGTGTACCAAATGTATCTACTATCTTCTCATAAGCTTTCTGTCCCGGTTCCATCAAAGTATGTGCTAATCGGTCCGTCTCCACAATATAGACACCCACTTCTCGTTCCATCATATGTAAAACCGTACTTTTTCCCGTTCCAATTCCACCTGTGATTCCGATAATTCTCATGCTAACTACCTCTTTCTTATACACCGCCATGTAATACAGACCTTATCTTCCATCGTTTGCTATCCACAACACAATCCTCTCCAGATTACTTTGCTTCATACCATGTATTTCCAACACTGACACTCACAGACAATGGAACTAACAGATTCGCTGCATGCATCATTTCCTCCACTAAGATCTGTTTCACTTGTTCGACTTCATCTTTATGCGTCTCGATCAACAACTCATCATGAATCTGTAAAATTAAGGACGAGCGTAAATGTTCCCTCTGTAACCGTTGATGCACCCGTATCATGGCAATCTTAATAATATCGGCTGCTGTACCCTGAATTGGTGAATTCATTGCTACACGCTCTCCAAAACTTCTCTGCATGAAATTAGAAGAAGACAATTCCGGAATCTGACGGATTCTTCCAAACAAAGTTCTTGTTATGCCTGTCTTTTTGGCATGTTCTACCGTCTCATCTAAGAATTTCTTGACACCTGGATACGTTGCAAAATAACTCTCAATATAAGCAGCAGCCTCTTTCTTAGAAATATCCAGATCTTCCGCAAGTCCAAAGGAACTGATTCCATATACAATTCCGAAATTCACTGCCTTGGCATTACGACGCATCAGATCATCCACCTCGTCCATAGGCACACCAAATACCTGAGACGCAGTAAGTGCGTGAATATCCTGATTCTGATGGTATGCTTCGATCAACTTCTGGTCACCTGAAAAATGTGCTAAAACACGCAGTTCAATCTGTGAATAATCAGCATCCACAAATACATAATCTTCTTTGGGAATGAACACCTTTCGGATACTTCTGCCGAGTTCTGTACGCATTGGAATATTCTGAAGATTTGGCTCGGTCGAACTGATTCTTCCTGTTGCGGTAATAGTCTGATTGAATGTGCCATGTATCCTTCCATCCGGTCGGATAAATGCAGACAACCCATCTGCATATGTTGATTTCAGTTTGGAAACCTGACGGTAATCTAATACATCTGCTACAATCTGATAATCCTTCTTCAGTTTGTTTAACACATCTACATTAGTTGAATAACCGGTCTTTGTCTTCTTTGCACCAGGAAGCTTTAATTCATCAAACAATACTTCTCCAAGCTGTTTCGGCGAATTAATATTGAATTCCCTGCCCGCTTCCTGATAGATTGCTGTTGCTAATTCATCCACCCGGTTGCCGAGCATATCCCCATATTCTTTCAACGCCTGTCCATCTACCCGGATGCCTTCTTTCTCCATATGTTCTAACACGTATACGGTTGGCAGTTCAATATTCTGATATAACTCATACTCTCCAGCCTCTTCTAATTCCTTCTTAAGAATTTCTGCTGCTAAGAAAGGAATACAAGTCTCATATGCAATATATTCTAATGCCTCTTTTTCCTGCAATGTAAGAACCGATAACGTTTTCTTTTCTAATAATTCTTTTCTGGATGGCACTGTCATATGCAGATAATCCCTTGCAATATCATCATATGCATACGTATCCTTTGATGGATTGAGCAGATACGCTGCTACAGAAGTATCCACGATCCGGTCCTCTGCCGGAAACGGAAATACTTTGAGGATTTTCTTCAGATCATTCGTATACATCTTGCAATTTGGATTTTGATCAAATATCTCCTGTAAGCGGTCAAATATCAGATCCGAATTCACAAACATGGAACACGCAACAAACGATGCTATTTTTCCATCAGTAGTAATTCCAACACCAAGGAATTCACAATCTTCCACTAACGGGAATATTCCAACTCTTGTGCAATCTGCAATTCCAGAAAAGAACTGTTCCATCTCATCTAATTCCAAGATCAAATTCGTCTGCAATTCCAATGCAGGTACACTTTCTTTCGCATCGAAATACTTTAACAGACTCTTTAATTCCAACTGTTTCACATAATCATATGCCTCACTGGTAAATGGATTATGATATTCCATATCCGTCAATTCCACATCAAGAGGAACGTCTAACTTAATAGTGGCAAGAATCTTACTCATCAATGCCTGTTCGTAATATTCACCTAAGTTCTCCATTGCTTTCTTAGGCTTGATCTCTTCGATATGATCATGTGCATTCTCGATGCTATGGTATGCGGCAATGATCTTACCTGCCGTCTTCTCCCCAATTCCCGGAACCCCCGGAATATTATCTGATGTGTCTCCCATCAACCCTTTCATGTCAATGAATTCTGTTGGAGTTACTCCATATAGAGCAACGACATCTTCTGCATGATAATTCTCTACGGTCGTCTGACCACCCTTCGTCTTCGGAATCTTAATCAAGACCTGTTCCGTTGCTAACTGCAACAGATCACGATCACCAGATAGAACCGTTACCTGCATTCCATTCTGTTCTCCAACACGTGACATCGTACCAATGATATCATCCGCTTCAAATCCGGGTGCTTCTAATACTTTCACATCCATGGCACGCAAAACATCCTTCATTAGCGGAACCTGTTCCCGTAATTCATCCGGCATTCCTTTCCGGGTTCCCTTATAGGCTTCAAACATCTTGTGACGAAATGTCTTCTCATGCACATCAAAGGCTACCGCAAAATGTGTCGGGTGCTCTTCCTCAATCACCTTCATCACAATATTCACAAATCCCAGTACCGCATTAGTATGCTGTCCCTTCGAATTAGTCAGATCCGGCAATCCATAAAATGCCCGGTTTAATATACTATGTCCATCCACTAACAAAAGCTTATTCATCATTCTTCCTCACTATTATTCCTGTTATTTTCTACTTCTATCTATTCTGTCATATCTAATTAGTTTCTTACTGTTGCACTGCCTTATATTGCCGGATTTTTTCATAGAAGTCCGGTTCCGGCTTGTCATCATTGATATTAATCTCTACCATATGATCTTCTTCATCGGGCTCAAACAAGACCGAATCAAATGTCTTACTAAAATAATACTCTCCCTGTGCCGCTTTCAGTGCCGCCTGTTCCTGCGAATGCAGGATATTCAGGAAATTCACATAACCAAAGATACAAAACGCAAGTACACCAATTATTATAATGCATACAGAAGATCGAAAGAATTCCTGTCTCTTCTTATTATGTTTGAGTTCCCGGTCAATCCGCTCATCTAATTCCTTGGAAAAATCCCGCGACAACGGAAGATTGCTGTCTAACTGGCGCATACCCTCAATCATCGTATAATAGATATTCAATTCTTCCTTACAATCCTTGCATTTTGTAATGTGTTTTAAAAACTCCGTCTTTTCATCTTTCTCTAAATGATTATCAATATATGCAATAATCTTAGATTGTGCTTCTAGACAATTCATTCTAAGACTCCCTCTCTAAAAATGTCTTAAATGCAGTCGGCAGTGCATACTCCTCATCTAACTGATTCCGTTCTACCCACTGTAATGATTCTTTTTTCTTCCTGCACTCTATAAAATAGGCACGCATCCGCCACTCGACATGACTAAATACATGCGTATACGGTATCTCCCGTTCAATCGATACCGGTTCGAACCCTTCTCTCGCAATGTAAGATACCGCCTGTTTGGCATCTAACACCTTGTCAATATGATAAAACTCCCACATACCAGCGAGCAGCCCAGAATTCTTCCGTTTACGAATCGCATATTGATCGCCATCATGTAATACAAATACCGTCTTTTCTTCCACGCGACGTGCTTTCTTTTTATTCCGTACCGGTAATTCCATAAATGTCTGCTTAGCATACGCTTCACACATATTCTGCAACGGACATTCTTCGCACTTAGGTGCTCCATTCGGAATACAGACCACTGCACCCAACTCCATCCATGCCTGTGTCAGTTTACCACAATCCCCTGTCTCATATAATACAGTCAATTGCTCTCTGGCGTTCTTTCTGGTACGCATATTGTCAATGTTATCTGTACAATTTGCAAGGCGCATCATAACACGGAGTACATTGCCATCCACTGCAGGTGTTGGTGCATCATAACAGATCGAGCAGATTGCTCCGGCCGTATATTCTCCAATTCCCGCAAGGGATAACACCTGTTCGTAGGTGTCTGGAAAGATACCATCATATTGTTCCATAATCTGAAGTGCTGCCTTTTGCAAGTTCCGGGCACGGTTATAATAACCGAGTCCTTCCCACAATTTCAAAAGAACATCTTCTTCCACTGTTGCAAGAGATTCAACATCCGGTAACCGTTCTAGAAATCTATCATAATATCCTTTCACCGCTTCCACCCGCGTCTGTTGCAACATAATCTCTGATATCCAGATCTCATACGGATTCTTTGTCTGTCTCCAGCGCAACTGCCGGTGATTCGCTTCATACCATGTAAGCAGCGGGACTTTCATTGCAAGCCAATCTACATTCATTCTATCACCTGTCTACACATAATATCTTATCATACCATTATTCCATATATTTGACAAACGAATAAATTTTCAAAAAACGCTTGACAAAATCATCAATTGCCCTTATACTAACATTCGTTGGTTTTACAACAAGCCGGTGTGTCGGAATTGGCAGACGAGGCAGACTCAAAATCTGTTGATGGCAACATCGTATGGGTTCAAGTCCCATCACCGGCACTAAGCGATAGCAATTCAGCTATCGCCTTTCTTTTTTATCTACGAATATTTTCACAAAATTGTTTACTCTATATCTAATTATTATTGTATTTTCTTCGCAATGACTGCAAACCTTCCATCCGTAACATGATAAGCACATGTGGACAACGTGATCAACTTATCTCCATACTGCACATCCACTCCAGTGTCTACGATTGACATTTTCTTAATCTCATCCACATAAGTAAGAAACTCTTCTTCACTTCCTGCATTTACAAACTCGTAATACTTGAATGCATCCGAGTCATCCGGCAAGATTTGTGCCCTGAAACAGGCAACCACTTCATATTCTCCATCTCCATAGATCGTATCAAATGTAAATGTCTGATGCGACTCATAGAAATTCTGATCTTCATATTGCAGCAGATCGTGAAACATCGTTCCCGCATTCATATTGTGCCCGTAGATAATCACATTATCCGTTGCTGGTTCAATCTGACAATTGGAATCAATGAACGGAAGTCCTGCCGCAGAATAATCTCCTTCATAATTACGATGAATATAATATTCTCCGCCCTCCTTAGAACTTGGTGTATACATAACCGGATAATCAATATGGGTATCTGCTATCGTAAGCCATCCTATAAAGTCTGGATTCTCCTTATATAGTGTTGCAAACTTCTTCTGCACTTTAATACCATTTACCTCCACCATATCAGAATTCTTTGTGTCTGAATCATTATCTGGGTCCATGGAATTATCAGTAATATCCTGACCAATCTGCTCCCGCAACTGATCAACTGCACCCTCACTTCTTGCACTTACAATATAATAATAAGCCAGATAACCACCACATCCAACAGCAACTACAATGCATATAATCATCAAAATTGTTATCAGTTTCTTCTTCATAATCTTACCTTTCTATTCCTTATCATATTCCATTCTATGTTATATCTATTCACCCTACTACTCCACTTGCTATATCTATTATTCATTATGAACGAAAAAAAGCCGGCAATCTAACCGACTTTCATTCTTAAAAATACTTCTTCGAGCCCCATAAGTTGCTCTGTTTCAAATCCTGATATTCACCATAGGCCTGCTCTAATATCTGCTTCTCATTCGGAAACTTCAATAAATGATATGCCTCATGATACTTATAATACCCGGAATCCATAAAGTACTCTTCTCTTTGAGGTTTGCTGTAATAACTGTCAGCCATCATCAGATACCAATGCACATCTTTGTTCACTACATCGTACGCGGTATTAAACGTATAATTACTCTTATTCACATACTTGATAATCTGGGCACGAACTCCGGTCTCTTCACGAACCTCTCGCAGTGCCGTCTCTTTGTACTCTTCGCCTTCCTCCACCGTTCCTTTCGGTAATACCCAGCCTTCGTACTTGTTCTTATAGTTCTTATAAAGTAATAATACTTTACCTCTGAAGATTACCACACCACCACAGCTTACTGCTTCTATCATAGCTGTTCCTCCTATTATTGGTGTGTTGCCTAATTAGTTAAAGTATAGCAATTTATACTTATCTTTGCAAGTAAAATTTACTCAGAAATTGAATAATACGTATCAAATAACTTTCTTGCAATTGCTGTTGCTTTCACTCCGTTCACATCAGATTCCTCAACCACGATACTGACTGCAACCTCTGGATGATCTACACTGGTAAAACCAATAAACCACGAAAAGTCATGTTCTCCATTCGCATATTCCGCCGTTCCTGTCTTGCCTGCCGCCTCATAGGATGCCCCTGCAAAATAATCAGCTGCCGTTCCCTGTGTTACCACCTTGCGCATATATCCGGTAAGCGTATCTACTTCATCAGATGTCATTAAGGTATCATAGGAAGACGGAGAGAACTTCTTCACCCGCTTTCCTTTGTAATTCTCTACGCTGTCAATTAGATATGGTTTCATCATCAGCCCACCATTGGCGATCGTTGACACAATCATTGCATTATGAAGCGGTGTGATCAATGTATCTCCCTGCCCAAATGCCGTCTGCGGAATATATCCCTTATCAGACTTGCCGTCCAATGTAAACCGGCTGGTTGCACTCGCATCCATATATGGCAATGACTGATTAAACAGGAAACTTTCCAGTGTATCTTTCCATTTGTTCACATTAAGCTGTGTACCAATATCCGCAAATGCCTGATTACACGAATTGGCAAGTGCCTCAGACAGATCCTGCTGTCCATGTGTCTTACGACCATAGCAATGTACACTGACACTGTTAAAAATTGCCTCTGTCTGTGAACAATTATATGAATACTTCTCATATTTTCTTGGATATTGACGCATATAGGTAAGTGCGGTTAATACTTTAAACGTCGACCCCGGTGGATACAGTCCCTGTGTAGCACGATTCAACAATACCGAACTGGTAGAACCTTCTGCATTTGCTTCCTGCCATACCGTATCAATATCATTCGGATCAAAGTCCGGTTTGGATACCATGGCAAGAATCCGTCCGGTATCCGGCTCCATCATAACAACAGCACCATCCGCACCACCTAATGCGTCATATGCCGTCTGTTGCAATTCATAATTCAATGTCGTTACAACCGTGTCACCCTCATTCTGTTCTTCGCGTAATGTATTCACCGCACGTTCTAACAGATTGGCATGACTATCCATCAGATAATAATTACCGACTAACTCTACACCCGCCTTGGTATAATCCGAATAACCGACAGCATGGGCAAACAGATTGTCATATGGATAGTATCGCTTGCCATTTTTATTCGTCGCAACCGTCTTGCCATCCTTCGTCACAATATCCCCACGATTTACATCTGCTGCATAACTGTCTAATCGTGTGTTCGCTGCATTAGCGATTACCTCGTCCTTCTCAACGATCATGAAATGCAGAATATACGCAATCAGTCCAATCACCAAAAACGCAACCAGATATGTGATGCCGATGATCGGACCATTCATCTTATTATTAATCTTATCAATCTTCTCTTCTTTCTCCAAAAACGCACGTTGTTCCGGTGTCAGAAGTCTCTGATCGATCTCTTTCTTCTTACGCCCCTTGCGCGGCTTGTTCAATGTTTCTTCTTTCTTCTTCAATCTTCTTAGCCTCTTTATTTTCAATTGTACTGATTCCCTGCATAATAGAGAACATTATGAGAGAACTTAACACCGAGCTTCCTCCATAACTGACTAACGGTATGGTAACACCTGTTGACGGAATGAACTTCGTAACACCGCCAATTGACAGGAATGTCTGGAACATATAACAGATAGCAAAGCCAAATGCCATTGTCTTATAGAACCGATTCCGGACATGCATCGCAATCGTTACAAAACTGATAAAACAACTAAAGCATACGAGAATCAGGAAAATAGCGAAAATCACGCCAAATTCCTCTGCAATTGCAGAGAAAATGAAATCACTTTCGCTAACCGGAATCACATCTGGCGAACCCTTGGTAAGTCCAGAGCCAAAATATCCACCACTACCAATTGCAAACAACGACTGTGTGATCTGATATCCTGTACCACGAATATCTGCCCATGGATTCTTCCATACATTGACACGAACCATTACATGATCAAACAGCCGATCCTTGAACAACAAAAACGCCAATCCAGCCATAGCCACACCACCTGCTATGAATGTGATCAGATAAGCAATCTTCCCTGTTCCTACATAGATCATACATATGAATATGACAAAGAAGATCAACGCACCACCCAGATCCTTTTCTAGCACCAGCACGCCCATATGCACACAGGCAAATGCGGTCGTGATCATAACCTGTTTGAAATCCCGGCTCTTTGACAACATACTTGCAATAAAGAACACAAACAGTATCTTAACGAACTCGGATGGCTGGATCGTAATGCCAAACAGACTGATCCAGTTGACCGATCCATATTGTTCTACACCGATCACAAATACAGAGGACAATGCCACAATGCCAAGTACCCCATATACCGTTCCGTATTTTCTAAGGTTCTTATTCCGATCCATGATTGTAGGGATCACCGATACCAGAACCAAGGAGGCTGTTGCAATAATAAACTGTTTCTTAGCCAATGCAAAATTCAACCTGGTCAGCATAATGTACCCGATCAATAATAAGAAACACATATTATTGGCAATTACCCTGGATGAATACGGATAGATATAATGATACAGATACATATACATCGTTGCCACAAAGATCTGCAATCCGTAAAAGATGACGATTGTCTTCATCTGCTCCACATTACGTAATGCAAAGGTTAAATATGCCAAAAAATGCATTACAAACACATAAATGATCTGTTTGTTCAGCTTGGCTGTCTTCTCCTTCTCATCCACCTTACGAAATGCTGTATAACATGATATGGCATACAGAATCATCATAAGCAATATTATATATTTTGATGCATTGATAATCACATTTGTCATTTATTCCACTCCACGTTTGTAATGTCCTCTTGTCAGTTCCCCGGAATACGGCTCTCCCTTCAGGAAGTTCTCTATAATCTGTCTCATCTCTGCGTCTGTCTCCCTTGTAAAATGCAGCCGCAGATCACAATGTGCTGCTAACTTTGGTGACAGACAGTCATACAAGACAGTTGGTATACTATTATATATCAGATTATAACAATATTTGCAAATAGACGCCACATAAAAATGTTTGCCCATACGGTCGATCAGATACAATCTGTCATTCTTCTGGTTGCATCCTGTTGTTGTATTCCTTACACACTGTGCACTGATCATTAATTGCTGATAACCATACACTTCTAATTCCGTATTCGAAAGGGATAATGTCTCTAGCTGTTTTTGATTCAATTCAACCGGAAGTGTCAAAATTGCATTCGGAAACTGTTCTCGAAGGAACTGCTCTGCAACCACATTCATTCCATACACACTGTAATCCATTACAACATGTCCGGCATAGTCAACCGACTTAAGCCATGACAGCTCGTCAATATTGCGAACCACAACTCCATACATCCTGTCAACCGGAAGCTTGCAACATTCAGCCAAAGAACGACTTCTCAACACCGGCGGCAGCATATAATAAAATGGTTGCTCCTGCCCGGTCAGAGATAAGATCTCGTCATAACTTATATACTGTAGATCCACATAAATGCGTGAAAACGCATCCGGATATTGCATGGCAATACGCAATTGTTCCATAGATGATACCACAAGCACATTCTTAGATGCTGACATTGCCGTCCCAGATGGCTGTCTATCCTGCCCGTTACCTGCATCAACCATAGATACCTTTTGATCTGACATCCGCAACTCTGTCTCTATCTGTTCCTTCGCCAGCCGTTCCAATCCTCTCCGGCTCTTATTCTGTATCTCTTCTTCCAGACGGCTGATTGCCTGACGCCGTAATTCCTTTAATGCCTTCATCGGATAGAATACATCATCTTCCATCTCTATCACAAAATCATCAAACCGGTATCTCGTTCCACCTGTCTGTGTGATCTTATCTTTCACCGTATCCTGTGTAATCGGCTTTGCCGATGCCTTCTCTACCAGATCACCCTCTACCGTAACCGTGACATCCCGTTCTTTGCAGGTAGCCGTAAGACTTGCTACTTCTCCAGCTCGCAGCATCATCCGACCACCAATAACAATCGTTCTCTCCTCGGTTGTATATCTTTGCAACTCCTGTGTTAGTGGATAGTTCAACATACGCATTACAGACTTTCCGGTTAGCTTTTCTTTACTTTTGGGTATATTCAATATAATCGTATCTCCCTGTCTTCCTTCTTTGTTACAGGTAAGCGTAATCGACTTATCGCCTTTTCCGATCACGAATATATCCCCTGCATGTACGGACTGCGACAGAACGATCCGTGCCTGATTCTTCTGAACATCAACAATCTTCCCAATCGTAACGCCACAATGTCCCGGTGTATTCACCGACATCATGTCTGCACCGTTATTCTTATTATAATACCCCTTTGTAAATCCACCCCGGTTAAAGACCTCCGCCATCTCTTTACGCACAGATTCTACCAGTTCCTTAGAATATGTTCCATTCATGCATGCATCCACGATCTTCCGATATCCTCTTGTCGTAGCAGCTACATACTCTGGCTTCTTCATTCTTCCCTCAATCTTAAAGGAATCCACGCCTGCCTGAATCAGTTCCGGAACCGCCTCTAATCCGCACAGATCCTTCGGGCTTAACAAATAAGAGCCTTTTGTCCGTATCGTTTCTCCGTCTAAAGAACTCGCTTCATATGGCAGACGGCAAGGCTGTGCACAGCGTCCCCGGTTACCACTTCTTCCACCTAGAAAAGAACTCATCAGACATTGCCCGGAATAACAATAACATAATGCCCCCTGCACAAACACTTCTACCTCTGGAACATGACTGCATTTCTTCAACGCTGCGATCTCTTCCGTAGATAACTCCCTTGCCGGAACCACTCTGGTCACAGCATATTCTTGCAACAACTCAAATGCATATGGTGTGGTAACAGTCATCTGTGTAGATGCGTGAATTGGAAGTTCCGGAAACCATTCCGCAATCTTCTTCATAGCCCCGAAATCCTGCACGATCACAGCATCTAATCCCGCCTCATAAAATGGAGCTAGATAATCATACAACTGTAAAAGTTCGTCATTACGAAATAAGGTGTTAACGGTCAGGTAAACCTTAACACCATATATATGTGCATATTCAATTGCTTCGATCAAGGATGCTTCTGTGAAGTTGTCCGCATATGCACGTGCACCAAACTGACTTCCACCTAGATAGACCGCATCCGCTCCCGCCTGTACGGCTGCACGAAGTGCATCCATTGAACCTGCCGGAGCCAAAATCTCAGGTCTCATATTCTACTCCTGTCTTGCTTTCTCTGCCTCTAACTGAATGATCTTACGCTGTAATGCATTTACCTGTTCTTTATATTCCTCTACTAAACGCATAGCAGATTCATACTTAATCTGCGTCTCGATCACTTCATGCCGCAGATCATAAATCTGTTTTTCCTTCTCGTCATCCTGTGCAGATAATTTACCAGTCTCACTTTTCACCTTGAAATAATCATCTGCAATATTAATTGCCAACAATATATTCTGATATTCTGCATTCAGTCTGCGGAAGCCATCAGAAGCCTTACATTCTGCAATCTTGCTGTTCATGTAATTAGCAACTTCCTGTAAATAATCCGTATTCTCATATCCACTCAAATTATAGATACGTCCGTTAATCACTACTGGAATATCATTCTTTTCTGCCATCGCTTACTCTCCTCCATTTATCAATTGTTCTAATCCGAAATGCCGATACGCCGTCGGGGTTGCCACCCGTCCTCTTGGTGTTCTGGCAAGTAACCCATTCTTAATCAGATATGGTTCATAGACATCTTCTATTGTTCCCGCATCTTCTCCGATCGCCGCTGCTAATGTATCTAATCCCACCGGCTTTCCATCAAACTTCTGGATCATGGTCAAAATGATATTACGATCGATCTGATCCAATCCAAAAGAATCTACTTCCAAACGGTCAAGTGCCTGTTTCGCTACTTCTTCATCAATATGTCCATCAAATGACACTTGTGCAAAATCCCGCACACGTTTCAATAAACGGTTCGCAAGTCTAGGCGTTCCTCTTGATCTTCTTGCAATCTCCAATGCTCCCTGTTCATCAATCGTCACATCTAATACATCTGCTGAACGTAACACAATCTGCTTCAACTCCTCGTTCGAATAGAATTCCAAACGATTCACAACTCCAAAACGATCCCGTAGCGGTGCCGTCAACATACCTGCTCTTGTGGTTGCTCCCACCAATGTAAACTTCGGAAGATCTAACCGGATACTTCTAGCCGCTTGTCCCTTACCGATCATAATATCAATTGCAAAATCTTCCATTGCTGGATACAATACCTCTTCCACCTGTCGGTTCAAACGATGAATCTCATCAATGAACAATACATCATTCTCATTCAGATTGTTGAGAATTGCCGCCAGCTCTCCCGGTTTCTCAATTGCCGGGCCAGAAGTAATCTTCATATTACTTCCCATCTCATTGGCAATGATCGATGCCATAGTTGTCTTTCCAAGTCCCGGAGGTCCATATAACAATACATGATCAAGAGCCTCATTACGTTTCTTAGCCGCCTCTATAAATATCTTCAAATTGTTTTTTGCTTTTTCCTGTCCAATATAATCTTCCAACATCACTGGACGTAACCGATTCTCAATCTTCACATCCTCTGGAAGTATCTGGGTTGAAATCATTCTCTCTGCCATACGCTTCTATACCTTAATATTCCTTGACCTATCTAATTGCATTCACAGATTAGCCGCAGTTAAAATATCTTCTTCAACGCAGCCTTTAACAAGGTTTCTGAATCCATACTTTCTGCACCCGGCACCTGCTTGATTGCCTTAATTGCATCCATGTCTGAATATCCCAGACTAACCAATGCCAGCACGGTATCCTGTACGCTATCTCCATTGGAAAGATCCGCAGGGGATGCCTGACTATCGGTATCACTGCCAACACCAAACACATCCTCCACCTGTAACTTATCTTTCAATTCCATAATAAGTCTTGCGGCACCTTTCGCACCAATTCCATTCGCCTTGGTAATTGCCTTGGTATCGCCCGCCATAACAGCAAGAGCAAGATCCTGTACCGACAATGTAGACAGAACAGATAAAGCCACCTTCGGGCCAACTCCACTAACTCCGATCAAAAGTTTAAAAGTATCTAATTCTTCTGTGGTAGGGAATCCAAATAATGTCACACCATCTTCTCTGACATGTAGATATGTATACATCTTCTGCTCCTGATGCATATGCAATCTATTAAGTGCCATACCAGATGTATATACCTGATATCCAATTCCCCGATTCTCTAATAATATATAATCCGATAAAATCTCTTCTACCGTGCCCTTGATATATCCTATCATATGAACCTCTCTCGTGATGATATCTCTCAATTACCTGTTTGATTATAGCACATTCTTTCGTATTATGCTATGATAGATTCTGTCAGACTGACATTTTGTTATGTAAGGAGAATATGCATGAAGACAATTTCTTATACAGAAGAACTACAGCCGGAATATAAACTTCCAGCTTATTATACAACCCAATATCCAGATGGCAGATTTCTCTTTTTTGATATCGAAACGACCGGATTTGCTGCAGCACATACCACTCTTTATCTGATCGGCGTCTTATGGTATGAAGATAATTCCCTTCATATCCGCCAATGGTTTAACGATGATGGTTACAGTGAGGGAGATTTATTACATGCCTTTCATACATTTAGCAAGGACTTTACGCATCTGGTACATTTTAACGGATTAGGCTTTGATATTCCCTATCTTCGCAACAAATGTATCGCTCAAGGCTTGGAAGATCCTGCATGGGAAACACTCGGACAGATTGATATCTTCCGTTTGATTCGTTCCTACAAGAATCTCTTTGGGCTTTCTTCCATGAAGCAGACCTCCATTGAAGGTTATCTTGGAATCAATCGGGAGGATACCTATACCGGCAAAGATCTGATCCATATATATCAACGATATGTTGCGAAACCAAACGAACAGGAGGAACATTTATTACTTCTACATAATCATGATGACCTTCTTGGAATGCCACAACTTAGTGTTATCCTTAATTACACGATGTTTTTTGAGCATATGACAATCACCAATCTTACAATCACCGAGGAAGAACAATCCCTTCATCTGGAATGGGAACACACATCGGCTTCCTATTTGCCTAAACGGCTTGCCGTCAGCAAAGATGGTGTCTACCTAAATGCAGCCGGACAACATGCCAATATCTGGATTCCAATCAAGGATCAAACTCTGAAACATTATTTTGCAGATTATAAAAATTATTATTATCTGCCACAAGAGGATATGGCAATCCATAAGAGTGTTGCAACCTACGTCGAACCTGACCATCGGGTCAAAGCAACGAAAGCAACCTGTTACATCAAACAGCAGGCAGCATTTATCCCCTGTTATCTTTCAGATTCCTTTGACTGTTTCTTAGAAGATATCAGTAGCAAACAAACATACCAAACCGTACAATCTCTGTTGGATGCACCCGAATCACTGCAACAGGCAACAATACTGGCTATCTTGAAGCAATATCTGTAACTCCTATGTATATCCTTAGGAATTATTACAAAAGAACCTGCCATCAAGGCAGGTTCTTTCTACATCTACAAATTCTATATTTACAAGCTATTTTCATTCGATACCCTATCTCATACTTTCTTGTAAAAGAATGAATCTACAGAATCGAAACCGATCTCTTTGGAATGAATGATCTGCTCTGTACTTCCAATAAACAGGATTCCATCTTTCACTAATGTATTGTGAAACTTCTTATAAACTCCGTCCTTCGCCTCATCCGTAAAATAGATGACCACATTCCGGCACACGATCATATGCATTCCTGTTGGATACCTATCTTCAAGCAAGTTATGTTTGCGAAATTCTACACAGGCTTTCAGATCTGCATTAATCTGATAATCTTTTCCTTGCTTTGTAAAATGTTTCTGTAACAGGTCTTTTGGGAGACGCTCCAAACTTCTCTCACTATAAATTCCTTCCTTTGCAAAAGCAAGCACATCTTCATCAATATCCGTTGCATAGATCTTAATCTGATTCAAAGGAAAATGTCTCGCTAATATCATTGCAATTGTATATGGTTCATCACCGGTAGAACACGCTGCACTCCAGATATGAATCTGTTTACCGAAACGTTTCTCTAAATATGGAATCATCTGATTCTCAAACAATTCCCACTGCTTCGGATTCCGATAGAACTCGGATACATTAATGGTCAGGTAACTGACAAATGCACGTAACAAAGCGGAATCTTTCTTCATTGCTGCAAAGTAAGTATCAAATGTTGTATAACCTTTTCGTTTCATCAGAGATTCGATTCGACGTTTCATCTGACGTTCTTTATATAACGACAGATTAATGTTCGTCAACTGATAGACATCTTTCTTAAAATTCTCATAATCATATGCCATATTATGTATCCCCCTTTGCATGCCTCATAACTAAAGAAACCCCGCCTTAATACTTAAGGCGAGGTTCCATTATCATTCCTATTATTCTTCTACAGGAGCTTCCTCTTCTGCAGCTGCCTCTTCCTCATCATCCGGAAGTAATGCTTTCATACTAAGGCTGATCTTTCTCTCTTCTGGCTTGAAGTCAACAACCTTAACTTCCACTTCCTGACCTACAGATAATACACTAGATGGCTTCTCGATATGCTCCTTAGCAATCTGAGATACATGCAATAATGCATCAACGCCTGGCTCTAACTCAATAAATGCGCCAAAATCTGTCATTCTTGCAACTTTACCCTTTACTACATTACCAATTGCATACTTATCTGCTGCAGTTAACCATGGGTTCGTATCCTCAAACTTAAGGCTTAACGCAATCTTCTCACCCTGAATATCCTTGATCAAGGCTTTTACATGATCACCAACATTGAATAACTTCTTAGGATTATCTACTCTGCCCCAAGACATCTCAGAAATATGAAGTAATCCATCTGCTCCACCTAAATCGATGAACGCACCGAAATCTGTTACATTCTTAACAGTTCCTTCTACCGTATCACCAACATTGATTCTTGCAAATAATGCTTCCTTAGCAGCTTTCTTCTCTGCCTCGATCAACATCTTACGGTTACCAATGATTCTTCTCTTGCGAGGATTGAACTCAGTAATCTTGAACTCAATCTCCTGATCCTTGTACTTAGATAAGTCTTTCTCATACATATCTGAAACAAGACTTGCCGGGATGAATACTCTGGCTTCATCTACAGTAACACTTAATCCACCATCTAATACCTGAGTAACAACACCCTTCAATACTTCTTCGTTGTTGTAAGCTTCCTCTAACTTCTCATTAGCCTTCTCAGCTGCTACACGCTTAACAGATAATAATACCTGTCCGTCACCATCATTCGTCTTAATAACTTTGGCTTCAATTGTCTCACCAACCTGAACCTTATCCTTCAAAGAAATGCTTGCATCGTTAGAATACTCATTCTTTGTGATAATTCCATCTGCCTTGTAATTGATGTTCAAGATAATCTCGTCATCCTTAACGTCAATAACTGTTCCTTTCACAATCTTACCTGCGCTAATTCTGCTCTCATCTGCTAAACTAGCTTCAAACATTGTTCCAAAATCTTCTGCCATGCTACCATGAACCTCCTTAATAATTTGATTAGGGGTAGATGCCCCTGCAGTAATACCTACCCTACCAACGGATTCAAAAGTAGCTAAATCCAAGTCAACGAGTGTCTGTATATAGTAAGTATTTGCACATTCTTTTTTGCTAATCTCATATAGCTTTTGCGTATTCGAACTGGTCCTTCCACCAATCACTATCATCGCATCTACCTGCTTTGCAATCGTCGCGGCTTCCTTCTGTCTCTCCTCCGTTGCATTGCATATGGTGTTATAAACGGTTATATTATAACCTTTTTTTTCAAAAATTTCAACCATCTTATTGAATTTCTTGTGATTAAATGTCGTTTGCGCTACGAGACTTAACTGTTTTTCCCCAAAATCCGACAAATTCTCAGCCTCTTTCTCGCTCTCAATCACAATTGGTTCCCCATTACACCAGCCACAGATTCCCATTACCTCCGGGTGATGTTTGTTACCAATAATGATGATCTGATTGCCTTTGGCACTATCCTGATCGACAATCTTATGAATCTTTTTCACAAATGGACACGTTGCATCCACGAGATTTAAATGATGATCTTTCGCAATATCATAGATGCGGCGTTCCACACCATGGGAACGAATCACAATCGTTCCTTCTGATAAGTTTGCAAGTTCTTCTTCCCCTTCTACAATCTGAACTCCTTTTTGTTCTAAATCTTTCACAACCTCTTCATTGTGAATAATCGGTCCATAAGTATAGACATCCCCATGTTCGGCCTGCTCATATACCATATCAACTGCACGCTTCACACCAAAGCAAAACCCAGCTGTCTTTGCTAATATCACCTGCATATTTGTCTCCTTCATTTATTATCCAAATGCCATTTCTCTTCTATACTCAGACTCTTACACACAAGTTTCTTTTGCACATATCTGACATCAAAGTTAAAATATGCTTCTATAATTCTCTATCCCTTGCTGCATTAAGAATTGCCTGTACCACTTCTTCAATTCCCATATCCGAGCTGTCCACTAACACTGCATCCTCTGCCTGCTTAAGTGGCGCAATAGCACGGTTCATATCCCGGTTATCCCGTTCAATGATATCTGCCTCGATCTGATCAAAATCCGGTTTTTCCCCTTTCTCGATCAATTCCTTATACCGACGATTCGCCCTCTCTTTCGAAGATGCCGTCAGATAGATCTTAACCTCTGCATCCGGCAATACATTCGTTCCAATATCCCTGCCATCCATTACAACATCATATTCCTTTGCCATATCCCGTTGCAAATCTAATAATGCTGCACGAACCGGAGCCTTAGCAGAAGACTTGGATGCCATATTACCAGTCTCTTCTGTCCGAAGATACGGGGTTACATTCTCATCGTTCAGGTAAACCTGCTGTGCACCATCTTCATACGCAATCCGAATTGTGATCTGACTGCATGCTGTATTCAATGCCTCTTCATCCTCAATATCAATGTGATTCGTTACCAGATAATATGCAATTGCACGGTACATTGCTCCCGTATCTACATATATATATCCTAACTCTTTTGCTACTTTCTTGGCAATGGTACTTTTTCCCGCACCTGCCGGTCCATCAATTGCAATTGCTGCCATATTCTTCTCTCCTATCCGCTCTTCAAGCATCTCTATCCTATTATAAAATCATCTATTATGTTATGAAATAAAACAACAATGACTCTCTCCTGCTGTAAATTCCACAATCACTGAATACAATCACAATATATTATTATACCAGAAAACCACAGCCGTATAAAGAACTTTATTGTCAATTTATAGGGAAAGTGCTATAATATCGAACTCGGGTGACTTACCACCCAGCAAATGAAACATTTGAGGGAGAGAATACTATGAAACCAGACAAATTAAAACCAATGTTATTTAGTGTAATGAAAAATTACAGTAAAGAGCAATTTGCAAAAGACGTCATTGCCGGAATTATTGTGGCAATCATTGCATTACCATTATCCATTGCACTTGCTCTGGCATCCGGTGTTGGACCAGAACAAGGTATCTACACCGCTATCGTAGCCGGATTTCTAATATCCTTTTTTGGAGGAAGCCGTGTACAGATTGCCGGACCGACAGCTGCATTTGCAACCATCGTTGCAGGCATCGTTGCCCGCAACGGCATGGATGGACTGATCATGGCAACTATCATTGCCGGTATCCTTTTGATCTTAATGGGTGTATTTCGCGTTGGAGCACTGATCAAATTCATTCCTTATACAATTGTAACCGGATTTACCGCAGGTATTGCTGTCACTATTGTGATCGGCCAGTTAAAAGATTTCTTCGGTCTTACTTATGCCAAAGATGTCAAACCGGTAGAGACCATGGAGAAAATGCAATGTGTGATCCACTATTTCACCACCATAAATGGCTGGGCAGTCCTTGTCGGAATCATCTGTCTTGCAATTCTCATTTTGTGGCCATTTGTTAATAAAACCATTCCCGGTTCTTTGATTGCCGTAATTGTTGGAATTCTAATTGTAAAATTGGGGAAACTTCCCGTTAACACGATTGGCGATCTATATACGATCAGCAGTCATTTACCGCCATTTCATGTTCCTCATTTCAGCATGGAGATATTGCAGGCAGAAATGTCTGACGGATTCACGATTGCCATTCTTGCCGCAATTGAATCCTTACTATCGTGTGTCGTTGCAGATAGTATGATCAATTCCCATCACCGTTCTAATATGGAATTAATTGCACAAGGAATCGGTAACCTCGGTTCTGCATTCTTTGGTGGTATTCCTGCTACCGGTGCCATTGCCAGAACCGCAGCGAATATCAAAAATGGAGGTCGTACTCCGATCGCCGGTATGGTACATGCGATTGTCTTAGTTTTGGTACTTGTAATCCTAATGCCATATGCCGCACTCATTCCAATGCCAACAATTGCTGCAATCCTTTTTATGGTTGCTTATAACATGTGCGGATGGAGAACCTTTGTAAATCTATGCAAGACTGCACCAAAAAGTGATATCATCGTATTATTAATGACTTTCGCATTAACCGTTATCTTTGACCTTGTAGTGGCAATCGAAGCCGGCATGATCATCGCCTGTCTCCTATTCATGAAACGAATGAGTGAGGAAACTGAAGTACGCGGATGGACTTATTATGACGACGAATCCGATCCAGATGCCATAGAGCTTCGTGATGTACCGAAGGGAATCCGTGTCTATGAGATCAGCGGTCCTATGTTCTTTGGTGCAGCGGATCGTCTCGCCGATATCACCTTAAAAGACTTTACAAAATGTCTGGTCATCCGCATGCGTGGTGTACCCGCTGTAGACGCAACTGCTATGCACTCTCTCGAACAACTTTACGAAGACTGTAAGCGTCACAATGTACAACTCGTATTTTCGCATGTCAATGAACAGCCATATAAAACGATGCAGAAAGACGGCTTTGTAGATCTGATCGGGGCAGATAACTTCTGTGCTCATATTGATGATGCATTGGCTCGGGCAACCTCTCTCCTGTAGACTTTCACCCTTGCACAGCGTAAATGACGGACGCGCATGTCAGGAGTGTATGAGCCCGGCTTTAGGCGGTGTCATATTGCAGCAGGCACACTTGCGTTACGGGCTCGCACGCAGCAGACACTAAT
>CACWQE010000013.1 GCA_902762905.1 uncultured Lachnospiraceae bacterium | reverse complement strand
AAGAATATGTCTTATGAAGATTGCAAGAATCTGGCTGATTATATTATTAATGTAGTGTTGTCAAATGAAGGAAAAGCGATGTACTTTGATGGGTATGATTATGAGCAGAGAGCGTATCAGATCATGAATGTCAGTTACATTGCAAACCGGGTGGTCTATCTGGATTCGGAGGTGAAACGAACATCCTATTATCTCACAGACGATGGATATAATCTATTACTTTCTACCTTAGAGATAGAGAATAACATGAAATTAACGATACATGAAATGATCTTTAAGATGCATTTGGAAAAACAAAGTTACGATAAGGCAGTGGATGAGATTAAGAACGTATACAATCTGCTGCGAATCCAGTTTCAAAAGATACAGGAAGCGATGCTTCGGGTCAGACGTAATGCATTAAGCTATTCGGTGGCGGATTACAAGGAACTGTTAGAAGAGGATATTAGTACAATTGATATTACGAATGAGAAGTTTAAAGGATATCGGGAGACCGTTCGAAAGAGAGCCAGAGAGTTAGAAGAACAGAATATTAATGTTAACAGATTGTCTGAAGAGGATGAGGAAAAACTGAATAATCTTAAGATTATTGAAAGCTATCTGAGCAGGGAGATGGATGAATACCAGAAGATATTGAATTCTCATTTCGACTTGAAAATTCTGTATGAAAAGGAATTAGAATTATTAGCGCAGATGTCTTTGATACAACGTTTTTCAATCCGGACGGAATTATATGATAAGATACTTATGGATGGCAGGGGGCTGGAACAATTGGATGTATTCTTTCGCCCTTTATTCCATAGACAGCCGGATAAGATCTATAATCTGAACAAATCTTTGGAACTCCAGCGCCCGATTCGGAAGAAAATGTTGGATGACGAGACGGAAGTATTAGATTTTGATGAGGATGACTGGCAGGAAGAATGGAACCGGAAACAGAGGGAGAAGCTTGCAAAATACGACAATAGCCTGAGTTTGATTCTGCGCATGGCAATCGAACAGGAAACAATCACCTTGTCAGAGATATGTGATCAGGTAGACAAGGAAAAGGAATTGCAGGATATATTGATACCCAGTGTTGATATTTTCAAGGAGATCATGGTGGAACTCATTAAGAGCAAAGAGATTGATATACAAACACTCCGTAAGGAGAAAAGTGAATATATCAGTGATGATACATTGGAATTCCAATTATATGACAGAATATTGCATATCGTAGATCAGGATGACAGGTTGAAGACAATTACCAGAATATATATATACCGGACAGCAGATACAGAAGGTGTGACATTTACAAATGTGCAGGATGCGACAGGTGAGTACAAGTCAATACGTTGTTCTAACGTAGCAATCCAGGTAGAGCTATAAAGCGGAGAAAGGTTCGGATAAGAATATGGCATATGAGATAGGAGAAATACAATTGAGTCAACAGATTTTTTATTATCTGTTGCAGCATCATGAATTAAGAGAACAGGAAGAGCAACGGTTATACCGGGCATACACAGAGGAAGAACCGATACAGAATCTGGTCAAATCCCAGGCAGAAGAAGCGGATAGTACGGTAGAACGATATGGGGATGTTATCTACCTGATCCCGAAAGAAGAAAATGTTTTTTTAGGATATTCTAAGGCAGAACTTAAGAAACGGCTTTGTAAGTCAACGGCAACGGATAAGGATTTTTATTTGTCGCAGTTTGTAATATTGACTTTGCTGGTAGAGTTTTATGATGGACAGGGCAGTAGCAGCAAATCACGTGAGTATATCCGGGTAGGAGAATTACAGAACTGTATTTCGGATCGATTGAAGGAAGGCGTGGAGAATACTACGGAAGAGGAAGAAGAACAAAAGGGGATTGCATTTCGTAATATGTTAGAAGCATACGAGGCATTACGTTCTGATGATAAAGGTACGAGGCAGCGTACGACCAAGGAAGGATTCCTTCATACTATCTTTACATTTCTAGAAGAGCAGGGATTGATTGATTATGTTGTGCAGGATGAGATGATCAAGACAACCAAGAAATTAGACAACCTTATGGATTGGAATCTGTTGAATCAGAATAATTATCAGAGAGTGAGAAAGGTGTTGGGCGAGTGAGTAAGATAAATGCAGTTCGTTTCATTAATTTGAATTATAATAATAATGCAATTCGTGTCAGCGATGAGACATTTCAGATGGGAGGACAGAGTACATTACTGTCGCTTCGGAATGGTGGGGGAAAGTCTGTATTAGTGCAGATGATGACAGCACCGTTCGTCCATAAACAGTACCGTAAGACGAAGGACCGGCCATTTGAAAGCTATTTTTCTACATCAAAGCCAACATTTATTTTAGTGGAGTGGAAGTTGGATCAGGATGCAGGATACTGTCTTACCGGTATGATGGTCCGGAAGAATCAGATGTCAGAGGAACAATCATCGGAGCCGTTAGAGATCATTCAGTTTATCAGTGAATATGCCGGACGTTGCGAGCAGGACATTTATCACATCCCGGTTGTTGAGAAATCTAAAAATGAGGTTATATTAAAGAATTTTAATGCCTGTAAGCAGTTATTTGAGGCGTATAAGAAAGATTCCGCAAAGCAGTTCTTATGGTATGATATGAATAATTATGCACAATCCAGACAGTATTTTGATAAATTAGCAGAATATAAGATTGATTACAGAGAGTGGGAGTCAATCATCCGTAAAGTGAATTTGAAAGAGTCCGGATTGTCCGAACTATTTTCAGATTGCAAAAATGAAAAAGAATTAATTGAGAAATGGTTCTTAGAGACAATACAGAACAAATTGAATTATAACCAGAACAGGGTAAAAGAATTTCAGAATATCATAGATAAGTATATTCGTATGTATAAGGACAATCAGTCAAAGATTCAACGGCGGGATACTATTTTGCAATTCAAGGAAGACATGATCTCTGTGGAAGAGGATGCAAAGGAATATCAGATTGTAGAACAACGGGTGAATGCGTTAGAGAACCGGATAGCCTGTTTTATAGAGGTGTTGGATCAGTTAGAAGAAAAGGATCGGAAACAAGATGAGGAATGGACGGAATTAGACAGGGAATATGAGAATCAGATTGCACGCATTGTGTATGAAAAGTTATCTATGGAAGTGCATCAATTAGTAGATGATATGGAGATACATGCTGGCAATCGGGATATGATTACACAGGAAAAAGAGAGCTTAGAGCAGGAGATTGCCAATATCGAAAAACGGGTTCATCTTTATGAGTGTGCAAAGCAACAGATGGATATTGATGAGCAGGAAAAAGAATATGAATTCCTCACGCAGCGTATTGACGTATCACGCGCAAATGAGAAAGAGTTAGAACCGGAGCGTAAGCAGATTGGTGGTTATCTTAGAAAATACTATTCAGAAAGTCTGGAAAACGTTGACAAAATGCGTGAAGCAAAGGAAACACAGTATGAAGATGTTGAGCAGTTATGCATAGAGCAGGAGAAAAAGGAGAATGAATGTGAAGAATCTATTCAGAGATTGATCGCAGAGATTGCATCGCATAGCGTCAGAATAGAACATTTTGACCAAAAGGAGGATGAATTCAACCGGAATTATAAAGAGAATTTTGCACGTAATATTCTTGGAGATTATGAACCGGGAAGCCTTGACATCCGGAAACAGGAATATGCAAAGCAAACGGAAGAGCTGAATCGAAGCTGTGCGAAGCATGCCAAAGAATTAGCGCAAGAGCAGGAAAATAGGAAAACGGCGGAACGGAAGAGGGAAGATATACAGAACAAAAAGAAGGACAAAGAATTTGAACTCCGCATACTAAGTGAAAAAGAAGCAGAGTATCGTGATCAGTTAGAAGAACGACAGATCATTATGCGTTATTTAGGACTGGAAGATACCATGCTATGGAATGCGGATGCCATGATTCAGGCTGCTGATCGTAAGGCTATGGATATTGACCGGGTGCGAACGAATCTGGAACAGGAAAAGAATGCATTGAGCAGAGAGTGCAGGAAACTGACATCAGGAGAGGTATTGGAGCTGCCACAGGAATTTCAAGAGCTGTTAGATGAATTAGGACTTCATCCGGTGTATGGTATGAATTGGCTTGATAGGAATGGATACAGTCCGGAAGAAAATACGAAGCTGGTTAGAAAACAGCCATTTCTACCGTATGCATTGATTCTTCCAAAGAACGAGATTCGAAAACTGGAACGACATGGGAAAGAAATCTATACATCATTTCCGATTCCGTTGATTCCAAGAGAATCGTTAGAAGAAGTTCTTGTAGAGGAAGAAAACAGTATTGTGAACCTTACTGGTATTAGTTTCTATATGTGGTTTAATGAAAAGCTTTTGAATGAAGAAGAATTGCATGCTCTGATTACGGAGAAAGAATCACAGATACAAAAGAAACGGGAGCAGATCGAATATAAGAATAAGGAATATCTGGAATATATTGAAAAGTGGAGCGTGCTGAAAAACCAGACAGTGACGAAGGAACTCTGGCAGAAAAATCAGGCCGATCAGGAAGTATTGCAGGAGACTATACAGAAGCTGGAAGAAGAATTTCTTGATACAGCGGAAGAATTGCGGATAAGTTTGGAGTATATCGACCAATTGCAGACCGTGATGCAGGAAGAAAAGCAGAAAATGCTGGAGTATGCCAGAAGGGATACGGATTATACGACATTTTGTAAGGCTTATGAGGATTATCAACGGGAGCGGAAGCTGGTAGAGCAGAGCAGACAGAAAAAGGCGGCATTACAGGAAGAAAAAAATAAGGCATTTCATTTACAACAGCAATATATGGAACAGATGAAATCGCTCGAACACGAAAGACAGAGAATTGTGGATCGGCAAAATGTTATCAAAGATAAGCTTGTCAGATATGAAAGTTATGAGATGCAGAATGTTACAACATCCAATCTGCTGCCGGAAGAATTAGAAGCAAGATATGATGCCATCACTACGCAGATGTCCTCGGAATTGCAGGAATTAGAAGCACTTCAGGAGAAAGCCGGGAAAAATCTTGTTAAGAGTAAGGAAAGTCTGGGTAAAATACGTAAAAAGTATCGGTTGCTTGATAGAGAATGGAAAGAACTGGTGTATGATGAAAAGGAACAGATACATCAGGAGATTCTGTTAGAGGACCGGCAGAAACAGCACAAGGTAAAAGAAGATCAATGGCATGACGAGGATAAGCAGATAGATGTATTGAAAAGCCGTATCCAGGATAAGAAGAAAGGGATGGAAGAGCAGTGTGGATGTACAGAACCACTACCGAAGGGTGAGATACATACTGTTGATTTTGATGCAGAGCAGAACAAATTAAAATATGCAAGAAGCGAATTGGCACAGAAGAGAAGAGTATTAGAAAATCATATTGTCTGTCTGAATGAGAATCAGACAGCTTTCGCAGAATATCAGGATCTGGTGATAAAAGAACCGGTGATATGGGATGAAGATATCTCTGAAATGGATGAGAAAACACTTCGTAATTTTGCCGGAGTTATGAGAAGAGATTACCGGAAAGAAAGGGAAGAAAAGCGTAAGAGTAAGGACAAAATAGAAACAAATCTGAACCGGATCTTACGGAAAGAGTTATATCAGGATGATTATTACAGTAAGCCGTTAGAAGCGATGCTGGCTGTTACGGAACAGGCAGCATTGGTGCTGGCACAGCTGCATACAACCATTCAATCTTACGATAGTCAGATGGAGAAGCTTGCAGTTGATATTGCCATGGTCGAGAAAGAAAAGAAAAAGATTGAGGATTTACTGGAAGATTATGTGAAAGATGTACATGGTAATCTTGGTAAGATTGATAATAACTCAACGATCACGGTAAGGGAACGGCCACTTAAAATGCTACGGATCCAGCTTCCGGATTGGGAAGAAAATGAAGGTGTATATCGCCAGCGGTTAGATGATCTGATAAGCGAGTGGACGAGAAATGGAATTGAGATATATGAACAGAATGAAAATGCGATTGATTATCTTGGTAAATGTGTGACAACGAAAAATCTATATGATATGGTGGTGGGAATCGGAAATGTCCAGATCAAGTTGTATAAGATTGAAGAACAACGGGAATATCCAATTACCTGGGCAGAAGTTGCAAGAAATTCAGGAGGAGAGGGATTCCTGTCCGCATTTGTTATTTTGTCAAGTCTGCTTCAGTATATGCGCCGGGATGATACGGATATCTTTGCAGATCGAAATGAAGGAAAAGTATTGGTAATGGATAATCCGTTTGCACAGACGAATGCAGCACACTTATTAAAACCGCTTATGGATATGGCCAATAAGACCAATACGCAGTTAATCTGTTTATCCGGTCTGGGTGGTGATTCTATCTATGGCAGATTTGATAATATTTATGTATTGAATCTGGTAAGCGCAAGTCTGCGCACTGGTACGCAGTATCTTCGGGGAGAACATACCAGAGGTGCGGAAGAGGAAGTTATGGTGACTTCACAGATTGAGGTAATGGAGCAGCAGAGTTTTCTGTTTTAATTGACGCATTCTATAAATTTGTGTATACTAGGACACGTTGCAAAAGAAAATTATGCTAGATGATTAGAATAAGGAATGGTTAAGTAATCATTTACGGTAGTGAAAGGATATAGATTCATGGAACAGACAGTAGAGAAAACAAGTAATTCTGGAAAGTGGGCTGCAATCTGGCAGTTTATTAAATTTGGTATGGTTGGTGCGATGAATACGGTCGTATCATATGCGGTATATTCCGTATGTTATTATGGACTGAAAACGAATGTACACATCGCCAATATCATGGGATTTATTATCAGCGTCCTCAATGCATTCTTCTGGCAGAGTAAGTTCGTTTTCAAAGAATCGGAAGAAGGGGAGCATCGTATCTGGTGGCAGGTATTGATTAAGACCTATATTTCCTATTCATTTTCGGGTTTGTTCTTAACAGAATTATTGTTACTATTCTGGTTGAATGTGATCAACTTAGGACAATATCTTGGAACAGCGGCAGCATGGATTGGCAATTTGGGAATTACGATGACGGGATATGATCTGGCAGTATCGGTTGCTCCTTTTTTGAATATGGTAATCACGGTACCGATCAACTTCTTAGTGAATAAGTTCTGGGCGTATCGGCAGAAATAGAGCACGTATTATAGAGCTCGAAATGTTATATGAAAAGCACATCTGAAGGATGTGCTTTTTTGATAATTATGATGCACCGTAAAAAAATTACGGAAATTTGTTGAAAGTTTTTGATAAAATGGATATACTATAGATAATAAGCGATTAGGGGCGATAATTATGTTAAAAAGATTTGAAGTTGAGAATTACAAAAATTTTAAGGATAAGATTACAGTTGATTTCGCTAAAGTTGGGGGATATCAATTTAGTATGGAGTGTATTACGAATAATCTTATTGGTAAAATGTTAATATACGGTAGAAATGCTACTGGCAAGACCAATTTGGGAAGAGCAATAATGGATATAAGAGAAAATTTGGGATTGCAGATAGTTAACCGAACAGAAAGAAATTGTTCTAATGCAGATTCGGAAAGCAATCGAACAAAATATTCTTATGTTTTTCAATTTGATGGAGAAGAGTTGAGATACGAATATATCAAAGAGGTTCCTAAGGAATTATGTTATGAGGAATTGTGGATTGATAATCAACAGATTTTTTTGTGTGATTTTATGCATACTCATTTTGAATTTGATAATTTGAATTTGATAGGAGCAGATACAATTAATATTGATAGATATATGGAATCATTTAATAGAGATGAGGAATCAATTGATTCGGAAGAGAGCAGCATGTACAGAGTTCCGTTTTTGCGTTGGCTGATAGGGAATGGGGTATATAGAGAAGATTCCATTATGATAAAGTTAATGGATTATATATCTAATATGATGTTTATTACAGTTGGTTCTAACTTTTTTAGACCTAAGATTGTATATGATAATTTCTTTGAATATCTTGAAAAAGACAATGAATTGAGGAATTTTGAGATCTTTTTAAACGAAATGGGTGTTCAGTGTCAACTAGAATTACTGAAATTACCTGATGGTCAGCGTCAGGTGTATTTTAAACATAACACGCTTGTTCCTTTTTTTGAGAATGCTTCAAGTGGAACGATTGCATTGACAAATATATATCGAAGACTTATCGTTGGAAAGAGGAAAGCATCTTTTATATATATAGATGAATTTGACGCATTTTATCATTATGAAATGGCAGATAATTTAGTAAAATATTTTAAAAATAATTATCCACAATCTCAGATTGTAATGACATCGCATAATACAAATTTAATGACGAATCAATTGATGCGTCCGGACTGTCTAATGATATTGTCTCGCGATGGACGTTTGACTGCGTTATGTGATGCAACTACAAGAGAGTTGAGAGAAGGGCATAATTTAGAGAAGATGTATATTAGTGGGGAATTTGTGCAGTATGAATAATCAAAGTGAGTTTGTGCCGTAGTTGTAGAGGGAAATCATGAGAAAAATAAATTGTTTTCTCTTCTTTTCGATTGCTTCCCTGAATTGCATATTGATAAGGATGATGTATGGATATATGGTACCAATATATATCAACTCTATAATGATATCGTTAAGGAATATGGGGATGATTGGATTGAGACAGATATCGATCTTCCCTTTGTTGTAAGTAAGAAGAAATATCCCAATGAGTTGAGATACAAAAGTGACTTTATCAACATATTTCTTGTTTTTGATTATGAACGACAGGATCCCAATTTTTCGGAAGAGAAAATCCTGCAAATGCAAAGTTATTTTAAGGATGCCACAGATGTGGGGCAATTATATATTAATTATCCGATGGTAGAGTCTTATCAGGAGTTTCCGGATTCACTAGATGAGTTCCTATCTAAGAAGTGGCAATATCCTATGAAACCGGGTAAATATTATAAGAAACAAGTGAAGAATACAATTATGCAAGAGTATGTGGAACTTCCTAATAGATTTGATGAGATTTTGTTTGAAAGATTTCACGTGACCGATCAGACGCTTAGAACACAATGTGTAAGAAAGTTCTTGTCTCTAAATAATGCAGATACATTATTTGGTGACATAACGAGTATATTAGTAGATAATCTAGATATAACATGTAAAGATACAGCTATTGGACAGTTTTATGATATGATTAGTAGAGGTCAATATGTAAAAAAGGAAGTTACATATTGGCAATATATGAGACAAATGTTTCAAACAATTATTAAAATGCATATGCGAAAGGCGATAGGTATACAGTTACATAATATGAATCTTAATTCAGAATATGAAATAGAGATTGGAAGGATTGAGTTAGACACTATTTTGAAGCTGCAAAATGAAGCTAGTCAAAAGGCAATGGATCCGTTTATATGGATATTGAATACATGTATATTTATAATTCCAGAATATAATGGGGAGTTGCTAAAATAAAAGATTATATGGGAGGGAATAATCATAAACAAACTTAAGAAAATCTTAGTAGTAACATTTGCTTTTGTAGCAGCATTTTCTGCGGGAGCAGAGTGGGGCAATGGCATACCGGATAAGGTTTATGCAGACATGACAGTCTATGTCACACCTACGGGAAGCAAGTATCATTCGCACAAATGTGGTCGGGGCAGCTATTCGCCAACTACACTATCAGCAGCACAGGCAATGGGGTTAGGACCATGTAGCAAATGTTATGGCTCGAATCCACCGTCTTCTGGTACATCTTCGAACAGTAGCCGTTCTACGACTGGTTCAAAACCCAATATTCAATTGAATAAGAAAAGCATAACTCTGATTGTAGGGAAGACTAAACGGTTGAAAGTGAAAGGAGCTTCATCTGGAATCCAGTGGAAGAGCAGTGATAAAAAGATTGCGAGTGTAGATTCCAAAGGAAAAGTCAAAGCGAAAGCAAAGGGAAAGACTAAGATTACAGCTACGGTGAAAGGGAAAAGCTTAACGTGTAAGGTGAAAGTGGAGTCTCCGGTGCTTTCTGACACCGCACTTACAATGTATGAGGGCGAAGAGGCTTATCTGGAATTAAAAGGCTGTCAGCATGAAGCAGAATGGTATGTGGACGATGAAGAGATTGCAGAGATAGAGGATGGAGATCTCTATGCATATGGAGAAGGAGTAACAACCGTGTATGCGATTGTTCATGGTAAGACATTTACTTGTGTAGTAACTGTATTGCCGGATCCGGACAATACAGAAGATCCGACAACATCTTTTATTTATGAATAATGTTATTTTCTCACTACCACAAGATCAAACCGTCTCTTAAGTGGTGACAGTTCTTCCTCTGACCGGTAAGTATATAAAGAGTATCCGTTACGGGCATCAAAGGTAATGGATACTTTTTTTGTATACATACCGGATGGAAATTCTTCAATATACAGACTTGCTTTATATTTAGTTAGTAAAGCAGCGGTCTGCATCAAACCGATGCCGCTTCCGGCATCATCAGCATGAGTCGTGATCGACTCTTTTCCATATTTTAGTAATACATCCGTTGAAAATGGAATACCACTATCAAAGACGTGGAGGGATGGGTTCCCGTCTATAGTACTCAGATCTACCAGTACCTGCCTTCCATTCTGATAATGTGTAGCAATTAGTGCATTTTCTACCAGATCCGCAACCAGGGTGCAGAATTCATCTTCCGATAACAAATGTGCAATAAAAGGGGTACTGGAAGAGGTAGGTGTTACCTGTAATGTGATATTCCAGGAAGATGCTTTTTGCTGCAAGTAGGCAAGCATGTGATTTATTCGCGTATTTCCAGTATCTGGTAGTGGATCACAATTTGATTCCTGTATAATCAGAAGGCCTTTACGTTCGGAGGCAAGCTGTCTCAGATCAGAAAGCAAAGTAGTGCCGGTTTCGGAATGAGATTTCCTGGACAGAGGATCAGCGGTAGATGGATGGTCTTCTGTGTTAGTAGACAGGAATTGTTCTACGGCATATTCCATCGCGGGAATTAACTTGTTATCCTTGTGTATGAGAGCAGATAAGCGTTCGTTATCTGCGGTTAACATCTGGATTTGTTGTTCCTTTAGGGCAAGTTCTTCATTCAAAGATTGAATGTTCTGGGCGTTTACCTTGTCTAAGTAGGTCTTGGTGGTAAGCTTGCGCCAGGAATAATAGATTAAGATTGCAATCGGCAGCAGAGCAATATAACTGATCTTAAGAATAAGCAGTTCTGGGTTGCTGTTGAGGAACATGCTGCATATGACAATGCACAGACTTAATATCATACAAGGCAGGGAATAGGTTTTGTTGCGTAAGAATGGCATTCCATTTTTCGTTCGGGAAAAGAGAAACGGAAGTGGCATAAGACACCATTGCATGAGTAATGTACCTATTTGAAGTTCAATATAGGGAACCGTATGTCCTACAGTAATATGAAATATGGATACAATAAAGGCGGATATCATAAAGCATGCATAGCTAAATGCAAAAGATATCACGGTAGTATTCAGTACAATATCGTAATCAATCTGTGTGTACATTGCTAACAGGATGGATACAACAGGAAGGATTGCCAGAATGAACTGCGGATAGTGTGTATCCAGATAAGGAATAATCGACATAAGTAGTAATACAAAACCGAAGTAGCCGGCAGCCGTTCTCTTTGTAAATGGTACATGTAGTAACCGGATAAAAAAGAATATACTGCTAATGATAAGACCAAAGTCTTTGATATAGATCGTCATAATAGTTCCTTTCAAACATAAAGTAATCAAAAATGAATACGTCAGCCTAACAGCTATTAGACACATAGTTCGCTATCCTTTTGTTATCAAATAAAAAGGTGGTGGGACATATGTGGAATGATTTCTGGGAGACTGTACGCCGTATATTAAACGGTAGATAAAAGCTTATTCCATGGAATTCTCGATCTTATTTGCATAATAATAGATGAATTCCGTCAGAGTAGGAACCCCGCGGTCAGGATTAATTCTGGCCGTATAATTTTGCAACAGATCATCAATATCTGTGTTACGCCACGCGGACTTGATCGCATTCTGCATAGCACGTTCTACGCTGGAATCAGTCTTGGCATGTTTAAGTCCGATGGTGGTGCACAGATTGTTATTCTGTCCGTCTAATACTAACAAAATGGCTTCGGTCAGATATGTGAAGCCAATCATCTTGGGACTGATACCAATCCGGTCAAGCTCAATATTCACCATTCGTTTCAAACGTTTTTCTTTCTGTATTGTGGTCTCTTTGGGAAGAGGCTCTTCTACGGAACTAATATGTTGATTCAATATGATATCTCGCATCATTTGCAGAAAATCAAGTGCCGTATGTTCAGAATAATCTTCCTGATGCTTAGACATAATGAAATCCGCACCAAGTTGACGCACATAATCGTGTGTAATAGTGCTGGAATTATTGGTCGTAACCAGGATATATGGCTTGAATGGAAGAGACTTATGTTTCATCTCTTGCAGAAATAGAAGACCATTGCCCTTTCCTTCGTTTAATTCGAGATCTAATATGATGGCTTCTGGCAATTGTTCTTGTAATAATTCAATTGCCCGGTAGGAATTATTGGTTATTGTTGTAATGGATAAATCATCGTATTGTTCTATATATTCTGTGAAATGTTTGCATACAGTGGTATCATCTTCGATAATCATAATATTCAAACGTCGATTCATAAGAAAGTCCTCCTATAAAATACATTATACAACAAAAACAAACGAAAACCAACAAAAATTACAAAAAACACCAACATTTTCTAATGGCTATCTGTTTGAAAAAATAGGTATAATGGCGTTACTATAAGAGGGAGATAAAGATTTCGGTTGAATCTTTATTATATGGGCGGCTTATAGGTCTCGATTTTCATAAGAAAGCTCGTTCTTTTCGGAGGACGGGCTTTCTTTACGTTATAAAGGAGTTTGATGATGCAATCTGCTCGTTTTCTCGGTTGAAAATTCTTCTCAAAGCATGTATAATACGAAATGTGTGTAGACACGGAATAGATGAGAAGGATGAGAGACAGATGCTTACATATATTATATTTGGTATACTTGTTATATTTTTAATTTATATGATTGTTTGGACCTTGAAGTTGCATTTCTTTGGAAAACGCCAGAAGAAGGTACGACGGATTCAGGAATTGAGAGCCAAGGGGAATGAGATTAAGAAACGTACCATTGATTGTACAAAGGATTACTGGTATAACCTGCGGGAAGTAGAAGATTGTAAGGAAGGCGAAGACTTCGAGAAGTATTATCATTATTTTATCGGAGTTGACCAGGGAGTACATGAATTGCTGTTAGAGATGTATGACTGTGGTATTGTGCGAACGGATGAATTAGAAGAGATTGCATATGGCAAGAATCATTTTCGCAATGTGGATCTATCGTTTTTAGAGGAGTTAGAACGGGAGATGAATGAGGAGGAAAGTGAAGAAGAAGCAGAGCCTCCAATCATTCAGGTAGAAGGTGTTATGGATGATTTCTTTTCTGTGCCGAAGAATGATGTGGTCAGTGCGGCCAAAAATTTAGGTAAGAATGATCCGGGAATCGTAGATATTACAGGAACTTTGTCAGATGGAGTGGAGAATGTGATTGCCGCAGTAGAGGCAGAGAAAGAGGCAGAACGGGAAGCAGAAGAACCGATTCTTCCAAAACAGGAGAAGTCTGTAGAGGAGGCACAGAAAGCAAGAGCAATGACTGCGAATGCAGATGTTCGGAATAAGATTTATGAGAAGTGGGTTGGCTATGTATTTGAACTTTATGAGAAAGTTAATATTAATGCCAATGAAGATACGAAGCATAAGATACGGAAGGCATTAATGGATTATGGTTACAATGATGTAGATGTATTGTTAGAAGATCCGGAATAGAATATGTCAGAATAAGGCAGAATAGAAGGGGAGTGTTGTCGACATTCCCCTTTCGCATGCATAGAATATGTGAGGTAAGATATACGATCCGGTCATACAATGAATGATTCTTTGTATGAGATTTTTGAAATAGAAGAATTAGAAAGAAGAAAGATTATGAATTTTTATGTTCCAACGATAGACGATATAGACAAGATTAAATATGCGATGAGGAATAATACGAAGTTATGCTGTGAGATGTCACCAGCTAATGCAGTGTTATGGGCAAGATATTATAAGACAGAGATTGCTTTCTGGAATGAAGAATTGTTATTCCGGTCACTAGGAGAGGATGGAGTGTATTCTTATTCCTGTGATATTCAGGATTCTTTAGATGGCAAAGCATTGTTTGATGAAATTTGCAGGCTTGCTATGGAACAGAAACAGCCATTGCGGATGCATTGTGTAATGCAGCAGGAATTTGAGCAGATTGAGGAATGGTATCCGGGACAATATCAAATGACAGTGAATCGTGATTATTGTGATTATATATATTCCAGAGAGAAATTAGCAACATTAGCCGGTAAGAAATTGCACGGCAAACGCAATCATATTCATCGTTTTGAAGAGCAGCATCCCGACTGGAGCTATGAACCGATCAATGATAGTAACGAACAGGAATGTGCAAGAATGGCAATGCATTGGTGCATGGCCAATTGCATGGATGGAGAGAATACGATTGAGTACGATAAGATCGATGAATCGAAGCTGGTGGTGTATGCAATACGGCATAGGGAACAATTGGGAATGACCGGGGGTGCGATACGGGCAGATGGAAAGATCATTGCTATTGCATTGGGAGAGTGGTTGACAGATAACGCTTTTGTTGTTCACTTTGAAAAGGCATACGCAGACATTCAGGGTGCATACCCAATTATCAATCGGGAGTTTGTCCGTCATGAATTAGAGGATTATGTATATGTGAACCGGGAAGAAGATCTGGGAGAGGAAGGGCTTCGAAAAGCAAAATCATCTTATTATCCGGAAATTCTATTAGAAAAAGGAATTGTAACAAAGAAGTAGTAATAGATACAAATACAGAACAGGAGGAGGCTTAAGCCTCCTCCTGTTCTTCTAAGTTGCGGACACCGGATCGGTTGGTCAGATATAGGACGATCAGATTTGCGATGGCTAAGATGATAACTAAGATCAAAGCGGTGAATCCAATTGTGATATGGGTGTTACAGAATAAGAAGAATCCACCGACGCAGACAATGGCAGTAAATGCAATTGCAATTGCCATAGCAAAGAAGGTGTTATAATTCTCACGTAAAGCACTCATTTCGTCATCCCAGATCAGCTTCGGCTGAATGGAATCAATATAGATCCCCATGTCAGATACGAAAGTAATGGACATCAGACTTAATAACGTAAACAAAATGATATGTACAACCGGAACCCGGATGATAATGCATGCCGGCAGGAAGAAAATGAGTACGCCGACCGCTGGAAACAGGATTCCTACAAATGCTTTGACATTCCACTGGGTTTCATAAGGAACCGGTATATATTTCATGAAGGAAAAATGTTTGCCCTCACGGGAAATAGCGTTGGAACTTAAGCTGTTAAGTGCGGCCACCAGAACGGAGATTCCAACAATTCCAAGTAAGAAGAAGAGTTGTATTCGTAGATTACGTTCTGCATACTGACTTCTTAAAAAGTCTAATGTAATGTTATAATGCATGATCTTGATCATTGCGTAGACAAAGATTGGCCATAAGAAGTTGATCGCAATGCAGTTGGTGAAAAATACCGGAGTACGTACCAGAATCCGCACCTCTTTCAAAAAATAGGAATAGGCAGGACTTTTCTGCTTGCATTGGGAAAGAAGTTTGTCAAGGGACTTCTTGTGACTCTTATTGCCGGCAGAAGTTAATCCGATCACACCCCGGAAATATAATACTTCTGCAAGCAGTAGCATAATTCCCACAGCAACAACGTGAATGACGATGTAAGCCAATAATGCAACAATGTTTCCTTCACTAAATGTCTTCACAAAAAGTGGAACATTTGGGAAAATTATATTCATAACCTTGAAAAAGGTCTGATCGCCGCTTGCCAATGTCTCGATATAGGTGTCGATATCCATGTTTTGTAAGAAACCAATGGAGGCAACTAAAGCAATCACCATAAGGAAAATTAGTGCAACGGATATCTTCTGAATCCGGTCTTTGTTGCGGATGACTCTGGTGAATGCCATCAACAGCATACTTAGGATCGCGCAGTACGTAAGTGGTAGAATTGGTAACGTAATGATTCCTAAGATGGATAATATCCAATTAAGAATTCCCATTTTAGAGCCAATGCCGTAGCCGATGATACAGGAGAGTACCAGAATAACCTGCATGATGTTCTCACTGTAGAATGCAGCAGTGAACTTGGATGCAACAATCTGATATGCACGTAATGGCCATGGTAACAGATATTCAATATCGTTGGAAAAATAGAACTCATTAAAGATCACATTGATTCCAAAGATAACCGTAAACAGACAGATAATGTGGAACATTAATTGAATTCCGAGTGCCTGACATCCGATTGGAAGTAATGTCTCGGTCATAAGTTTCACTAGAACACCAACCGCAATGGCTACAGGAAGCAGCACGCCGAATACTGCAAATAGAGATAGGATTAAGATCATGATCTTTCTACGTTTGTCCTGTGGCGCACTCATGCTGATAGATGCTATAAATGTTTTGGTAAGGGTAATATAACTATTCATGGGCAGTCATCTCCAAAAAGATCTTCTCAAGATCCATATCCGGATAGCGGGCGGTCAACTCATCCAATGTTCCGTAGAACAGAGTCTTGCCGTGGTTAATAATGATTACTTTGTCACATAATTTCTCCGCAACTTCTAGTACATGAGTAGAAAATAGAACGGAATTACCTGCATCTGCATGTTCACGCATCATTGTTTTAAGAGCAAATGCAGACTTTGGATCAAGTCCGGTTAATGGCTCATCTAAGATCCATACTGCCGGGTCATGTACTAAAGCAGCAGCAACCATCATTTTCTGACGCATACCATGGGAATAGTTCTGCATAGGTTCATCTAAGACTTCGGTTAAGTCAAAACGGGATGCAAAGGTCTTAATTCGTTCTTTTCGCACATCCGTTGGAACTTTGTAAATATCAGAGATCAGGTTCATGAATTCAATGCCCTTGAGGCGTAAGAACATATCCGGACTATCTGCAATATATCCGATCGCCTGTTTGGCTTTTAGTGGTTCGGTAGACATATTGTAGCCGTCAATGATAACGGAGCCGGAATCTGGTTTCAGAATACCGGTCAGCATCTTAATCGTTGTTGTCTTGCCGGCACCATTCGGTCCGATAAAACCAACAATCTCACCATTATTAACAGTGAGATTCAATTGGTCAACAGCCCGGACAGAGTTGTTGTAGGTTTTGGTAACATTTTCAATCTGAATCATAGAGTTATCCTTTCTGTAAATACGATGTAATAGAATCCGGATATTATAGTGTAGGGGTAGCACTGGTTGCGGCAACCGCATAGATTGTGGCAGCAGTTGAAACTGGTGTAGATGTTATTCCTGCATCTGCTAATACTTTACTGACATAATTCTGAGTTTCTTTGAATGGAGGTATTCCGCCGTATTTGGCTACATTGCCGGTACCGGCGTTATATGCAGCTAATGCAAGGGAAGCATCTCCGTTATATTGAGAGAGTAATTGAGACAGGTATCTGGCTCCACCCATAATATTCTCCGTTGCATCATAAGGGTTGCTAACACCAAGGTTATTCGCAGTGTCAGGCATAAGCTGCATGACACCAATCGCTCCTGCACTGGATACAGCGGAAGGGTTATAATTTGATTCTGCCTTGGCAACAGCCATTAAGAGGTCCTTACTGATTCCGTACTGTCTGGCAGCCTGCTCAAAGATGGGCTCCAGCTCTGTAGGAGTTGTTGTAGAGGAAGCCGGAAAGCTGGTTGCTGTACCAGGCACAATGGTTGCAGGAGTTACAGCAAGGGTGCCTTGCGGATTCATGAAAGTAGTGTCATCGGCAGCTTCGGCATAGATAACGGTCTCCTGTTGCAGAACCTGTTCGAACGCAGAGCCGGTAGTATCCTGTGTGGAATTGGTCTGATATGTATAAGTATCCATAGACTGAATCGGTCTGATTGTTGACATTATGTGATCCTCTTCTTTCTCGAACAAATATAACTATATTTTACTATAGATATAGGAAAAAAGAAATCCCTAATTATAGTGATAGATAGGAAAAAGAAGTTTCTTTTCGATAGTGGGTATGCTAGAATATGATGCAAAGATCAAAAGCAGATATGTGTGTACATACAAATTATGTAATCATGTAGTTGCTATATAGGTAAAGTGAGGAGTGGGGAAGAATTTCCCAATAGGAGGAAAGATGTATTTAGAACAGGTAAATCCATATAGTATTAGTAAGCAGCATAAGAGAGATAAGTTACATATCGTGGAACGAATCCGGTTGTTATTTGATCCAAAGAGTTTCGTAGAATATTATCCGCAGGATGAGAATACCGGATATGATGGTGTAATTACCGGTTACGGGAATATATATGGACAGAGAGTATATTTTTATGGACAGGATTTTACACATATGGGAGGGACGTTTGGATACCAGCATAGTCAGCAGATCATTGCTATTTTGAGAGAGGCCATTGCACAGAGAAAGCCAATCATTGGGATTTATGATGGTGGCGGTGCCAGAATCCAGGAAGGAGCAGCATCCGTTGCCGGATGTGGAGAGTTGTTTCGGATGAATACAATGGCGTCCGGTGTGATCCCACAGATTGCGATCATAGCGGGAACCTGTGCGGGAGGTGCGGTCTATTCACCGGGATTGACTGACTTTGTATTTACAATCGATAAGATCAGTAATCTGTTTGTAACAGGGGCAAAAGTCATCAATGAGGTACAGGGAACAGACTATCTGATCGAAGAATTAGGAGGGGCTTCGATTCACGCTGCAGTTAGTGGTGTAGCACATTTTCGTATGAATACGGAGAGGGAGTGCTATGCACAGGTTCGGAAGCTGATAGATATGCTTCCACCATGCTATTCCAAAGAGCGGGGATATCGGACGGACACGTATCATGAGAAAGATCTTTCGGATATCCGGTTGCTGCTTCCGAAGGATAAACAGGAAGGCTATGACGTGTGTCCTGTCTTAGAAGAGATATTAGATGAGGATACATGGATAGAAGTACACAAAGAATTTGCTAGGAATATCGTGGTGGGATTTGGCAAATTAGGAGGTATTACAGTAGGTGTAGTGGCAAGCCAGACACTGTATCAGAATGGTTCGATCGATGTGGATAGTGCAGATAAAGCGGCAAGATTTGTACAGTATTGTGACTGTTATAATATTCCAATTCTGACATTTGCAGATTCTACCGGATTTGTAATGGAAGCAGAACAGGAATACAAAGGTCTGATTCGCCATGGAGCCAAAATGATTCATGCGTATGCCAATGCAACGACAATCAAATTGACAGTTGTTTTGCGTAAAGCGTATGGAGGTCCATATATATTCTTAGGATGTAAGCAGTTAGGTGCGGACCGGTCCTATGTATGGCCAGATGTAGAAGTGGCAGTTATGAAAGCAGAAGGAGCGGTTGCCGTAATCAGTCACAGCCAGCTTGCCAAGTTAGAAGGTGTGGAGAAAAAACAGTTTCTGAAAGAACAATTAGCAGAATATCAGAGACGATATATGAATAGTGATATGGTTTTGAACAGACATTTTGTTGACGCTGAGATTGTCCCGGAACAGACGAGACAGATCTTATATCAGGATCTGATTCGGCTTATGGGAAAGCCGGCAGCAGTTTTGGTGGAGAAGAAACATACCAATCCACCCGTATAGATTGGAAGATAAGGGCTATCGTACACCATACGATAGCCCTTTTGCTGCCGTGAAGTGGAATATAAACTAGTGGCGGCAGCTATTTCTCAGCTTAGAGAATATTAGCATCCACAGCCACAGCCGGAATTGTTAGAACCGTTGCCGCAGCAGCTGCAAAGGAGAAGCAGGATGATGATCCAGCAGCAGCTATTGCCTCCGCCACATCCGTCGCCTCCGAAGAAACCATTACCGCAGTCACCACCGCAGTTACCACAAAGAAGAAGTAAAATGATGATCCAGCAGCAGCTGTTACCGCCGAATCCGCAGCCACCGCCGCAGCCTGTTGCAGATAAGTCACCCATAAGGAATTCCTCCAAATATCTTTACACTGTTATAATATGCAGGTAACATATAGGTGTGACAAAAGGATTGCAGGAAAAATATATCTTTGTTATGATAGAAAATAGCAAAGGCACAGGAATAAGAGGTATGCGAATTGTAAGATACATAAGATGTGCCGGTATAGGAGGACGATACGATGGAATCAATGAAAGATTATGAACAGGAATTAACGAATTCATTTCGAGTGATCAAAGAAGGCGAAGTTGTCCGAGGAATGATCGTAGATATTAATGATGACGAAGTGACATTAGACCTTGGGTATTATGCACCGGGTGTTATTCCACTTACAGAATTATCAGATGATCCAGATTTCTCGGCAATGCGGGATCTGAAGATTGGAGATAGTGTAGAGGCGGTTGTCATTGAAACTGATGATGGAAGGGGGAATGTGAAACTTTCCATGAAGGAGGCCAATGAAGCGTCGGCATGGGATAAACTTACTAAGATGTTAGAAGAGGAAACGGTCGTTACAGTTAAGATCAAAGAGAGTGTAAATGCAGGTGTTATTGCATATTTAGAGGGAATCCGGGCATTTATTCCGGCATCCCAGTTAGCACTTACATTCGTGGAGAATACGGAAGAATACATTGGAAAGCAGGTAGAGGCAAAAGTGATCACTGCGGATGCGGCGAAAGGAAAGTTAGTACTTTCTGTTAAGGCAGTATTGAAAGAGCGGGAAGCGGAACATGACCGGGAGAAGATGGCAATGATCGTGCCAGGCTCTATCTTTGAAGGTACGGTGGAATCGTTGATGCCATATGGAGCTTTTGTACAGATGGATAATGGATTGACCGGACTTGTTCATATTTCTAAGATCTGTATGAAACGGATTAAGAAACCATCCGAGGTGTTATCTGTCGGACAGAAAGTGAAAGTGAAAGTATTAGAAGTCAAGGATGGTAAGATCAGTCTGAGTATCCGGGATGTAGAGACGAATACCTCGGATATCGTGACCGATGTCATTGAAGACTTTGATTATCAGTGTGAAGAGATACCGAATAATCCATTTGGATCTTTATTGGCGGGATTGAAGATTGATGAATAACCAAGATAGAAAATAGCAAATTTGTCATCTTATGTTAACAATTGGAATACTTTGTAATATGGTAAATATATATGCAGTATATTGCAAGGCAAGTGGATTTTCAATCAAACGACCATGTGGTGTTATGTCAACTGCTGTGTATGATCAGATTGCAGTGTCCTGGGAACCTGTGGCGGGAGCACAGGGCTATGAAGTATACGAGGGAGTCTGGCAATCTGGTAGAATAGACTATTCGGTCGTGGAGGATGTGACGGTAGCGAAATGCATCCGAATGAAGTGCGAAAAGGGAAGAACATACTATTATTATGTACGGGCATATGCTTTGAATCAGATGGGACGTAGAATTTACGGAACAAATAGCAATGTAGTATCTACGACGGTTCCTGTGCAGGGACAGTCAACAATTCGGAATTTTCTACAGACAGCACTTGTTCCGATAGGAAGTACCATGTATGTGTGGGGCGGTGGATGGAACCGGGCAGATACCGGAGCGGGAAAAGAAGTCCGGCAGATCGGCACCTGTCCACGTTGGAGAAAGTTTGCGAAGAATAAGACGGCAAGATACAATTATCAGGATTACCGATATCAGATCCATAATGGATTGGATTGTTCAGGGTATGTTGGATGGTGTATCTATAACATCCGTAACGTAGAGGATAACCGCAAAGGATATGTGTATTCTGCCTCTAAGCAGGCGAAGAAGTTTGCAGATATGGGATGGGGAACGTATGTAGAACGCCAGAATGTTACAGATTATCGTGCGGGGGACATTATGAGTTCCACCTGTTCCTGTTGTGGTCATGTCTATATTGTTATTGGGCAGTGTAAGGATGGCAGTGTGGTATTATTGCATTCGTCCCCGGCGGGAGTTCAGATCAGTGGAACAGCTACTCCGGAAGGAAAGACAAAAAGTGAGGCATATCAGTTAGCGCAACATTATATGAAGAAGTATTATAAGAGCTGGTATCGCCGATATCCGAATGTAGGAAGAGGTACCTCGTATCTGACGCATTATGCACAGATGCGATGGCGGACAGAAGGAGACGATATTATATTATCCGATCCGGATGGGTATCAGAATATGGATGCAGCAAGTATTTTAAAAGATCTTTATAAAGAATAGAGAATGGCTGTTGTAAGAGTGGGATGTTACTCTTACAACAGCCATTCCTGTTCTTTATTTCATTGGTCTTCCTAGGAGCGAACCTTCTTCTGCACCGTAACCGGTACCGCGGGCACCCCATGTCAGGTCGATATATGGAGAACCGGTAGAAGAAACACCGTAACAATAATAGCCGGTGATCATTTCCACATGGTAAATATCTGCATATTTTTTCTTCATATTCGTTGATTTGAAGACGAGATCTCCCGGATTATATTGCATTTTACGTATTTTTTTGTATCGGTATCCACCTTTTAGCATCTTGTGATGGGCATTACACCATTTGGCCTCGCTTAAAGCAACACCCGGATAACCGGCGGAACCGAAATTGATGCGGGAGTATTTCTTATAGGCTTTCCATACCAGAGCACTACAATCATAATATCCGGTCTGGGTACGCCTTGCCTGGCTGTAGGTCCAGTGAGTTCCCATGTAATTGGCGTAGGTGGCGACTTTCTTAAGCTGTGCGGTCGTTACACTGACGGCACAACCGACATAGGCATTTCCAATCTTGCCTATAATGACACAATTACCGATTTTCTTGCCCTTGATCACTCCTTTGGAATTGACAGTAGCAATTTTCGGATTGGTAGAAGTCCACTGAATGGCTTCGGTTGTTCCGGTTACTTTTAATGCCTTCTTCTTACCTTTGACCAATAAAAGGGACTGATCAGAGATGGTAAGAGGGGATAAGGTAAGCGGGATGGTAAATGTCTTACCGCTTAACGTCAGGGTAATAATGGAAGTCGTTGCCTTCACGTTTGTTTTCGTTGGATAAGCGCTGATATATAGCACATTTTTAGCAAGTGTTATATTGATCTGTACTTTATCCGATTCTGTATAACTATAGGAGAAGAGATCGGATGTATTCGAGGTGGAAGGATAATAGTAATTATAGTATGGGTCATAATAGTCCGAGTCATTGTATGAATAGTCCGTGTCCGGATTGAATATATAGCTGCTGTTGATACCAATCTGGAATTCGGCTGTACTGCTACTGTAATAAGGTTTCTTCTTTCCGTAGGCATACATAGGACTTAAGTATGCAGTTAAGGAATTCTGTGTCAGTGTAACATTTGTCATGTCCACACTGATAGAAAAAGTGATTGTGGCTGTGAAGACAGGATACCGGTTCCAAGGATCTTCCGGTTCGAATGCCTGTATGGAAATGCTGGCAGTTCCGGGCTTGAGAGCCTGGAATTGATGTGTCTGTGTGTCAAAAGACAAGACGGAAGAATCGGAGGATGCATTATATACAAAATGTAAAGAATCAAGATATGCCTGAATAGCTTCTTCTTTTTTCTTTGGATCGTCTGTTGAAGGAGAGTCTGGATCAGTAGAAGGAAGATCCGGATCTGTTACAGAAGAATCTGGATGATTCATGGACGGATTTGATGTTGAAGTGGAATCTGATTCGGAAGAATCCGTTGTACCATCCGTGGATGAATCGGGGTTTGTAATAGATTCCGGAATGGTGATCGTAGTACGGTCAGTTGTGATCGTTCCGGTATCTCCCGTATAGAGAGGGATGTTTAGCTGATCGCCGTTCTTAACGGTAATGTCATGAGCTGCAGCCTGAGATGGGACTGGGCATCCGAAAAAAATGCCAAGTACGATTGTAAAGGCAGACAGGATGAATAGGTGTTTTACATGTAAACTCTTCATAGGTATAATCTCCTCGTTTTTCTTTTAGTATAGCATTTAAAAGAGAGAAATGTAAAGGAGAAGCGAGGAAGTTAAGAAAGGCTGTCTGCTACACACAATGCGCCCCATCCAACGAGAGGGGAAGGTGTCTGTTGCTGAAAAGGAAGCTTTCTGGCACCACGGATCAGGGATGCCCGGATCTTTTCGCCATACAGATACGGATCATTGCCGTTGACAATGCCATACTGCATAAGGAGTGCAGCGGCCCCGGTCACAAACGGGGCGGCGAAGGAGGTTCCGGAAACCAAACGATACCCTCCGCCAATCGCACAGGTATTGATATGAACACCGGGGGCAGCCAGATCAGGTTTGTAATCTGTAAGGCGTGTCTGGGAATCATATAAGATTCCTCTGCCGGAGAAGTTCGCGTATGTCTGGTTGATGGAGTTATAGGCGGCAACAGAGATTACATTGCGGGCGGTAGAGGGAATCACTAATGTGTTATATAAGGCAGGTCTTACGAAAGAAACTTCGGAAGAAGTGCTTCCGGCAACCGGCAGCCACATATCGTATTGACCAGAGACAATTCTTCCCGGGTAGAGATAAATACGCCAGATGCCGGATGTTACATATTCATTGACCGGAATCCAGGAGATATAGATTTCCTGTTGGGCATTGTAAGGAGTCGGTTCACTGTAGTAGACGGAGAGAAGATCCTCCGGCAGATTATAATTCTGGACTCTGGAATAGGGGGAGAAGAGTCCAAGCCGGATACCGGTTGGTGTTTCAATCTGAATCGTAAAATCATCTAAATAATATTTCCAGATCTGTAGATTGAAAGATGTCAGGTAGTCAGCGACATATAGTTCAATGGTCTCTGTCTGGTTACGCGACAATGTACCGGATGCGTGCCGAGCGCTGACACCATCGTTGCCGGTTCCGGCTACAATTACATTTTGATAGAGGTTAGCAACCGTATCCATATATTGTTCTAATATGGAATCTCCATTATGATTGCCGTAGTTATTGCCAAAGCTGATATTGATCGCAATCGGTTTTTGGACGGATATAGCATAGCGCAATGCATAATCAATAGCTGACATAAGCTGGGTTGTGCGCGGAAAACCGCGGTTATCGGGATTTCCTAGTTTGACAACAAAAATATCTGCATCTGGTGCTACGCCGACAATATTATCTTCGGATGCACGGCCGTTTCCGGCTAAAATGCCACAGATGGCGGTTCCGTGTCCGGTGGCATCAAAACTGGGAACAAGAGTATCTCCGCCACGGTTCTTTCCAAGGGCAAGTGCTTCGTTGATCGTATCGGCAGTATAGATACTTCCGGTACGGAAACCTTCCGGTGGATTGCCGGGAATGGTCTGATCCCAGAGGGAAAGAATACGTGTCGTTCCATCTGCATTTTGAAAATCCGGATGATAGATATCAATCCCGGAATCTAAACATGCCACAATGACCCCGGTTCCGTTTAATCTGTAAGGTGGTTGACGAACCGGATTCACACATGAAACTGCAATGCCTTCCATTTCTTCTAACAGGAGGGATTTTGGTTTTTCAATATAATCAATCTCCGGGTAATCGGATAGTGCGCCGATCAGATATTGGGGAATGCGGACGATGGCATAACCGCCAAGTAATTCTTCGATGGAGAGATTAAGATCTTCCTGTATTTGTGAAAGACTTCCGGTATATCGAACGATTAATTCCCATTCTTCAAATAGTTCACTGTATCCAACATTCAGATTCAGACTTTTCGTACGCTCTGCCTCTGGAATTTCTAATGCCATGGTAAGTTCGGGACTGATCTTACTATTTGTCATGTTATGATATCCCGTCTGTACTTATTAATATTGTATGGGGATTGTCATTTTTGTTGCCATGTGACCGATAAGGTTGCTGGCAGGTTTTGGTTGGTGTCAGGGTTCGTCCTGTGGTACAATGAAGGAAGCTTATATACAACATAACTTTATGATCAGAGGAAAGAAAGGAAGGATATAATATGGCAGATCGAATCAGACAGTATTTGGCGTATATCAATGGTCTTTTAGAGGAAGAAGGGACACAGGTAGATTGGGAAGAAGAGATGAAGAAACATCTGGTACAGATTGCATTTTTTGCACATGAGAGGTTTATCCATCTGGTAGTAACCGTAACGTTTGCAATTCTTGCAGTTATGGTGTTCTTATATACATATGGTCATTTTTCTATACCATTGCTGTTATTGTTTCTCATGCTCATGGTGTTGATGGTACCGTACATTAAGCACTATTTCTTATTGGAGAATAGTGTGCAGGATATGTATGAACAGTATGACAAAATGATGGAGAAGGCTGGAAAACATGCATTTGTGAGAAAAGGTACTTACAAGCGTTAAGAAATTTTTTAAGAAAAACCTAAGAATTATATAAGAAAATATATGCTACAATGAAAGCAAGTCACTTGCTAAGAGTAAGGGAGAGTGAGAGAAAGGAACGAGGAATAGATGAAACGATATGGGAAGACAATATTATATGCCTTGGGTATGGTGATCAGTATACTGGCGGTTGGAATGACATGTGAGGCTGCGAATTCAAAGAAGATTGTTAAGAAGAATGACAATTTCTCAGTATCCGCGGAATTAGGATTGAATCAGTATGCAACGTATGGAAAACCGATACCGGTTAAAGTAACGGTACAGTCAAAAGATAATTTTGAGGGCGAGGTGAGGGTGATACCGGCGGGCAGCACTAGTACGATGGGAGTTGCTCAGGCAAGAGATATTACGGTAGCAGCAGGTGAGTCTAAGAATGTGTCTTTTGTGTTGGCAAATGCAGCGTATAGTGGACAATATTATATACAACTTGCAAATACAGACGGGAAAGTCCTGTATAGTGAGAAAGATGAAATTTCATTAGCAGATGCGGGAGCCAATGCAGTGGTAGGAATCTTAAGTGATGATTACAGTGCATTCCATTATATGGATGGATTAACCGTTTCTGTGGGAGCATATGAATTAACTTCCCATATTCTGGAACTGCGTACAGAGGATATGCCGGATAACGGTAATGTTCTGAATGTGTTGGGATATATCGTGATCGATCATTATGATACAGCGCAGTTGTCAAAGAAACAGTATGAGGCATTGCAGGCCTGGGTGAAGAATGGAGGCATCCTGATTCTTGGAACAGGAAGTAATTATCAGAATGTTTTGCATGGTTTTAATGACGATTTTCTAACAGGTACCTTTGGTACAGTGGATAAGAAAACATTAAGCTGGTCTGTACAGGGACAGGATGTGACCATGGAAGATGTAGACTGTATTGCGTTGTCTTTGGATGGTGGAAAGGAACTGTCTGCTTATGCAGAAGATGGAACCGCTTATTACAAAGAGGTTGGGAATGGCAGGGTTGTTATGCTGGCATATGATCTGGGAATGGAACCATTCGTATCGAACCGTGCAAGTGAGACAGTTGCAACATTGCTATTGAATACTTCACAGAATGCACGTACAGCAGATGTGATCAATGGCAGTTCCTATGACAATGGAGCCTATGATGCATATCGGATTGCCAAGATGACGGATGACAGTAAGAAGCCGAGTGGATGGATGTATGGTATCATTCTGTTTGCCTATGTTGTGTTGGTTGGTCCGGTGCTTTATCTGATACTGAAAGCGAGTAAGCAGCGAGAGAAGATATGGATTGCAGTCCCGGTTGTTTCGTTACTGTTTACAGGAGTTATTTATTTAACAAGTCTGATGTATCGGGTCAATGTTCCCATTGTAGATACGGTTTCTCTTATTTCTCTGGACCCGGATTGGCAGACCGAACGCGTGTATACCAATGTGACATGTCCGAAAGCCAGAGATTATACACTTGTGTTGAATGGCAAATATCAGGATATTAGTTATGATACAGATTCTTATGGGTATTCTTCTGTTTTGGGAGTATCTAACGTCCAGGACGGCGATTACAATTATATGATCAAAGATACTGCAAAAGGCAAGCAAATAATCTTCCATAATGAAGAAGCATTTCATGACAATTCTTTTGTCGCAATTTGTTCGGATCAGAATGAGAGTGGAATGATCACATATGATCTTAATTGTACAACCACTGGATTCAGTGGAAGTGTAACCAATGATACGAAGTATGATCTGCAAGGGGTTGTGGTAACATTTGAGAATCATATGTATTTAGCAGGAGATTTGAAAGCAGGACAGACAGTTGAGATTGATCCTACGAATTTGAAGACGACAATGGGTTATGGAACATTTAATCAGCTATACATAGGCGGAACTGGAGATCGGAAAGCATACCGGTACAATCAGATTGATTCCATGATGGAGAATTATTACATGCATGTATCAGAATATGGCAAAGGTATCATTTGGGCAAAGATTGATGGATATCAGCCGGACTATGTAGAGGAAGGAAATGTTAAGTCCGCTGGTGTAGGGGTTGTATACACTACGTATGAGGCGGAATATACAGATGTGAAGGGTGTCTATTATCAGAGTCTTGATCCGATGGCCACGCAGGTGGATGGCGATTATGATTCCAATGACCGGACAATGTATAATAATTCGATTCAAATAACCTATTCCTTTACCGGATATCCGGGAATTACCAGGTTAGAATTGGTTTCTAAGAATAGTGATATCAGTTATGGAATATATGCGGATGTGTATGCCTATAATCCTGCGACCGATGATTATGAACAGATTTTCAAAGATTCCGATGTGATAGCAGGAGATGAATTGAGTAAATATATTGTGGATAATACGATCAAGCTGCGATATGACTCGGATGACAGTCAGGGTGAGCAGGGATATCTGCCTAGAATTTGTGCAAGGGGGGATGAATAAATGCTGACGATTGAGAATTTAACAAAACAATATGGTAAGTTTTTGGCATTAGATCATTTAAATCTGCACATCGATAAGGGGGAGATTTATGGATTTGTGGGACCTAATGGTGCGGGTAAGACAACAACAATGCGGATTGTGTGTGGATTGCTCAAAGCAACAAGCGGTTCTGTTACAGTGGATGGAATTGATGCGATTAAGCAGCCGGATGACATCAAACGTAAAGTAGGATATGTTCCGGATTTCTTCGGTGTGTATGACAATCTGAAAGTCATGGAGTATATGGAATTTTATGGTTCTATGTATGGAATGGAACGCCAGGAGATTGATGATATATCAGAAGGGTTATTAGAGCTTGTCAACTTATCCGATAAGAAGGATGCTTTTGTGGATACCTTATCCAGAGGAATGAAACAGCGGTTGTGTGTGGCAAGAGCATTGATTCATAATCCGGATCTGTTAGTGTTAGATGAACCGAATTCCGGATTGGATCCACGTGCCAGATTTGAGATGAAAGAAGTTCTTAAGAATTTGCGTTCTATGGGAAAGACGATTCTGATCAGTTCACATATTCTTCCGGAATTATCTGAATTATGTACCAGTGTTGGAATAATGGAACATGGCAGATTAGTGACAAGTGGAAAAGTGGATGACATCATAGATGCTTCACAGGGCAATCAGCCGATTCATATGAAGGTGGTCTATGCAGAGACAGAAGAACCTCTTAACCAATATGTTGCGACTATATTGAAGGAGCAGCCTTTTGTAGAGAAAGTATCATTTACGGATGATGAAGTCCTGATTCATTTCCGGGGTGATGATCTAGAAGCAGCAAGATTGCTGAATAAACTTTTTGATCATCATATCATGGTCAGTCATTATTATCGGGAGAAGGAGAATTTGGAATCCTTGTTCTTAGAGATAACAGGAGGAGAGGAAAATGCGTAAGAGATTGCATATGAACCCTATATGGAAGAAAGAACTTGTGGTAGGCTCGCGCAGTATGAAGATGTCCTGGGCAATTATGGGAATCAACGCCTTTTTAACAATCATTGTTTTGATCGTGTTATCGATTACGAATATGTCAGCAGCGACAAGCGGTTATCGATATGCAACCCTTATCTGGTTGTTTCCAATCTTAGGTTGTATTGAGTGTGGATTGATCAGTTTGATCGTGCCCGTTATTACATCCGGCTCGATATCCGGGGAGAGAGAACGACAGACGTTAGATGTTATGTTAACTACTCCGGTTACAACGTTTTCGATTGCAGTTGGAAAATTAGGTTCGGCAATGTCGGTTGTTATGATGTACATGATCGCAAGTATTCCGGTTATGGCAATTGCCTTTGTATTAGGGGGCATGAGCTGGTGGGCACTGCTTGGATTGTTTGGAATGCTGTTGTATTTAGGCATCTACGTTGGAAGTGTTGGGGTGTTCTGTTCCAGTGTAGTGAAGAAATCTGTGGTGTCTACAATTCTCACGATTGCAATTGGAATCGGAATTATTATTGTAACAACCGTGATTTTATATGTAGTTATAGCAACTCAGTCGGCAATGTGTGACGCCAAAGGAGTGGCATATGCGGGTCCGGGTGCGGCAGCATTTATTATGATGCTGAATCCGTATTCGCCGATTGTGGATTTTATGATGCGAGTCATGATGGGAACGGGTATCGATCGCCTGATGGAAGAAATGGGAACCAAATCGTCGATTATCCTTGCAATCAGCAGATGGTGGATTCCTTGTTCTATCGTGATCAATATGATTATTTCTTTTATATTCTTGAAATTAGCAGCAAGAAATATATCGGTTACAAGGAATCGGAAGTAGATAGAAAGTAGGAGATGCAGATGGCAGATCAGATCATATGGAAGTTTGTTCATAAAGTACGAAGAAGGATAGGCGGACAGGTTGTTCGGAGAACTTTGTGTGATGTAGCTTGTATTGGTCTGGTATCAGCCTGTGGCATCTCCTTTTTATCTCTTTTCATTCCATTTTATTATGCATTTTATGTGGAGAGCATTGTGTTAGGAAGTGCAGTGCTTGTTGGAATTGGATTGGGAATCCATCGGGTACCGACGTTGGAGCAGGCGGCACTTCGGACAGATAATAAAGGATATCAGGAAAAGATTACAACAGCATTCGGTCTGCGTGGAAAGGAAGATCCATTCAGTATGCTGCAAAAACAGGATGCAGTTGCAGTGATTGTGAATCTATCGGTTCCGAAATTGTTTCCATTTAAGATATCGGTTCAGAGAATGCTTGTATTATTGTTATTAGCCGTGTTGCTAGCGGGAAGCAATCTGTTAGATTCTCCGTCAAGACAGTATGCAAGAGAACATCATGCAGTGCAGGTTGAAGTAAAGAAGGAAATGGAAAAAGTTGAGAAAGTAGAAAGGCAGCTTACGAACAAAGAGTCTGTATCAGAGACGGAGATAGCGAAAGTGCAGAACCAGTTGGAACAGACGAAAAAGGAGCTTGCCAAAGTGGAATCTGCAAAGGAATTGCGGCAGGTGAAGGAGCGCTATCTTAAGAAAATGCAGCAGACGGCAGAACAGACTACGGATACGAAGTTGCGTAAGGCATTGCAAAAACAGGCGAAGCAGATCGAACAAGAACAGGAAGAACAGAAAAAGAAACTGGCACAGGATGCAAAGCAGGCAATGGAACAGGCAAAGGACGGAAAGGGGAAAGAACAAAAACTGGCATATGATAAGGTAAAAGACTATGCACAGACGAATGGTTTAGAAGAATTAGAAAAGCAGATCGAAGAGTATAAACAGTCGGATTATTCCGAGGCAGATTATGTGAAAGCGAATGCAACACTTACCCAGTCGTTGCAGAATGCAGATCGTGCAAGCAAGCTTACGCAGAAGAATTCACAGTCGTTAGATAATAGAGAGAGTAATTCCAGTACAAAAAGGCAAAAGAATTCGAATTCAGAATCACGGACAGGAAACGGTAATTCGGCAAATGGTAATTCGCAGGGAAGAAGCAATAATGGCACAGGAAGTAATGGTGGCAATCAGAGTGGAAGTGGATGGAATCGTGGAAGTGACATGGGACAAGAAGGAAGCAGGAAGACGACAGACACGGTTACGATACCGGAAGGAACGCTTGGAGAAGATGATAATCTGACTGGTAAGGCGAATGACAGTGGGAAGATGCAGAAATCCAGAGCAGATCAGTCAAATGCAGTGGCAGGCAATAAAGTAGACTATGGTAAAGTATCAGCCGAATATAAACAGAAAGCATATAAGCAGGTGGATGGTGCAAGTTATCCGGCCAAATTAAAAAAGCAGATACGGAATTATTTTGATGGGTTGAATTAAGAGAAAGCGAGGATGAGATATGGATGCAGTGGAAGTACAGGATATGATAGAACGGGTTCGGGCGTGTGAAGAAGAGATTGGAAGAGGAATCATAGGTCAGCGGGAGGTGATCCGGCAGGTTTTGCTTGCCATTTTAGCAGATGGGAATGTTTTGTTAGAAGGTGTTCCCGGACTTGGCAAGACAGAGCTGGTTAAGGCAATTTCCAATGTGCTTGCTATGCAGTTTTCAAGAATCCAATTCACACCGGATCTGATGCCATCGGATGTGACCGGTACGAATCTGATTATCAAAGAAGAAGGAAATAATGTCTTCCGGTTTGAACCGGGGCCGGTATTTTCCAATATTGTATTAGCGGATGAGATTAACCGTGCAACGCCTAAGACGCAGTCTGCATTATTAGAAGCAATGCAGGAAAAGACGGTGACGGTAGGAAAGACAACATATGAACTTCCAGCACCATTTATGGTATTAGCAACGCAGAACCCAATTGAGAATGAAGGCACGTATCCTTTGCCGGAGGCACAGTTGGATCGTTTTCTGTTAAAAGTATTAGTGGAATTTCCTAAGAAAGAAGAACTGAAGGCAATCTTAGATCTGACGGTAACGAATCATAAGATTCAGTTACAGTCCCGGTTGAATGGAGAGGAGATTGTCAATATCCGGCGTATTATCCGGGATATGCCAGTTGCAGATGCGGTAATGGATTATGCGCTGTCAATTGTTATGGCAACACATCCGGAGACAGAAGATGCACCGGAGATTACGAAAAAATATATTGCAAATGGAGCTAGTCCGCGTGGAGTACAGGCGATTGTAAAGACGGCAAAGGCAAGAGCATTTTTAGAGGGACGGTATAACGTGTCATTTGAGGATATCCGCTTTGTGGCATATCCGGCATTGAGACATCGGTTAGCATTGAATTTTGAGGCGATATCAGATGGAGTTCGTGCAGATATGGTAATACGGGACATTATAGGTACAATACAGACGGTATAGAGGAGAGCGTAGATGAACGATAAGGTATTTGATTCGGAATTCTTTCAAAAACTGAATACACTTCAATGGAATCTGAATATGCACATATCACAGGGGATGAGCGGTGCACGCAAATCAAATGCCAAAGGTTCGTCTGTGGAGTTTTCGGATTACAGGGAGTACATTCCGGGTGATGATATCCGTAGGATTGACTGGAATGCATATGGAAGGACAGATAAGCTCTATATTAAGCAGTTTCGGGAGGAACGGGAGGGCATCTTTCATATATTTGTGGATACGAGTGGATCAATGGCGTTTGGTGCACCTCACAAATCCCATATGGTATTACAGATTGCGGCAGCTCTTTCTTATATTGTTCTGAATAATCTCGATCGTGTATATGTGTGTCAATTGGGCGATCATTCCATTCGTATAGGAAAGGGAATAGTGGGAAAGGCAGCATTTTCACATGTGTTAGAAGAACTGAGTGCGAGTTCTTTTCAGGGCAGAACGACGTTAAGTACGGCGATTCAGAAATGTCCGTTATCCATTGGTGGTGTGTCATTTATAATTAGTGATTTTTTAGATGCAGCGGGACTCGAAGATGCCATTCGTTATCTTGCTTATCGAAAACAGACAATCTGTCTGGTACAGGTCTTAGCGAGAGAGGAATTAGAAGTACAATATGAGGGAACGTTGAACCTTAAAGATATAGAGTCAGGAGAGAAAGTTAAGATCACGTTATCCAATGCAGCCATTTTTAAGTATCAGGAACGACTCAGGAACTTTCGTAAAGAATTGGAGAAAATGGCAAGACATTATGGTGCAGTGTATATATGTGTGCCGGCAGATGCGTCGCTTACGGAAGTTATGCTACAGAGTTTTTCCGGGGTATTAACTGGAAAATAGGAGTAATTTAGGAGGTTCTAGATGACGGTTCAGAATATATGGCCTCTTGCATTTCTTGTGCTGGTGCCGATCGTTATTGTATTATATATATTAAAACAGAAGGCGAAAGATCAGACGTTTTCGTCTATTTTGTTGTGGCAGGAAGTATATCGGAATCTGGAGGCAAGAACGCCATTTGAACGGTTCCGGCATAATCTGTTAATGTATCTGCAGATTGGAATATTGATTCTTCTTATTGCTGCATTGATGGCGCCTACCATTCGCAATGCTGGTAAAGGTGCAGAACAGGTAGTGATAGTAATTGATCACAGTGCAAGTATGCAATATCAGTATGACGAGGGTATGAGCCGGTTGGATTGTGCGAAGAAGAAGGCTGTGCGTCTTGTGGACGGATTGAGCGAAGAGAGTCGTGTGACGGTGGTGTCATGTGGCACAGAAGCGGAGATGATCTATCAGGGAACGGATAAGGTAACAGCAAAGAAACGAATCCGGTCGGTAGAGGTAACGAATGAAACCGGTACGTTAGAGAACGCTGACAGTTTGATACATTCTTTGATCTCTGACATGAATACGGTAGAAATATATGCGTATACAGATACACAATTTAATGTAGAGGATTGGAACAGGAAAGATTCCAAAGCAGCAGTTACCGTGGAATCCGTTTATCAAAAGGGGGAAAACTGTTCGTTAGATTATGTAAACTATACAATCGAGGCGGATGGAGTTTCAGCATTATGCAAGGTATCGAATGATACAGAACAAGCAGTAACGCAGGACATAAGCTTATATGCGAATGATGCGTTGTTACAGGTGCAATCCGTTACGATAGATGCCAATAGCAGTGAAACAGTATATTTTGATACACAGCAGATACCAGTGGACGGAAGTGTTGTGTTAAAAGCATCGCTCAGCGACAAGGACAGTTTAGTGGCGGATAATGAACAAAGTATTTTAGTTGTTGGAAATACAGAGCATAAGGTATTGTTGATCTCTGAGGGAAATGTGTTCCTGGAAAAGGCACTTGCATTAGACGACTCGGTAACGGTCTATAAGACAGATTCCCTGTCGGCTGCCTGCTCAGCAGAAGAAACGTACGATCTGTATGTATTTGATGGAATAGAGATCCCGGAAGATATGGACTGGGATATAATCCCTCAAAATGCTGCATTATTGTTCTTTCATTCGGATGTGCCGGAAGAATTTGGAGGAGATAGCCAAGGAGCGGAACAGACCAATCTATGGCTTTCTTTTGTCAAAAGTCCGGTCACAGATTATGTGACGGATACTTCTTTTGCGATTACGAAGACAACAACCTACTCATTGCCGGATTGGGGAAATCCGGTCATTCAGACAGCGGATGGGAAAGTAGCAGGCTATTATGGAACATGTGAGAAGAGAAATATCGGTGTATTTGGGTTCGATATTCATAATACAGATGTCGCACTTAAGACAGAGTTCCCGATTTTTATGACACAGTTGACAGAAGAATTGCTGCAAATGAATCGGACAGATATAACGCCAATTGATAATTTTCCGGCTGCAAGTGAATCAAATGTGACTGCAATGAAAGATACGGTCATAGAAGGACAGGCGGTTCGTACAAGAACTGGTGGACGGGTTCTTAGAAATAGTTTACTGATTGTTGTATTGCTTTTGCTTGTGACAGAGTGGGTGGTGTACACATTACAGGTGCATTCTTCAAAGAAGAAGCAGTTTTTGGTGGTACGTTGCCTGTTGATGTGTCTGGTTCTGTTGGCAATTGCAGGCGTATCCATATCAAAGAAACAGAAGAAGGCAGAGACCATTTTCTTAGTGGACGTGTCAGATAGTATGGAAGGTAATCTCGATCAGGTAGAAGAGTATATTACGAAGATGATTAGCGTTATGCCGGAACACAATCTTGCAGGAATTGTGACATTTGGGAAAGATACAGCAGTCGAACAATTCCTGACAGAACAAAAGACATTTCAGGCATTTACTTCCTATCCGGTGACTACTGCAACGAATATTGAAAAGGCGGTTAGGACAGCATGTTCGATGTTTGATGAAGCGGCAGCGAAACAGGTGGTGCTGGTGACGGATGGTAGCGAGAATGATGGTAATATGACAACATGCACCAGCTTACTGAAGAAGAATGAAATTACATTGTCTGTCATTACGATGCCGGATAATATAGGACAAAGCGATGAGGTATATATAGATGGATTGACTATGCCTAAGGTGATCCATGCGGGAGATCATTATAACGTCACGGTATCGGTTGTATCGAATGTTGAGACGGATGCAATTCTCTCTTTGTATCAGGGCAGAGTTGCAAAAGGTCAGCAGTCGATCCATGTTACAAAGGGTTCAAATCAATTTGTGTTTGAAGACGTGGGGGAGGAAGGTAGTATTGCACAGTATCGGGCTGTGATAGAGCCGGAACAGGACACCATCACAGTGAATAACAACTATGTAACTTTTGCACAGATAGAAAGCCGGCCTAAGATATTATTAGTGGAAGGCAAGAACCACGAAGCAGAAGAATTTGAAAAAGTATTGCAGGCAGCCAATATGGATTATGATCTGGTTACGCCAAGTGGGGTACCGGGCTCTTTATCTGAACTGAATCAGTATAAGGCAGTTATTACACTGAATGTCTATTATGATGATCTCAGAGCAGATTTTACCAGAATACTGCCGTCTTATATCAAGGATTATGCAGGTGGTTATATCTGTATCGGTGGCGATAACAGTTACGCATTAGGTAATTATAAAGATACAGAATTGGAAGAGGTTCTTCCGGTAAATATGGAGCTACAGGGAGAAAAGGAGATACCCAAAATGGCAATGGCTCTGGTGATCGACCAGTCCGGAAGTATGTGTGCTCCATCGGTAGAAAATGGAACGGTGACAGGATTGGATCTGGCAAAGCAGGCAGCGATTGCAGGTATATCAGAGTTGAGAAATACTGATGAAGCAGGTGTACTTGCCTTTGATGACCATTATAACTGGACGGTACCAATTGGACCAGCAACGGATTTAGATGCCATTGAGAATGAAATTCAGTCAATCGGATATGGTGGGGGAACCAGTATTTATCCGGCATTAGAGCAGGCGTACAAAGAAATTGCTAAAAGTGATGCAAAGATAAAACATATCATTTTATTGACAGACGGACAGGATGAATATCACGGATATGATGAGCTATTAAAGGATATCACAAAGGATAATATTACTGTATCCACCGTAGCAGTTGGCGAAGGGGCAGATCAGGATATTTTAACACAGATAGCAGATACCTGTGGAGGCAGGTTCTATTATACGGATGTGAATAATTCCATTCCACGGATTTTTGCACAGGAAGTGTACCTTTCTACGAAGACATATTTGGTAAATGAGGAATTCTATCCGATTGTGACGGCAGACAGTGAAATTCTGACCGGTATTATGGACGAAGGATGCCCGCCATTGTATGGTTATGTTGCTGCAACACCAAAGGCAGCAGCGGATGTGATATTGCAGTCAGAAGAAGGAGATCCGATTCTTACAATCTGGCAATATGGATTAGGAAGGACGATCGCCTGGAATAGTGATGCCAATAATGAATGGACGGCTCAGTTTGCTGCATGGGAACAATATCCGCTTTTATGGTCTAACCTGATTCAGTATGTGATTGCCGACACACAGTTGGGAAATGATTCTTTTGAGCTGAATAAGGAAGGAAATCAGGTGACTATGACATATGAGACACCGGAATATGATACGGATACCGAGGTTCATGCGGTTGTCACGAAAGAAGATGGACAATCACAGGAAATTTTACTAGAAGCGGTTAAACCGGGTACTTATGAGGCGGCTATAGATGCCGGGGAGGTTGGTGTGTATAGTATCAGTATGCGGAAACAGGAAGGAGATACGATTACGAAGGCTTATAATACAGCATATGCCAATCAATATTCACAGGAATACCAGTTCAGTGATCATAAGGCTGCGTTTGAGAACTTTGTGATGCAGGCAGAGGGAAAGATGCTTACCTTGAAAGATTCTATCTGGACCAATCAGTTAAGCAAGGTAAGAAACAAAGTCTCTCTTACAATTCCGATATTGATTATAGCTATGTTCTTTTTCCTGTTTGATATTATCATACGAAGATGGTCCATTGATATGTATGCATTTTTTCGGAATGGCATGATGTGGATCGTCAATGTAATACAAAAGGGCAGTAATAAGGTACGAGATCGATTTGGAGAGAAAGAATTAAAGAGAAAAAGGAGAAAGAAGAAAAAGGATACATCAAAAGATGAAAGAACTGCAAAACCAACGGAACAAAAAAGGGAATCACTGGACATGAACCAGCTTTTACAAAAGAAAAAAGAGCGGGAGTAGTAAAAAGTTCTTGAGAAATTATGAAAAAAGGATTACAATAAACTATATGATTAGGAGAAAATAATTATATATTGATATACAATATGGGGATGATTCCTCGGATTGGGGGAAAGGATTGTGGAACAATTATATCATGCGGTAAGACAGATCTTCAGTGGTATGCGTACGATCAGTTCGAATGCGAAGTATGTAGTGATCTGTTTTGGAGTGGTATTAGTACATTTTCACTTTACAATCGCATTTGCCATATGTGGTATTATGCCATTATGCTGGTACAATGTATTTATAACATTGTTCTATCTGTATCATTGTTTTGTGAGTTTGAGAAAGAAGCAATATGGATTCATATATATATCGTCTGTGATTGAGATCTTATTTCATTCCTGTGCAGCGTCTATTTTGTTAGGATGGGATTGGGGATTTATGCTTTATACGATTGCATTGGTTCCGGTATCTTTTTATCTGTCGTATACGATGAAGAACCGGTTGCGGAATATTGGAATGCCGATATTGACTTCTGTTATTGTTACGGTCTGTTATATGGTAATGCTTGCGGTAAGCAGCAAAGTACCACCGATATTTGCACAGTATAACAATGCAAGAGCAGCATCGTATTTTTATTATTTTAATACCATGGTTGCATTTGTGATGCTGTTTCTTTTTTCCATTTTGTTTTCTTTGGAGATCCGCTATATGCAGAAGCGGTTAGAACAGGAGAATTCAGAATTGGAGGAGATTGCAAGATTCGATCCACTTACTCATCTGTTGAATAGAAGAAGTATGCATGATGAATTGCATCGGGCTATGCATGCGGCAGGTAAAGGACAAGAGACATTTTGTCTGATCATGACTGATATTGATGACTTCAAGAAGATTAATGATACATACGGACATGATTGTGGCGATGAGGTTTTGGTTACGATTGCGAATATCATTTCGGGTAATGTGCGGGAGAATGATGCGGTATGCCGATGGGGTGGAGAAGAGATGCTTATTCTGATCCGGACGGATGAAGAGATGGCTGTACGGGTTGCAGAGCGGATACGCCGAGAGATTGCAGCAAGGCGGGGATGGTACAAGGACACAAAGTTTATTGTTACAGTAACGCTTGGTGTTGCGACCTATAAGGATGGAACGAATATCCGTGCATTGATCGAGCAGGCTGACAAGAATTTGTATAAAGGAAAGAATAATGGAAAGAACCAGGTGGTGTATTAACCGGACTGGTTCTTTTTCCGTATATAGCCATCAAGGAATGCGAATGATTCCCTGATGTGGTTTATAAATCTTCTATTGAATGAGCAGCAACCAGCATGTGTTTTAGTTTGGTAGCGGCTACACTAAGTGCATGACCGGAATCTTCTACCAGACAGATTTGTCTTGGAGGAAGTTTTTCTTTCAGTGGAATCTCGATAATGACGCCCTCTTTGAGCGGCTCCCGGGAAAGAAAATCCGGGATGAAGCCAATTCCCAGATCGTGCGTAATAATAGGGATTAATTGTTCCGAAGTTGCAACTTCAACCTCAGGATCGAGCACTAATTTACGCTTCAGAAATTGTTCAGAGAAATAGCTGTAGGTCATGGAATTACGACCTAAGCAGACCATAGGATATTGCTGCAGATCCTGAAGCCGCATTTTCTTTTGGGATAGATCTTCGTATTTGAGGCTGCCGACTAATACTTCGTGAAATTCCATAAGAACGGTTTCCTTAAATGGACGGCGGACTCTCATCGGAGAAGTGACAACACAGAAGTCTGCCAGACCACTTCGAACCGTCTGAATCGCTTCTGGTGTGGTATGACTTAGAATGTGGATGTGAATACTCGGGTAGGCATTATGAAAGTCGCGAAGGACGTCTAACAGGATGCCATGTAATGCGGTTTCGCTTGCACTGATCGTTACATTGCCGCTTTCTAAGGTATTGGAACCGGATAATTCCAATTCTGCTGCCTGAAGGTGGCGATAAGCCACGGATACGTGGTTATACAACTTCTTTCCTTCCGGTGTGAGACTGATTCCACGATTTGAACGTAGAAACAGCGTACAGCCTAATTGTTTTTCCAAGTTATTCATAGCCCGGCTGATGTTAGGCTGGTTGTTCATAAGAACCGTAGCGGCCCGGGTAAAGCTCTTATATTTGGCTACATAGTAGAATATGCGATAATAATCATAGGTAATGTCCATTAAACTTCCCTCCATGTCAAAATGATATAGCAAATATTTCAAATATATATTTTACATTTTATGTAAAGTATTATAAACTCTGATAGAAACAAAGTAAAGGATAAGGAGATGGTTTTTTGGAAGAATTAGCAAAAAACCTGATGGAAGAACTCGAATGTAAGACTGTGTTCACGATTCCAGTACTTGGTGGTTTAGAGATCAAGGAATCGATCGTTGTAACCTGGATTATCATGGCAGTTCTGATTTTACTTTCGATTTTCCTTACCAGAAATATGAAAATCGATCACATAAGTAAACGTCAGGCAGTCGCAGAACTGATTGTTACCAAATTAACCGGCATCGTGGAAGGCATGATAGGTGAGAAAGGAAAAGCCTTTGTTCCGTATCTGACAACTGTGTTAGTATACATTGGCATTTCCAACATTATCGGTTTGTTTGGCTTCAAATCCCCGACAAAGGATTTGAATGTTACCATTGCTTTGGCTGTAATGAGCATTGTATTAGTTGAGGCCGCTGGTATCTATTACTTAGGCGTCAAGAAATGGTTACATAAGTTTACAGAACCAATCGCAATTGTAACCCCAATCAATATCCTTGAAGTGTTTACCAGACCATTATCGCTTTGTATGCGACTTTTCGGTAATGTGTTAGGTTCATTCGTTATTATGGAACTCATTAAGATGATCGTTCCAGTCTTCTTACCGACTGTATTCAGTCTGTATTTTGATATATTTGACGGATTACTTCAAGCATATGTATTTGTATTCTTAACCTCATTATACATTGGTGAAGAGATTGAGTAATACACAGCACAAAGAATATGAAATGAAAGAAAAGGAGATTTTATTATGAATACTTTAATCGCAATTGGAGCAGGTATTGCCGTATTAGGAGCACTTGGAGCAGGTATTGGTATCGGTATTGCAACCGGTAAGGCAACAGAGGCCGTAGCAAGACAGCCGGAAGCAGAGAGTAAGATCCGTAACACATTGATCCTTGGTTGTGCGCTTGCAGAGGCAACCGCTATTTATGGTTTCGTTATCGCTTTGATGGTTATCGTAATGTTGAAATAATAAGGAAGGCAGGTAGGTAACATGCTTAGTGTAGATCCAACAAATTTGATTTTAACAGTTGTGAACCTCCTGGTACTTCTTGTAGCTTTGAAGATCTTTCTTTTTAAACCGGTTCAAAAGATTATTGCAGACCGTCAGGCAGAGGCAGATAAGCAGTTTGGTGAAGCTGCAGCCCGTCAGGCAGAGGCAGATGGTTTGAAAGCACAGTATGCAGATTCTTTAGCTGGTATCGAAGATGAGAAGAAGAAGACATTACAGGCGGCGAGAAAGGATGCAGATGCACAGTATCAGAAGATCGTAGCAGAAGCAGAGAGTAAAGCCCGTCAGATCAAAGAAGATGCAACAGCAGAGGCACAACATCAGAAAGCACAGATTATTAAAGGTGCAGAGAAAGAGATTGCCGACATGGTAGTCGATGCAGCAACAAAGGTAGTCGGTAAACAAAGTGGGGCAGAGATCGATCGTTCGCTCTACAATGAATTTTTAGATAAAGCAGGTGAATAAGAGTGACTCAGGAAGCATTAAATTATGCGTCAGATTTGCGCAAAACAGATATTCCGAAAGAAATGCTTACGCAAGTGAAAGAGATTCTTGAGGCGGTACCACAGGTGAGAGTGGATTTTGAGAATCCTGCAGTGGCAGTTGAAAAGAAACACCTGGTTATCGAGCGTGTATTTCCGAAGGAAATTCGTAATTTCATGAAGATCTTATGCGATAACAATGATTTTGCATTATTTGATGAGATTGTTGCCGCATATGATGATCTGGATAAAGAGCCGGAAAATGGCGAAAAGAAAGCGGAACTTGTCTATGTAACTGCTCCTAACGAGGAACAGCTTGCAGGTATCCGCAAGTTCCTGAATAAGGAATTTGGTTCCGAAGATATGGAATTGGAGATGAAAGAGGATCCATCCTTAAAGAGTGGATTCATTCTCCGAGTAGGAACCAAAGAGTATGACTGGAGTGAGCAGGGAAGAATTGACCAGTTGAAGAATAAGATGGCTGGTGCAGTTTCTTCAAATGGTGCAACAGTCAGTGAAGAGAATATCATTTCTATCTTAAGAAGCAGTATTGAAGACTTTGAGCTTGAAGCAAAAAATAAAGAGATCGGTGTTGTTAACTGGGTTGGTGATGGTATTGTTAATGTAGATGGTATTGATCATGCCTGCTATGGTGAGATTGTTATATTTGACTGTGGTGTCAAAGGTATGGTACAGGATGTACGTCGGGATGAGATTGGCGTTATCTTATTTGGACGTGATACAGAGATTCATGAAGGAAGCCGTGTTGCCCGTACCGGTAAGATGGCAGGTATTCCGGTTGGTGAAGCATTCAAGGGAAGAATTGTGGATGCGTTAGGTGCACCATTGGATGGTGAAGGAGAGATTGAGGCAGATGGTTATCGTCCAATCGAGAATCCGGCACCAAGTATTGTAGATCGTAAGTCTGTATCTGTTCCAATGGAGACAGGTATTCTTTCCATCGATTCGATGTTCCCAATCGGTCGTGGACAACGTGAGTTGATCATTGGTGACCGTCAGACCGGTAAAACATCGATCGCAATGGATACCATTTTGAATCAGAAGGGTAAGGATGTAATCTGTGTTTATGTTGCAATCGGACAGAAGGCATCTACAATCGCGAAGTTAGTAAATACTTTGAAGAAGAACAATGCGATGGAGTATACGATCATTGTGTCAGCAACCGCATCGGATCCGGCACCGCTTCAGTACATTGCTCCATATTCCGGAACTGCACTTGCAGAGTATTTTATGTATCAGGGTAAGGATGTATTGATCGTCTATGATGATCTGTCAAAGCATGCGGTTGCATACCGTGCAATTTCCTTACTGTTAGAGCGTTCTCCTGGTCGTGAGGCTTATCCTGGTGATGTATTCTATTTACATTCCAGATTGTTAGAGCGTTCTTCCAGAATTACACCGGAAGCAGGTGGAGGTTCCATTACAGCACTTCCGATTATTGAGACACAGGCAGGAGATGTATCTGCATACATTCCGACAAATGTTATCTCTATTACAGATGGTCAGATCTATCTGGAAAGTGAGTTATTTAATGCAGGTCAGCGTCCAGCGGTTAACGTTGGTCTTTCCGTATCCCGTGTAGGTGGTGCAGCACAGACAAAAGCAATGAAGAAGGCAGCGGGTAGTGTTCGTATTGATCTTGCACAGTACCGTGAGATGGAAGTATTTACCCAGTTCTCATCCGATCTGGATGAAGGAACCAAGAAACAGTTGGCACATGGACGTTCTTTGATGGAGTTGTTAAAGCAGCCGTTAGGACATCCATTTACTATGGCAGAACAGGTTATCACATTGGTATCTGCCAATGCACATATATTCAGTGATGTACCAGCCGACAAGATCAAACAGTTCCGTCTGGATCTGCTTCATGATTTTGCGTTGAATCACTCAGATATTATTAGTCAGTTAGAAGCATCCAAAGATCTGTCAGAGGATGTGAAGGAATCCATTGTGGAAGCAGCGACTGAATTCAAGTCTCAGGCATTTCAGTCAGAAGAGGCCAGTGAGGAATAGAAGCTGTGAATACAGAATGGAGGTAGAAAAGTGGCAAATGCAAAGGAAATATCCAATCGAATAAAAAGTATTCAGGATACCATGAAAATTACAAAAGCCATGTACATGATGTCTTCCATGAAGCTTCGGAAAGCCAGACAGAAGTTAGACAACACAGAGCCATACTTCTACGGCTTACAGGAGCAGATTTCTGATATCTTACTGCATTTCCCGGATATGCAGCATTTGTATTTTGATAACCGTGGTAAGGATTTGAATGAAACGGTGAAGAAGAAAGCATTTGTTGTTATTACTGGTGATAAGGGAATGGCAGGTGCGTATAATCATAATGTATTGAAAGAGGCAAGTGCCTTGATCGATCAGGCAGAGGAATACCGCCTGTTAGTGGTAGGAGAGATTGGCAGACAATATTTTGCAAGTCAGGGATATCATTTAGATGATACATTCCGGTATTCTGCAAACAATCCTTCCATTCATCGTGCAAGAATGATTACAGAGTACATTATTGAGCTGTATAAGCAGGAAGAGATTGATGAAGTGTATGTAATCTTTACCCGTATGGTAAACAGCATGAAAGAAGAGGTGGAGATCAATGAGATCCTTCCACTGAAGACACATGAGTTTATCAAGCAGGAGTTGTTGGAGAGTTCCCAGAAGGGAAAGGGTAATTATGACAAGGAAGCTGCGGATAAGGCAGATGACTGGTTCCTGATCTATCCATCACCGAAGCGGGTGTTAGAGAGATTAGTATATAATTATGTAACAGGTTTTATGTATGGTGTCTTAGTTGAGGGTTCTGCCAGTGAGGAAAATGCCAGAATGATGGCAATGCAGTCGGCAACGGATAACGCACAGGAGATGTTAAGAGAGCTTTCTGTGGAGTATAACCGTGTCAGACAGGCAGCAATCACGCAGGAGATCACCGAAGTAATTGGTGGTGCCAAGGCCCTTAAGAAGAAAAAGAAGAAACAAGAAAGGTGAGATGTCACACTATGGAAAATAAAGGTAAAATCGTTCAGGTTTCCGGACCTGTCGTAGACGTAGAATTTGAAGATGGCAATCTGCCTTCCATTAAAGATGCATTGTATGTGATGAATAATGGGAAGAAATGTGTGATGGAAGTATCCCAGCATATCGGACATAGCGTGGTTCGTTGTATTATGCTTGCAGCCAGTGAAGGTCTTTGCAGGGATATGGAGGTTGTGGCAACGGGTTCTGGTATTCAGGTTCCAGTTGGAGAACCAACTCTTGGCAGATTGTTCAATGTATTAGGCGAGACATTAGATGATAAGGAAAGCTTAGAGAATGCAGAACATTGGTGTATTCACAGAGAGCCTCCTACATTTGAAGAGCAGAGCCCGGTTGTTGAGATGTTAGAAACCGGTATTAAAGTTATTGATCTGCTTGCTCCTTATGCAAAGGGTGGTAAGATCGGATTGTTTGGTGGTGCCGGTGTTGGTAAGACGGTATTGATTCAGGAGTTAATTCATAATATTGCAACAGAAAGTGGTGGATATTCTATCTTTACTGGTGTTGGAGAGCGTTCTAGAGAGGGTAATGACCTTTGGAACGAGATGAAGGAATCCGGCGTTTTGGATAAGACAGCATTGGTATTCGGACAGATGAATGAATCCCCTGGTGCACGTATGAGAGTAGCAGAGACTGGACTTACCATGGCAGAGTATTTCCGGGATGTAAAGAAGCAGGATGTGTTGTTATTCATTGATAACATTTTCCGTTTCGTACAGGCTGGTTCTGAGGTATCTGCGTTACTTGGTCGTATGCCATCAGCTGTAGGTTATCAGCCAACCTTGGCAAATGATCTTGGTGAATTGCAGGAGAGAATTGCATCAACGAAGAATGGTTCTGTTACATCCGTCCAGGCGGTATATGTGCCAGCCGATGACTTGACAGACCCGGCTCCGGCAACTACATTCTCGCACTTGGATGCAACAACCGTTCTTTCCCGTAAGATTGTAGAACAGGGTATCTATCCAGCGGTTGATCCGTTAGAGTCTACATCCAGAATTCTGGAAGCAGATGTTGTTGGTGAAGAACATTATAATGTGGCAAGACAGGTACAGGAGACATTGCAGAAATACAAAGAGTTGCAGGATATTATCGCCATTCTTGGTATGGAAGAACTTTCTGACGAGGATAAGCAGACAGTATATCGTGCCAGAAAGGTACAGCGTTTCTTATCTCAGCCATTCCATGTAGCAGAGAACTTTACAGGTATTAAGGGTGAATTTGTACCGGTAGAGGAGACGATCAAAGGATTTAAGGCAATCTTAAATGGAGAGATGGACGAGTATCCGGAAGCTGCATTCTTTAACGTAGGAACGATTGAAGATGTAAAGGCAAAGGCAGCTAAGATGCAGCAGGAATAAGGAAGGTGTAGCTTATGAATACGTTTTCTTTAAAAATTATTGCCTGTGACAGGGTGTTCTACGATGGCTCTTGTGAACTGCTTGTATTTCCGGGCTATGATGGTGAGATGGCAATTATGGCACATCATGAGAGAATGACAACAAGTACCAATATCGGAGAGATTCATTTTCGGACACCGGATGGAGAGAATCATGTAGCGATTACTTCGGACGGTCTGTTGAAGGTCAAGGATAACACAGTAGAGTTGTTTGTATTCTCAGCCGAGAAACCGGAAGAGATTGATGCATTCCGTGCACAGGAAGCGAAAGAGCGTGCACAGGAGCAGTTACAGCAAAAGCAGAGTATTATGGAATATCATGTATCCCGTGCATCACTTGCCAGAGCAATGGCACGACTGCGTGGATATGATAAGTATAACACAAAATAATCTTATGTTTATGGAAGAGACTGATCATAGTAGTGGTTGGTCTCTTTTTGCTTTATAGGAAAGTTCGTCTTATAAAGTAAAAACGCTCCACGAAGGATGTGCACTTTGCGGAGAAGAAGATAATTGCTTCGCAATTTTGTACTGACGTAAGTGAAAACGTTTTCAAATATTGGGGTTATCAACTTAGAGAGCATATGATACACTTACCTCATAAGAGGGGGCTACAGATTCTGTAGAGAGCTGTAATTTATGAAATGATTGGGTTCTTATAGTTGCGATAGAGATTCAATCGTTATCATGCGATTACAGTTGTTGTAGGAATCGGACGTTAACGGAATATGTGAGGTGAGAAGATGTCAATTAAAAAGATTGCTGAGATGACAGGAACATCCATGGCTACAGTATCAAGGGTGTTGAATAATCCAAATTATAAATGCGCAAAACCGGGAATGCGGGAACAGATCTGGAAGGCAGCGATGGAGCTTAATTATACCCCTAATGAGGCAGCACGTAATCTTAAAAAGGGAACAGGCAGTATACAGCAGAATCATTATTATATTGATGTGCTGATGACAAGAATGGATGGAGTGCATCGGGATCCATTTTTTGAAGAATTACTTCGGGTGGTAGAGAGTCAGATTCATGATAATGCCTGTATTTTGTCTTGTGTCTGGTATCAGTCTGTGTTCTCGGATGACCGTGCATGTGAGAAAGCAAACTTAGATAGTATATTTCGGGATATGTTTGAAGATCAGGAAGAACATAATGGTCTGATCATTATCGGAAGATGTTGCCCGAAGGTAATTAAGCGATTGAAGAAGTATTATAAGAATATTGTGTCAATTAATCGGAATTCAACGAATTATGAAGTGGACGAAGTGTTATGTGATGGTAAAAAGATTGCTTCCCTTGCTGTGGAATATCTTGTAGAGCTAGGACATGAACGAATTGCCTATGTGGGAAAATGTCATGAAGAAGCAAGGTATAAAGGATATTCAGAAGTACTTCGTTTACATAATATTGATTTCTATCCAGAATATATTGTGGACACGGAACAGACAGAGAAAGCAGGGTTTGCTACCATGCAGCAATTTCTTCAGATGGATGTTCCTCCGACGGGAATATATTGTGCTAATGACATTACCGCAATTGGCATGCTAAAATGTCTGAATCAGTATCGAAGCCTGCCGTATACACCATCTATTATATCGAGTGACGATATTGAGGAAGGGCAGTTTACAAAACCAATGTTATCTACCGTGCATCTTCCGAAGGAGAATATGGCAAGGTTTGCAATTCATTTGCTGCTAGACCGGATTCAGGGCAGGCATACGGAAGTTATCCGAATGGAGTTGGAGAGAAAACTTATGATCCGGAGTAGTTGTACTTCTGTGTGGGATCTCAACCAACCCGAATATTTCATATAATCCCCCTAGCACAGCGTAAGTTAAGATGGACTTTGTGCCCAACGGACGCAACGGCCTAGAAAAATTGGTTCCAAGCCGGGGCCGTTCGCACTTAATTGCTCCTGTAGCGGATGCTAAGCAATGTAACACTATGCCCACTAAGCTCGTCAAAACTTCGCTAAGTGGTCAATGCAAGCACCGACAGTCGCAAATGCCCCTCTTTGGAATCCAAATTTTTCTCTCCGAAGCTGAGGCTGGCACAATATACTGTCATTAACATATACGCTGTGCTTATCGCCCACCCGAAGCCGTCCGGCGTTAATAGGCTCCGGAGCTTTGACTGTGGTTAATATTAATAATCTGGCTACATGTTAGGGCAGAAAAATATATATTATCGGATATAAGAGAAAACGAAGAAAACCAAACATGAATTATGTACACGTATATTGTGTATATAATAGGTACGGTATAGACTCATACTTGCATGAAATTGTCAACTCACAGAAATAAAGAATAGCTTCATTGATAAGCTTACTTCCACCATACGCATAATGATTCTTTATCTCCTATAGCTTGCCATTACGTAAATTACCTACACCAACGACAGGACGGCTTCGGGTGGGCGATAAGCGCAGTCGTAATTAGATCACACGATAAACAGCGCATGTTCAAAAAAAGTAAATCCCGGCAGGGCGGTCTGTCATGTTTGCAAGCAGGTACGTGGAGCACGCCAGCACTTTGCAACGTAATAATATGTATAACGAACATTAGTGTCTGCTGCGTGCGAGCCCGTAGCGCAAGTGTGCCTGCTGCAATATGACACCGCCCAAAGCCGGGTTCACAATCCCCAACATGTGCGTCCGTCATTCCTTACCCTGTGCAAGGGGTTATAGGTCTTCTTGCAGGCGCATAACAAGTGCCGGCACCACCTGTTTTTTACGGGATACAACACCAGGCAGGTGACATACGTTATCAGCAGGTTCTACATGGAATGCTTCGCCGGCGTATTTCTCGGCATCCGGTCCGAATGCTAACAGATCGGAGCATTGTTCTCCAATGTTAGTTAACATAACATAGACAAGCTGGACTGGCATGGATGGAAGCGTTTCTTTTAGGTATTTCTGAAGACGTTCTGCGACATTGTCTAATTCCCGCTGGTTAATGGAACTGATCTGGCTTACACCTATGCCCATATCTTCTACCTGAAATGCTTTGTAATCCTGATTAAATAGTTCTTCTGCGGTCTTGTTACGCAGGCTGCTTCCGGCTTCGAACATTTCCATGGCAAAAGATTCTAAGTCAATCTCTGCAATCTCGGCTAAAGTCTTTGCGGTACTTTCGTCAAGTGGTGTACAGGTTGGTGAGCGGAAGAGCAGCGTGTCGGAAAGAATAGCGGCACAGAGTAATCCTGCCATTTCTTTACTTAAGGACTGCTGGTTCTCTACATACATCTGGTAGATGATCGTTGCGGTACATCCTACAGGCTGATTTCGGAAATAGACCGGAGAAATGGTCTGTAATGAGCCAAGTCTGTGATGGTCGATGATCTCACAGATCTCAGCGTCTTCGATTCCGGCAATTGCCTGTGATTTCTCATTATGATCGACAAGGATGACTTTCTTACGTCTTAATGCAAGTAAGTTCCGGCGGGAAACCATACCATAATAGTGACCAAAATCGTCTACGATCGGAAAATCCCGGTGACGTTTCTTAGACATGATCTCTTTGATGGAATCCACTGTCTCATCTAACTGGAATGTGATGAGGTTATCCTTCTTCATAAAGTAGCGGATTGGAATGCTTTGGTTGATCAGACGTGCCACCGTATAAGTATCTAACTTGGTTGTGATGACACTACAGTGCCGTTCTTCTGCTAATTGCAGCACGAGTGGGTTCACTGGTGCGTCTAAGCACAGAATCAGGCAGCCAACACCCATCTCAATACCGAAGATCTGGGTATCAATCCGGTCACCAACAATCATGAGATCATCCTTGGCAACCATATTTTCAATCAGATGCGGATTGGCAGCACCAATGATGACCTTGCCGTTAATGATGTGATTATGCGGATTACCGGACACTAAAGTACCTTCCAGTACCTCTACCAGATTGGAATATGGTGTTCTTGCCTTAGATATGACATCACTTTCATAGTCATCCATATAGGACTTCGCAATATCGTTAATGGTAATAAGCCCTCCAAGTACGTTATCTTTGGCAACGACCGGAAGCGTTACAACATCTAATTCACGCATCATTTTCCAAGCTGATTTGACTGAAATGTTGTCTTTCACGCCCGGCGTCTTACGGTATTCAATATCCATAACCTGTGTATTCACATCTTCAATTAAGTCGGGAACCGGCATATTGAAATAATTAAGAACAAATGCCGTTTCGTTATTGATCTTGCCTGCACGCTTTGGAATGTATCGGCCGGGTTCTATTTGATTTTTCAAATTGGCATAGCAAATCGCAGAACAGATGGAATCTGTATCCGGATTCTTATGTCCAATTACAATGACAGGAGACTGTTCCATAGTAATGCATCCTTTCTTTATGTATATGGTATCGTTTTCTTACAGTTTACTTTTTATGTATATTAAAGAATTTCTTATGAAAATGCAAGTCATTTTGCGATATTTTCAGAGAAAATCATAAATATCGGTAGGTTGCATGAATGAACATCATGAATATAGCGAAAAATGGGCGAATTAACAATAGAACAGAACGACTTCGAAAGTGGAAAATCACTCTGAAAGCCGTCCTGTTCAAAGAATATCAGTGTTACTTTGTTGGGGTGCCTGTAGTAGATGAATTTGTGCCAGAAGTGGTATTGTTCTCACTGTTGCCTGCATTTTGCGGATAAGGAGTGACCATACCATCTTCTCCCTTCTGATAGATTGTTCCGTTCGTAGCATCTACATAAAATTCTCCAAAGTAGTCACCATTTTCATTGTTACTCGTATCATAAAGATGAAAATGATAACCTTTCGAACCTTCCTGATAATCGTTTAATTCCTGATCTTCATCTCTTAATTCAAAGTTTGCATCGGAATGATAAGAGCCCATCGTGTCTAAAAAGTAGTCATGTGCATCGTTGTAATTATCAAAGCCGCCGTTCCCTACTAAGTCATCTACGGCATTACCGACACCATCGGCGACATCTTCTACTGCAGTTCCTACATCATCAGCAGCGTCCTCTAAGACATTGTTGTCGTTGTTACCGCTTGTAGATCCGTTGCTGCTGTTACCGCATCCGGTTAATGCAAAAGAAAGAACTACAGTGGTTAACATAAGATAAAAATAATTGTGTAATTTTTTCATACTGATCTCCTTTATTTCGTGAATTTCGTTTTGAATATCTAGAGCAATTCAAAACTTGTCATTTGTATTATGCGTATCCAGAAAGTTTTTATTCCTGATATTTCATTTTATTTTTGAAATTGTTTTCCGGTATGATCTAACTCGTAATTAGAGGTATATATGAGATCAGAAAGCGGAATAAAGGAATATCCCTGCTGCTCTAAATTGGTCAACAGAACATCTAGTGCATCTTTTGTATAGGTTGAGCCGTTATGAAGCAGGATGATACTTCCATTTTCCAGATTTTTGTGCTCACATACTGTGCGAATGATGGCATCAACGCCATAATCTTTCCAATCCAGACTGTCTACAGACTGGTTGATCGCCGCGTAACCTAATGCATGTGCAACCTCTACTACCTGGTCATCCCAGTCACTATATGGGGCTCGGAACAAGGTCATGTCTTTTCCAGTGATGCCATATACTGTATTATGACAGTCTTGAATCTCTTTTGCCATTTCCTCCTTTGAAAGCTGTGGCATGTGTTTGTGATGATTCCCATGATTCCCGATTTCATGTCCTGCTGTATCAATGGCACGGATTGCATCGGGATTTTTGTCTGCCCATTCTCCGGTTACGAAGAAGGTGGCAGATGCATTATGCTTTTGTAAAATGGTAAGAATTTCATCTAAGTCTTCGGTTCCCCAGGCACTGTCAAAGGTTAGTGCAACAACCGGTTTATCCGTATCCACGCAATAAATGGGCAATTCCTTTTGAAACAAAGAGGCGGTTTTGGTTGTGGTAGAAGAGACGGCGTCATGTCGTATACCATATAGGAATACAAATATAAGAAGTAAAAGAGTAATATATTTCATGTAATTAAAGGAGGATGATGCAGATTCTGGCATAGAAATATCCTGAAGGATTTTTTTTAATGTATGAGAAAGAAAGGAGAATTAGAACTTTGCAGGATAGGATATTTTTAATGCAATTTAGCTGCAGATGTAGTAAAATGTAAGTAAATAAGCGGATATGCCACAAGGGAAAGAGGTGATTGGATGAGAAAGATATGGAATGGATTACGCTACGGGGATTTTCAGACAAGAAAGAGTATAGGCAGTGTGATTGGATTTTCTGTCGCTGCCGCCGTGTGTATTGTGATAGCTGGACTTAGAGGACAGATCATGTTGTTTGTGGTTGCCATGATTCTTGCGGTGATTGCCATTATTATTTCCCAGACATTCACCTTGGAGGATGAAGACTTTGTGGCCGAGGTGAATCATCAGGGAGAGAAAGAATCCGTACGGGCGGTGATGGCACAGAAGAAGTCTGCTGCGGCCAGGCGAAATGCTCATGGAACAGAACCCGGTCATATGGAAGATGAGATATCAGAGCATATGACGGACAAACAGAAAGAGCGAAGAGAGAAAGAGAATACATATCAACGCTATAGTGAACAGGAATTGAAACGGGTGAAGAGAAGATATCATGTGCGCAAAGACCATCGTCCAATCATGATTGATTATTCCAAGTCGTATCGTATCAAGGAATGTCCGGCATTTATCTGGAGAGTGCATAATAAAGTGTATCTGCTTTTGATCGAGAAAGAACCAAGAAGAATCTGCATTTCCAGAGATCTGATACGGCATATGGGATATCAGCCGGGAGTCCGGGTGAATATGGAAGACGAATATGTGGCATTTCGTAAAGAGAATCTGGTAACAAATGTATTCCGGGAGTATCTGCCGGATTATACTGAAAGCAGGAATCATAATGATCCGTTGCGGATGAAGAATTTGTATACGATCTATCCAGATATCTGGTTGACGAACCGGTCGGCATATGCAGTGATGGATCTGTTGTGCCTGCATTTTATGCCAAAGGATAAGATTACGGAGTCCGAGCAGTTGAATGGTTTCTTTAAACGGATCTATGCAGCCAATATTCTGTATCGGGATCGTGTGTATAGTATTATGGAATATAAGGATAGTATTGAACAAGCTCTTCGCGACATGTGCTATGCGAAAATGCCGGAAAGAGAGTTCAATACCACATTAGAACAGCTTGTCAAAGGGCGATTGATATCGGATGAATACGCTAATCATTATCGGGAGATACGGAGGAAACATGTGGGTGATTAGTGTGGTACCATTTTGCAACAGCGGCACCGATAATGATCAGATAACCAATGACGCTGAGAGTGTCTGGCACCTGTCCTAAGAACAGAAAACCAAGGATAGCAGCGAACAGGATCTGCGAATAATCAAAGACAGAAATCTCACTGGCAGGAGCTTTGGTGTAAGCAGCTGTAATGCTGATCTGTCCTCCCGCTGCCGCACATCCGGCAAGAAGCAGAGTGAGCAGTTGTTTGGTTGTCATCGGTGTATAGTGCAGAAGCAGGGAGGGCAGGGTGACAACGCAGGAAAAGCAGGAGAAGAAGAATACGATCACCGGCCCTTTGATTCCGTGCGTTCCCAATTTGCGGACATAAGTATATGCAAGACCGGCACCTAATCCTCCAATCAGACCGATCAAGGCAGGAAGAGAACTTAACTCAAACTTCGGTTTTGCCACGAACATAGCCCCGATAAATGCAATAATTAACATGAGCCACTCAAAACGGGTGGCTATTTCTTTTAATAAAAAGATAGAAAAGATAATGGCAAAGAAAGGTGACAGTTTATTCAGCATGGAGGCATCGGCAATGTTCAGATGATCTACAGCATAGAAGTTGCACAGAATGCCAATTGTGCCGGCAACAGAACGCATCAGAAGATCTTTGACATTTTCTTTGGTCAGAGAGACTTTTTGCCGGCTTCTGATTAACATAATAAATGCCAGAATTGCAGCAATAAAATTACGGAAGAAGCTTTTCTGTACAGTGGGAAGATCTCCAGATAACCGTACAAACAGATTCATCAGGGCAAAGAAGAATGCTGCGGATAAGATACAAAGGATTCCTTGATTTTTCTTAGACATAATGGGTTCCTCCTAGTTTTCAGGAATGAGCATACCGAGATGTTCTTCAAAGCATACGCCATCATTGACCGGAATATGCATGGCAGCGGAAGAGACAAGACAGGTATGAATAAATGTGGATGCTAACTGGACAGCATCACGCAATGAAACGTTATGTAAACTGCAACCGGCAAGAATAGAGGCGAACACATCACCGGTGCCCGGACGGAGAGGAAATACCTTTTCTCCATATAGGATCTCAAAGTGTCCATTTTCATAGATGGCATTTCCGATCTTACCATTGTGTTCGATTCCGGTAACGGCAATCTGCTGGTTGTTTGTGGCTGCAAGCTGTTCGCACATAGACTGAATCTCGGATGCAGACAGATCTTCACGATAGGCATTGTCTGTCAGAATACATAATTCTGTGAGATTTGGAGTGGTCAGGGTCGCATGTGCCACTAATTCTTTCATGGCCTCACACATATCCGGGGTGTAGGAATCATAGATGGTTCCGTGATCCCCCATGACAGGATCTACAATTCTTTGTCTGAAAGAAAAAGATTCAAACATCTGTGTAATAATGGCGATCTGCTCCTTTGATCCTAAGAACCCGGTATAGACTCCATCAAATGTAAAGTTCAAATGTTTCCAGTGTGCAATATATTCAGACATATGTGGAGTAAAATCTAAGATAGAATATTCTGGATATTCTGTGTGGTTAGACAGGATTGCAGTCGGAACCACTCCACATTGAATTTTCATAACAGAAAGAATCGGAAGGGCAACCGTTACAGAACAGCGTCCGTATCCGGATATATCATTGATAATAGCAATGGATGGCTGCATAGTATCTCTCCTTTATTTCGTAATTAACAATCTGGAACCATAAGAATTGGTTCGTTCTTTACCATAGTACATGCGAATCAAAAATGCAAGATAAAATCTGGCACTGTTAAAAAGATTAAAACTGGTAGTTTTTTTAGTGCCAAATGGAGTGTATAGTAGCGTTTAGCAAATAACTGCAGGTTGCTATCTAAAAGATAAAGTGAAAGAAAGAGGTAGAGAATTATGGAAAAAGTAATGGAGAATAAGGCAGTAAAGAGCCCGGCAAAGCAGATTGCATTAGATGCGATGTTTGTAGCATTAACATTAGTATTTACCGCATTTGTTAACATTCAGATTCCAAGTTTTGGTGGAGCAGGTGGATTGATTCATTTAGGTAATGTACCACTGTTTATTGCAGCTATGGTATACGGCAAAAGAACCGGAGCACTTGCAGGAGCACTTGGTATGGGATTGTTTGATATCTTAAGTGGATGGGCAGCATGGGCACCATGTACGATCATCACATGTGGTTTGATGGGATTTGTTGTTGGCCTGATCTGCTATAACAAGAAGGGATTCGGATACAAGGTAGTTGCAATTCTTGCTGCATTGGCAATCAAGCTTGCCGGATATTTCATTTTTGAAAGTTTCATTATGGGAAATGGTGCGGCAGCAGCACTTAAGTCTGTACCGGGTAATATTATTCAGATCGCAGTTGCAGCAATCATTGTATTGATCATTATTACTCCATTAGAGAGAGGACTTCGTGCAGTAGAGGACTAATTCATAGTGGAGAGATTGGAAACAGAACGAACAGATAAGTAAATGGAGGCAGGATCTATGTACAAAATGATGACACCGGGACCAACGATGGTTGCCGAAAATGTGCGGTTAGCAAGAAGTGTAGAGACAGGCAATCCTGATATTGACTTGGATTTCTATGATTATTATAAAGAAACATGCGAATTGTACAGCAAATTATTACATACAGAGAATGAAAGTCTGATATTAAGTGGCGAGGGAATATTAGGATTGGAAGCAGCGGTTGCATCGCTGACAGAGCAGGGGGATCGTGTACTTGTATTGGACAACGGAGTATTCGGTAAAGGATTTGCGGATTTTGTCACGATATATGGTGGAGAGCCGGTATTGTATTCGACGGATTATAAGAAGGCAATTGAATTAGAACCACTGAAAGCATTTCTTGAAAAGGATTCTGATTTTAAATATGCAACGGTCGTACATTGTGATACGCCAAGTGGTATGTTAAATGATATTGCCTCCATTTGTCCGTTACTGAAAGAATATGGAATCTTAACAGTGGTGGATTCTGTTTCTGGAATGTTTGGTAATGCGGTGGATGTAGATGCATCTAAGATCGATATTTTGTGTGGCGGTTCACAGAAAGCAATTTCCTGTCCGATCGGACTTACATTAGTTACGGTCAGCGAGGATGCAAAACAGGCAATGGAACAGCGGAAAACGCCGATTGCTTCTTTCTACGCCAGCTTATTAACATTTAAGAATTACTATGAGAATAAATGGTTCCCATATTCTATGCCAATCAGTGATATTTATGGATTGCGGCAGGCATTAGAGAATATTCAAAATGATCCGGATATGCTTAAGAGACATGCAGAGATTGCAAAAAAGACAAGAGAGGCACTGACACGGTCAGGCCTCACACTGTATGCAGATAATGGATATTCCAATACGGTTACCGTATTCTCCATTCCTGGTGGTGTTACTGCGGAGCAGATCTTAAAGAGAATGCGAGAAGAACATAATATTATGTTAGCTGGTTCTTTTGATGTAATGGCAGGCGAAGTGATCCGGATTGGTCACATGGGATACAACTGTACGGAAGAGAATATGAAAGAAACGCTTGCGGCGTTAGATGCTGTCTTGCGTGAGCTTGGAGTTCCTTTAAAAGAGCCGATCAGTTGGAATTAACTAGGTTAACTTAATTAAGCCTGTTATTGGGAAAATGCACAAAAATATATGGTTTACTTATAATATTTAAGTGAAAATGAGAAAAAGTGCAAAAAAAGTAAAAAAAGGACTTGATTTTTTTAATCGGCAGGAGTATAGTACAACTATCGAAAGCGAATACGGGAAAGTAAAGGACAAGGGTGTTCTCAGATAGGAGAATACCCTTTTTTTATGAAAATGTACATACCGGTTCGTGAATAAAAGAAGAGGAAAGGAAGTATTATCTTATGAGTGAAAAGGTGAATGTAGCAGAGATCTTCGGATCTAACGTATTTAATGATGCAGCAATGAAAGAGCGCTTGCCAAAGGCGGTCTATAAAGAACTTAAGAAGACAATTGAGTTAGGAACAGAATTGAATCCTGCAATTGCTGATACGGTTGCAAATGCAATGAAGGATTGGGCAATCGAAAAGGGAGCAACACATTTTACACATTGGTTCCAGCCAATGACAGGAATTACAGCCGAGAAACATGATGCATTTATCAATCCAACTTCAGATGGTAAAGTGTTACTTGAGTTTTCCGGCAAGGAATTGATCAAGGGTGAGCCGGATGCTTCTTCATTCCCATCTGGTGGACTTCGTGCTACAAACGAAGCAAGAGGATATACAGCTTGGGATTGTACATCACCAGCATTTATTAAAGAATCAACAGATGGAAGTACCATTCTTTGTATTCCAACCGCATTTTCTTCTTACACAGGAGAGGCATTGGATAAGAAGATTCCATTGCTTCGTTCTATGGAAGCAGTCAATAAGCAGGCACTTCGTATCTTAAGATTATTTGGTAACACAACAGCTACAAAGGTTACAACATCGGTTGGACCAGAGCAGGAATACTTCTTAGTAGATAAAGAAGATTATGCAAAACGTAAAGACTTAATCTTCACAGGACGTACCTTATTCGGTGCAATGCCACCAAAAGGACAGGAATTGGATGATCATTATTTTGGTACAGTAAGAGAGAGAGTTCTTTCTTATATGAATGATCTGAACATTGAGTTATGGAAGTTAGGTATCACAGCAAAGACACAGCATAATGAAGTAGCTCCTTGCCAGCATGAGTTAGCTCCAATTTATGGAACGACGAATGTTGGAACAGATCATAACCAGTTAGTTATGGAGACAATGAAGAGAGTGGCAGAGCGTCATGGTCTTGCATGTCTGTTACATGAGAAGCCATTTGCCGGTGTAAATGGTTCCGGTAAGCACAATAACTGGTCAATGGGAACAGATGATGGTCAGAACTTGTTAGAGCCAGGTAAGACACCTCATGAGAATGTACAGTTCTTATTGTTCTTAGTTGCTATCTTGAAAGCAGTTGATGAGCATGCAGATCTGTTAAGACTTTCTGCTTCTTCTGCAGGTAATGATCACAGATTAGGAGCCAATGAGGCACCTCCAGCAATCATTTCTGTATACTTAGGTGAACAGTTGGATGATGTATTGAAGCAGTTGGATACAACAGGTGAGGCTACCAGCTCATTACAGGGTAAAGCTTATGAGTCAGGTGTTGCAACACTTCCTTCCTTTATGCAGGATGCAACCGATCGTAACCGTACTTCACCATTTGCATTTACCGGTAATAAGTTTGAGTTCCGTATGGTTGGTTCTACCCAGTCTATTGCTACACCAAATACTATCCTTAATACCATCGTTGCTGATTCTCTTTGCGAGATCGCAGATGAGTTAGAGAAGGCTGATAACTTTGATATGGCTGTACATGATAAGATCAAAGAGTTGATCGCAAAGCATAAGAGAATTATCTTCAACGGTAATGGTTATTCTGAAGAGTGGGTTGCAGAGGCAGAGAGAAGAGGACTTCCAAATATCAAGTGCTTAGTTGATGCAGTATCTGCATTTACGAATGAGGACAACATTGCAATGTTTGAGAAGTTTGCAGTTCTTAGCAAAGCTGAGATGGAATCCCGCGCAGAGATCTATTATGAGAACTACGCAAAACAGATCAATATCGAAGCAAAGACAATGCTTGATATGGCTAAGAAGCAGATCGTTCCAGCTGTTATGGAATACTCAGCAGATATGGCTAAGGGTGTCAATGATCTGAAGGCTGTTGGTGTAGATACTTCTGTACAGGAAGGTATTCTTAAGGATATCGCAACTGAGCTTAAGACAATGATTGCTGCAGTTGATAAGTTAGAGAAGTTAGATGAGAAAGCACTTGACTTAGAGGATGATATGGAGAAGGCAGCAAGATGCTTCCATGATGAAGTCTTCGCAGCTATGGAGGAGGTTAGAACTCCTGCTGATAAGTTGGAAGAGCTCGTGGATAAGAAGTATTGGCCATTCCCACAGTACGAAGATTTGTTATTCTACGTATAATAGATATTTCCAAAGAGTATATAAGTATAGAAAGAACCTGTCACATTATGTGGCAGGTTCTTTTCTAATAGGATATGACTTATAAAGAAAAACGGCTCTGCTAAGGCTGGATACCTTGCGGAGAATGGTTAATTGCTTCGCAACTCTACGAGGACGCAAAAGAGTTTGTGTCAGCTTGCATGTGTTATTCGTCCGGCGTATCCACCAGATAGTTGTTCAGATTATCAGAAATCGTGGTAAGTGCTTTGTAAAAGGTCTTAAGTTCTTCCGGTGTCAGTCCGTTACTTCCGGCTTCTACAGCGGTGGATGCTAATGCATCAATCTTAGCGGCGGTTTCCTGTCCTTCCTTGGTTAGAACAAGTGGGGCTCGATATTTCTTATCGTTGTTACTGGTAACCAGACCACGTTTCACTAACTCAGAAATGGTACGGGAAATAGCAGCCTTGTCTTCGCCGCAAAGCTGACTTAACTGTGTAATTGTCAGTCCTTCCGGATTACGGTTCAGTTCAAACATGCACATCACATAGGTACCGCGTAATTCGAAGCCGGACATTTCCTGCATCTTAATTCGTTGTAAGTTCTTATATATCTGCGTAATGGTTGTTGTGAATAATTCGAAACGATCGATCATAATAGTCCCCCAAGGTATATCTAGAATAAAATGTTGATTTATCAACAGCGTATAGAATAACAGATGGGGGAAGATTTGTCAATTGGAAGTAGGGGAAATCGAAATAACAGATTCTATTTGACAATAGAATAGGCTGAAAGAAAAATAATATAGCCGGGATTGTGGATGATGATTTCACATTCCCGGCTATTCTCACATACATAGCGAATATTATACGTTCAATAATGACTTTTTGTATTGTTCTACAATCTTGGCAACATCATAGTCTGGTGCAAAGTCGGTAGCAATATCACAGATATGCTGTATCGTATCCAGATCTTCTTCTAATTCCTCAGCAATCGTTTCGGGAGACTTATTCTTTTGAAGTTTGCGACAGACTAGTTTGGTAAGATTGGTTAATTCACCATCACCGAATCCGTTGTCAAAGCCATTATTGAAGCCATCGCCAAATCCGTTTTCAAATCCATTGTTGAAGCCATCGTCAAATCCATCTTCATAGCTTTCTTTCCGTATTGTCTGTTTGTGTAATTCTTCATCATATTCGTATAAAGTCATTCGAATCACCTCTGCTTTGTTTGCTAACAAGAAATCCTTTAAAATGTTGTGTTTGATGCAGTGGTCTACAGCGTGCCGGACAGCTTCTTCTAAAGGTTGTGTCTCTTGATAACTTCGTACAATGCTGACATATTCAACATATTCGAATAATGTCGGGCAACGCTTAAGAAGATCCTCATTGTACCCCTTGTTGATGTTAAGCTGGGTAACACGAAGTTCTAATGAGGGACTTTCTTCCGGTATCTCAAAAGCATCGGACAGATACAATTCCCTCCGTTCCGGCTGTGTTCGGGTTCCGTTATAAAACACGACAAATCTTGGTGTGGGTAGTTTGATCAGACGAGAAGAATAGATGTCTTTGTTGACCATGTATTTCTCGTACTGTTCACATACATACATCAGATCCCGTAGAGGCATGTTCGGATTCACGGTTGATTGATGTTCATATAACTGGAGCCGCATGTCAATCAGACAGGACACATCATTCTTCATGCCAAGATAGATCGCATTCTCCAAAGTAACAATCTCTAGTGCGTCCGGATCGTCGTAATCTGTATTATTCACTGCATTATAAAGTTCTAATAATTGCTTGTTGCTATTAAAAATCATACGAAATACCGTGTCACGATACTTCTCATTCATATAAATCTTTCCCATATCCTTCCTCCTTTTTCTAATGACTGGATTGATATTGCTCCTTTAGCTAGTAACCGAATTAATATTGCAGCTAAAATCCAGAGTTAAAAAATAAAAAGATATGGCAAAAAAGATGTGAAAGAGATTACAGGAATCTCTGGAATGATTGTATCATGACAAAGTGAAGATGACAAGATATCATATGCAAAAAAACGACACCTAGAATATAAGCATGGTAAGTTGACACAAAGTAAGGAAAAAAGTAAAATAACAGAAGATTTGTTAAATTAGATGCCGATACCAAGGGTTTGGAGGACAAGAGCTATGATATTGATTATAGAGAGGTATACAGGATGTTAAGAGAGAATGATTTAAGAGAGTGTTTACACCGGATTGACCACAAAGGATATCCGGCATATAAAGATACGAAAGGGCAATATCAGTTTGGAGGATATATCCTCTCGATTGATCATGTGCAGGGAGATCCCTTTGCGGCTCCATCTAAGGTGAGTGTGATTGTAAATGGCAAACAGGCGGGATTTGATGAATCCTTATATGATACGGCATGGAAACGAGTTGCTTTACAGGATGTGATATTACGGAAGTTAGCAGCCAAGGTACATGCCTATTCTTTTAAGGCAAAAGGTTCTGGAAAGAGTGGGTTGATCAGTGTAAGCAATCCGGGACAGGAGATTCTTGATAGAAGTGCCTGTACCATAGATGCGGAATCCGGTAAGGTTACTGTGCGTATAGAGATTGGATTTCCGGCAAATGGAAGAACGATCAATGCGAGAGAATTAGAGAAGATATTATATGAGTTCCTTCCAGCGTGCGTGAAGCAGACATTGTATGCCAATGCCTATGCACCGAAAGAATTGAAGAATGCCTCAGATCTTGCAGAAGACCAGCATTATATTCGCGAACAGTTAAAAGAACAGGGCTTGGTGGCATTTGTGGCAAATGGAGCGATATTACCACGAAAATCAGGAGTATCCATGCTTCCTATGAAGGATGCGGTAGCATTTCAGTCGCCGGACAGCATGGAGGTAACGATGAATGTTCCACATGCAGGAGTTATCAAGGGTATGGGAATTCGAAAAGGTGTCACCTTGATTGTGGGTGGTGGATATCACGGAAAGTCTACGTTGCTAAAGGCATTAGAATTAGGTGTATATGATCACATTGCAGGAGATGGAAGAGAATATGTCATTACGGATGATTCTGCTATGAAGCTGCGGGCAGAAGACGGAAGAAGTATACAGAATGTAGATATTTCCATGTTTATCCGAAATCTCCCAAATGGCAGGGATACGGTGTCATTCTACACAGAGGATGCCAGTGGAAGTACATCACAGGCGGCGAATACCGTGGAGGCGATCGAGATGGGTTCTTCTGTATTTCTGATTGATGAAGATACCAGTGCGACGAATTTCATGATAAGGGATGAATTGATGCAGCGTGTTGTACAACGGGATGTTGAACCGATTATTCCATTTATTGACAGGGTACGGGAATTGTATGAAAGCTATGGAATCTCCACGATCTTAGTGGCAGGAAGCTGTGGCTCCTATTTTCATAAGGCAGATACGATCTTGCAGATGAATCGGTACGAACCAATGGAAATAACGGCATTTGCCAAGAAAGAGGCAGAAAATTTCCCTATGCCGATTGAGCAGGTGGAACTGTCTAAGAGACCAGGGATGGAGCGTGTTGTTAAGGCAGATATGGTATTCCAGAAAGATAATCGTATTAAGATGAAAACGATGGGAAGGGACGGAATCTCGATCAACAAAGAAACGGTGGATTTACGCTATGTAGAGCAGCTTGTTGATACAGAGCAATTAAATGCACTAGCATATATTCTCAAATACATGAAACTGCATGTATTTATGGGGAAGACTACGTTACAGGAGGGTGTAGAGCAATTATACCGGCAGATGCAGCAGAAGGGATTTACGACATTTTGCGGCAGTAATATTCCGGGAAATCTGGTATTGCCTAGAAAGCAGGAGATGTATGCCATGCTGAACCGGTGCCGGAACTTGATAAAAATGTAATAAAAAGACAAGAATTGAAGCTTACTTTAATAAAAAAATGGAAATTTTATTAAGTTGGGCGAGAAAATGTACACAATTTAATAAAGGTATATATAAAAGGGAAAAATATAGGAAGTTCTTATGCACAAAAAAAGAATATGATTTTAATCTGGATTATTTTAGTCAGGATGAGTAAGAAGATAACGGATTGTATGATGGATATTTATTGTGGATAAGTCCAAGATATGGTACAATATAATAGGTGTTGAGTGGTGTAGACTTTTGTGATTATGGGAGCAAAGTCTGATACGTTTGTATATGTGGGAGGTACATGATTATGGGATCAAGTGGAATGAAAGTGTACAACAATAATGAGATGTTAGCATGGGTAGGTAACTTTGCGGATCGAATGGAGGTCAGCCCAGAGAAGATCAAGATGCTTAACATTTGTGGCAAGAAGAAGAATGTGCTACCAACGATTGAGACGCATAAGAGAGTTATGATCTTTGCCGATGAGAGCCAGCCGGATCTGTTCTATGAATTGTGGGAAGGTGGATATGGCGATTATGATATGTGGCTTGGCAAAGGCGTAGCTGCAAATGATGAAGTAGAAACCTGCAAAGTCAAAGAGATGATGGACTATAAGATTGCAGAACCAACCGTTATTTTCATTATTAATGAGAATACGAGGGAGGCTTCACGGTATGGAATTAAGAATGAATTCTTTTCGAAGGGGTCGGTCAATTATGTCGGACATGAGATTCGTGCCGTCATTATGAATATGCTTTCCTGTGATGTGGGAGATACGATCTGTATTGTCAGTGGAGAGAGTATTGCGATTGAGGCTGCAATTGAAGCAAGTGAGGGAACGATCATTGCAGTAGAGCCGGATGCACGGGATATGCGTGCCTTACAGGATAATGTAAGTAAATTTGGAGTACATAATATTGAGATCATTTCGGGTGTAACGAAAGAGAACATGGCAAATGTTCCAACGCCAAGACTGGCATTTATTGTAGCATCCAAACGCTTGGAGGATGAGATTAAGGTGTTGTTAGAAGTGAATCCGAAGATGCAATTCATTGTGTATACGTTAGAGTTGGATATGGTAGTGAATATTAAGAACATTTTCGCAAAATATAATATTAACGATACCGAGGTGTTACAGATTTCCGTATCTAAGACGGATAAGCGAAGTGTTATGGTTGCACAGCCGTCACCTTGGATGATCAGTGGAACACCAGCAGAATAGGTTTCATATTTTTGTTGCATATTCATTGATAGAATTTCACATATTAAGATAAGAATAAACTGTCACATAGGATAAGAATACAGATGTATTTTACTACGTGGCAGTTTTTTGTTTTAGTGGTGACAATATGGGAGCAAGCAGTTATGGACATGTTGGTGCCATAGAGATAGTAATTATGAAAATGAGGTGAAGATATGCAACAAGGCAAACAAAGCATTGCGTTTGAAAAGCCGGTGTATATAATGGCAGCGGCGTGCATGGTTGGGCCTAAGGAAGGGGAAGGCCCGTTAAAGGATACGTTTGATGTTATTGTAGAAGATGCAACGTTTGGTAAGGATTCGTGGGAAGAAGGGGAAAGTGAGATGATGAAACAGACATCATTACTGGCTCTTCGAAAGGCGAAACTCAAGACAGAAGATGTTCGTTATATGTTTGCGGGGGATTTATTAGGTCAGTTGATTGCGACTACGTTCGGTGTGAAGGACTTTGATATTCCATTGTTTGGATTATATGGAGCCTGTTCCACGATGGGGGAAGCACTCTCATTAGGTGCAATGACGGTACATGCCGGTTATGCGGATATGGTATTGGCATCTGCATCCAGTCATTTTGGAGGTGCAGAGAAACAGTTCCGGTTTCCATTAGAATATGGTAACCAAAGACCAATGTCTTCCACCTGGACGGTGACCGGTTGTGGAGCATTTGTGCTTTCTAAGGAGTATGGTGATACAATGATAACCGGGATCACAACTGGTAAAGTAGTGGATTACGGTGTGAAAGACTCCTTGAACATGGGTGCATGTATGGCGCCGGCAGCGGCAGATGTGATCTTTCAGCATTTGAAGGATTATGGCAGACAGCCGGAGGATTATGACCGGATTGTAACGGGTGATCTTGGAAGTGTGGGAAAAGAAATATTATGTAAATTATTAATGGATCAGGGATATGATATTTCGAAAGTGCATATGGATTGCGGAATGGAGATCTATGATGACCCGGAACAGGATACTCATGCAGGCGGTTCCGGGTGTGGCTGTTCGGCGGTGACATTAGCCGGAAAATTGTTGCAGGAAATGAGGGACGGAATGATTCAGCGTATCCTGTTTGTTCCAACAGGAGCATTGTTATCGACCGTTAGTTATAATGAAGGAAAATCGGTTCCGGGAATTGCACATGCTGTGGTGATTGAAAAACGACAGCAAGGATAGAAAGGGGTGTTTATATGGATTATTTGAAAGCATTTATAATTGGGGGATTGATCTGTGCAGCGGCACAGATTCTAATGGAGAAGACGAAATTGATGCCGGGCAGGATTATGGTGATTCTAGTATGTACCGGAGCAGTACTTGGAGCATTACAGATATATGAACCATTTCTTGATTTTGCTAGAAGTGGAGCTTCTGTTCCGCTTACGGGATTTGGTTACAATCTCTGGAAAGGAATCAAGGAGGCGATTGATCAGGATGGATTTATTGGATTGTTCCGGGGTGGATTTAAGATGGCAGCGGTCGGAACGTCTGCAGCCTTAGTCTATGCATATCTGGCGTCTTTGGTATTCCAGCCGAAAATGACCAAATAAATAATACCCTTGCACAGCGTAAGTTAGGACGGACGCGCGAAATATTAGGTTTCAAATCGGTTGTTGGGATATAACATATCAACGCAGGCACGCTCTCGCTACTCATCACTCGCAGCGGATACTAAGAATGTGCCATTCGTGTTTATACAATGCCTTTCGAAAAGTCTGCACCTTGCTCGGCT
>CACWQE010000012.1:8439-67766 GCA_902762905.1 uncultured Lachnospiraceae bacterium | reverse complement strand
CATCTCATCATATAATCTTCACTTTCAACCCGGATGATATAATGCATCCGGAGGTGATCTTATATGAAAGAGAGATTGATTAAGAATGTTAAGTTGGTAATGAGTAAGGTATTGGATGAGAAGCAGTTGGAAGAATTGGAATTCACGCTACTTCGGGAATTGGAGAACTATTCACTAGAGGAAATGAAACATGAGATAGTCGAATATGATGATACGTCAGATAGACTGTTGAAGCGTTTCTTAGCAGAGAGAGAATTGGCAGGTTTGCAGAAGTCTACATTGGAAGGATACCGGTATGAGAATGAACGTATGCTACAGGATATCGGAAAGGATGTTAAGAGTATCACATCAGATGATCTGAAATGGTACTTTGCTAAGATTATGCATGAGGGAAAAGCAAAATCATATATCAACAATCGCATAGTTAAGGTAAATGCGTTTTTCCGGTGGTTGGCAGAGGAAGATTACATAACAGGAAACCCGATGATTAAGATACATCATGTGAAAGAAGATAAGGTAGTAAGACCGGCTTATACGGATGCAGAGCGTGAAGAATTGAAATTAAGCGCAAGTAACCTCCGGGATCTGGCTATTATGGAAGTGCTGTATTCCACGGGTGCCCGTGTATCAGAACTGTGCCGGATGAACCGGTCAGATATAAAAGGAAATGAATGTGTAGTATTCGGTAAAGGAAATAAGGAAAGGACGGTGTATTTCAATGAGACAAGCATGTATTACTTAAAGAAATACTTGGCAACCAGAACAGATGATGATGATGCATTATTCGTCCGGCGGCAGAAACCGTACACCAGAATCACAATCAAAGCAATACAGACCATGTTATCAAGGCTTTCTGCAAAATGCGGCATAGAAGATGTACATGCACATAAGTTCCGGCGAACATTAGCAACAAACTGTCTGAACAGGGGAGCTTCCATAGTGGAAGTAAAGACCATGTTAGGACATGAAAGAATAGATACCACGCTGATCTACTGCCAGGTAGAACAGCAAAACGTCAAATTGGCACATCAAAGGTGTGCCTAATAAACGAACCTTGAAAACTGAATATTATATGATGAGATGACAAAATTTTCAGTTGCCAAACTTACACTGCAACTGAATTCAGATATAAACGCACAATCATTCATTGCATTGCCTGATGGGTTTACTAAAGAAAATGCTTTCGTAATTAATTGCTCTGGATATTATGAAGGCTCAAAATATACAATGTTTACACGGAACGGATTTGCATGCGATATAAATAATGTAAATCAAATTGTATTATTTAATTCAGAGGATATATTTACGAATGCAACAGTTGATATAATAATCGGGAAAATCTAATTAAGATTAGACCATTCCGTCCAAGTATCTGAGTATTTTTTTCTACACCATGTATTTACAGTATTATAATCAAATAATAATTGAACAATATACCCACCTATATTAATAGCAAGTAAGATTCCTGCTTTAAAGTATTGTGTTGGCTTATTTATATGTCCCTATCTCATCATATAATATTCAGTTTTCTTGGAGAAAGGAAGTAACAATGTCAAGAATATCTGAATACAACGGAGCAGATCCAAACGGTACCACAAGCACTATGACATCCATACACATGACAGGAGCAGCATATCTATCCATTGTGACGATTCCGTCTGATGGAAATTATACGATTGGATTCTGGATTCGTGCAGTGGGACAGTATGAGTGCAATCTATCTGTCGAAGAAAGCACGATTAAGCAATTTGATGTGTACCGGGATTGGACGAGAGTAGAGCATACATTTGAAGCATCTGCCAACCAACAGGTAGCATTATATCTACCAGCCGGAGATTACTATATATGGCATGCAAAGTTGGAAAGTGGCAATAAGGCTACAGATTACTCACAGTCATACCAGGATGTGAATGATCAGATCAAGTCCACGGAAAAGACACTGCGAGCGGAGATAGATATTACTGCAGAATCTATTTTGCAGAATGTATCTAAAACATTCCAGGATTATTCCACTAAGGAAGAAATGAATACTGCAATTGAACAAAGTGCGACAGAATTAGATCTTTCACTAGATAACAAATTGAAGAACTATTCTACAACAGAAGAAGTGAATAATGCTATCAATATCAGTAAAGAAGGAGTAGAACAAACAGTTTCTAAAACTCAGAGTAAATGGGATATTCCAGAGAAATATAAGGATAAAGATATTAAATATGGATATGGGCATGCTTTTGCAGGTGATTATTATGTGGATGTAGAGACAGGAATCATGTACATAACGGATCGTAGCGGACCAGGACCAGCTGTAACACAGATTCAACTAGAAGAAATTAGAGATGTGATAGAAGCCGCAATTGAGTTGCATGCAGAGGAAATCGTACTAAAGGTAGATGATAATGGAAAGCTTGTAGCAGTAGCTTTAACAAGTGATCCGAAGGATGGAACAGAGGTTGCTATCACTGCTGATAATATATCTATGGAAGCAACGGATATTATTAATTTGCTTGCTGGAAATAGTATAGATTTAACTGCTAAGAAGATTTCTTTCACATCGAATAATTTTACAGTGTCTGAAGAAGGAAATGCGGATCTTAAGAATGCCACTGTAAGTGGGACCGTTAATGCATCTGCATTAAATATTATAAAAGATAACAAGTTGTATGGAAGAATGGATTTTGGTTCAACGACTATATATCTTGGTGGGGAGGGAATGTCATCGCAGGGACCTGCTTGTGGAATTTCACTTGTAAATACTACTTATGGCGCAACGGATAGATTTCAACATGTAGGTATAGGATTTCTTACACCATATAATTCGGTAATTCTTCCATTTGCTGTTTATCATGATTCAATGGCTGGCACTTGGGATGAAGGGTACTCTATGGGATTTGGCGGGTGGATTACAGCACATGGATATTCTAATACATCTACCAGACTTGCAAAAGAGAATGTTGAATCGTTATCAGATGAAGAAGCTAGGAAGATACTGGATGTAAATGTAGTATCTTTTGATTATAGCCACGGAGGAAATAAAAATCAGAGAGGGGTGATCTACGAAGAGGTCAAAGATATAATACCGTCGGTTACTGTATGCCAGGATAAGGACTATGAAGAACATTTTCGGGAAGGTAAAGAATATGTATTTCCGGGAGTGGATTACTCAAAGTTTGTTCCATACCTTATCAAAATGGTACAGATCCAACAAGATGAGATTGACGAATTAAAACAGAAGCTTGAAGAAATATCTAGCAAATTATAAGGAGAAAAATTATGGGAAAATTACAAATTGTTTTCGCAACGGCGGCAGGCAACAAGTTCATTATGTTAGTGTTATTGGCAATAGTAGGAGATACCTTATTCGGGTGTTTTCGTGCAATCAAGGAGCATAAGTTCAATTCAAACTTTGGTATTGATGGAGCAATTCGTAAGGCAAGCATGGTAGCAGCCATTCTGTTCTTCGTTTTTGTGGACTACATCGTAAGAATCAATCTGATCGGATTCATTCCGCAAGAAATCCGGGAATATCTGAAAGTACAGAGTATAGGAATGACAGAGTTCTTTGCATTGCTATTCATTGCGTATGAAGCAGTTAGCATCATTAAGAATATGGTACTGTGTGGGCTTCCGGTGAAGAAAGTATGGTTGTACCTTAAGACATTTTTGAGTAAATACACAGATGAACTTCCAGATAGTGATGAATTAGAAACGGAGGGAAATGCATATGAAGATAAGAACAACAGGATTAAATCTCATTAAGTCATTTGAGGGATGTCGCCTTACTGCATATAAATGCCCGGCAGGAGTATGGACGATTGGTTACGGTCATACCGGTAATGTAAAGTCTGGCCAGAAGATCACGCAGGCGAAAGCGGATGCATATCTTAAGGCAGACCTGGCAAAGTTTGAGAAGCATGTTGCTTCATATGACAAGAAATACAATTGGAATCAGAATGAGTTTGATGCGTTAGTAAGCTTTGCCTATAATATTGGTTCGATTACACAGCTTACAGCTAACGGTACCAGAACCAAGAAGCAGATCAGCGAGAAGATTCTTGCATATGATAAGGCTGCAGGTAAGACATTGGCAGGGCTTACTAGACGTAGACAGGCAGAGAAAGCACTCTTTGATAAGCCGGTGGAATCAAAGAAAAGCGCTTTGAAAAAGGGCGATAAGATCCGTATTAAAACAGGATCAAAAGATCTGAATACGAAGAAGACATTTGCTAGTTTTGTATATGAGACAACCTACATTGTGCATTCGATTAAAAATGGACAAGTAGTATTTGGAAACGGTGCAGGGAGTATAGGTAAGGTGAAGAAATCGAACTGCATAGCTGTTTAAAAATACCTTTGAGGTATTGCATATTGCACCACCAAGCTGACTCATGATCGCCATAGCAAGTTTGGCATTTGTTGTCTTGATATTTACTGGATATTCCAACATTTTAATATACGTCCACATTAGCAATCACATCCTTTCTGCCATGGCCATGGTTCGTCGATCCAGTTCCAGTCCGTGTTGCATTGAGCACCATATATTGTCAGTGGACCGTATTTCTTTTCGTATATATGAACAGCTTTCAAAAGTGTTTTGTGATAATCATGGTAAGTTTCTAGTGCACATGGACATTCGGAATGGGTATCTAAATACAAACCCATTTCGATGACTGCAAAGTTTGTGCTCTGGATAAATTTTAACAAATCGGTTTTACACATATTTTCCATATCAGCACCTCACTCCACAGAATATATAGTTCAGATCTTTGAAGATAGTGCCCTGCATTAATCCGCAGTCAGGATCATATAGCTCTCCCCACTGCTGCCATGGAACATATGCCATAACCGGAGGAAATTCATTTCCTAACTGTGTCATTGGATCATCCTTATAACAGTTCTTGCGTGGTGTTACCTTGCAGACACATTCCACATCCATTCTACGCTGATTGGTATCCTGAATGGTACGACGACCGCAGTTACGGTTGTTATTTGGTGGATACATATTCGAACGGTTGTAGCGATTGTTGCAGGTATTCATATTATTGCAACGAGATTCCACAAAAATACTCCTTGTTCCTTTTGTATACTACATAATATGAGGGTGTTTGTCAGTTTGTGACGAAAAAGAAAGAGAGGCTGCAAATGCAGCCTCTTAATAGCTGAGCAGAAAAAGAACTTTTCTCGTCTCCTAAATTGATAGAATCTCAATTACAGCTATTGTTGATAGAATTGGATTAACAACTTATTTTAATGCCTTCTGGTTCGTGCTATGCTGTAAATCTAAATGTATTATACATTACGTCCGATAGTTTATCAATGCCCGTAATACAAGCCTTTTAGGCGAAAAGACTTGTGTGAGGTTACTTTTTGATCGCATTACGAGCATATGAAGTATCTACTAACTGATCATATGGAACACGATGATCTAATTCGCCGGCATCAGATAAGATGTTTTGCAACAGATCAAAACTGCTTTCCTCAAAGACAAGATTATCTTTCCAAGTGTCCTGATCGTAATAACGGGTTACGATTGTTTCAATTGTATCAATGTCAGTTTCTTCAAACTGTGGTGCGATTACTTCGGCAATCTCTGCCGGTGTATGGGTATTGACATATTCCATACCCTTTTGGAGAGCATTTGTGAAACTCTGGATCAATTTCTCGTTTTCAGCCAGATAGCTTTTGGTTGTGCAGTAAGATGTGTATGGTACATAACCGGAATCTACACCTAAGGATGCAACAACATAGCCTTCTTTGGCGCTTTCTAAGGCGGTGGCAGAAGGCTCAAATTCAACCGTAAAATCTCCCTGCCCGCCGGAGAAAGCTGCTGCGGTACTACCAAAGTCAATGCTTTGGTCGATAGATAGATCGGTTGCAGGATCAATGCCATTTTTATTCAATATATATTCGAATACCATTTCCGGCATACCACCTTTCCGGCCGCCAAGAACGTCTTTTCCCTTTAGTATATCCCAGGTAAAGTTGTCGATTGGTTCACGGGCAACCAGAAAATTGCCGGCACGCTGAGTCAATTGCGCAAAGTTGACGGCATAATCAGAAGCCCCTTCGCTATAGAGATAGACGGAAGATTCTGCGCCCATGAATCCGATATCAGCTTCTCCGGCGACCAGAGCGGACATGGTTTTGTCCGCACCAAAGCCGGTTACAAGTTCTAAGTCGATGCCTTCTTCTTTAAAGTAACCATTCTCGATGGCAACATATTGTGGTGCATAGAAAATAGAATGGGCTACTTCATTTAATGTTAATTTGGTCAGATGACTGTCTTTTTTGCCGCAGGCGGCACAAGTGAGTATTGTCACACCTGCAAGAAAAAATGCAGTACACATCTTTATAATACGGGTTCGTTTCATGGATTGATTTCTCCAAACACTTTTTTAGTAGTATATTCTAAGTAGAAAGTAAATGTTCGACAGCCTCTTGAATTTTGGTGAAATTGCGTGTGAAATGGAATCTGCAAGTTGAAGTTCCGATAGAAGTTTGATATACTAAATATAATTGTAGGTTTTTAAGAATTTATATAATTGGGAGGATGTCCTTTATGAATAACAATGGACTAATGATGCAGTATTTTGAGTGGTATCTGCCAGAGGATCACAGTCTTTGGAAACGAGTGCTGGAAGAGGCTCCAAAGTTAAAGACATTAGGAGTCAGTTCTTTGTGGCTTCCACCGGCATATAAGGGAGCAGCCGGGGACAAAGATGTAGGATATGGGGCATATGATCTGTATGATTTAGGTGAGTTTAACCAGAAGGGAAGTATTCCGACGAAATATGGAACAAAGAAAGAATACATTGAGATGGTTCAAGCAGTTCAGAAAAAAGGAATGGATATCTATGCAGATATTGTCCTGAATCATAAGATTGGTGCAGATGAGACAGAATATGTGCAGGCGGAGGAATTCAATGCGACCAGCCGGAATCAGATGGTTGGGGATGAGAAGACAATTTGCGGATGGACAAAGTTTACATTTCCGGGAAGAAAGGGAAAGTATTCTGATTTTACATGGAATTGGACACATTTTGATGGAATTGACTGGGATCAGCAGGCTACCAGAAATGCAATCTACCGTTTTGTGGGTAAGACATGGGATGAAGCAGTAGATGATGAAAATGGTAATTACGATTATCTGATGGGGGCAGATCTTGACTTTGAGAATCCTGAAGTACGGGATGAATTATACCGCTGGGGTGCATGGTATTTGAAGATGACGGGTGTGAATGGACTGCGATTGGATGCGGTGAAGCACATTGGCTATTTCTTTTATCGGGACTGGCTGCCAGCAATGCGGGAAGCTTGTGGGCGGGAATTGTTCTGTGTCGGTGAATATTGGCATTGGGACGTGAACCGTTTAGAGAAGTATTTAGAGAATGTCAATTATGAGATGTCTTTATTTGATGTACCGTTACATATGCATTTTCATGATGCGTCTAAGGCACATGGTGATTACAATATGGCAACGATCTTGAATGACACGCTGGTATCGAGACATCCGATTCAAGCGGTAACATTTGTAGATAATCATGATACGCAGCCGGGACAGGCATTGCAATCCTGGGTAGAAGATTGGTTCAAGCCACATGCCTATGCGATCACATTGTTACGGCAGGATGGATATCCATGTATGTTCTATGGGGATTATTATGGAATTCCACATGATAATATAGCACCGAAGAAGGCATTACTGAATAAGATGATGAAGATTCGGAAGCGTCTTGCCTATGGAACGGAACATGACTATTTTGATGACTACAATGTAGTAGGATGGACAAGAGAAGGCGATGCAGAACATAAGAATTCTGGAATTGCAGTTGTGATGTCAGACAGTACCGGAGGCAGCAAACGCATGTATGTTGGCAGACAGTTTGCAGGACAATTCTTCAAAGATGCGTTAGGTAATGCCAAGTATAATATTAAGATTGATGATGACGGCTGTGGAGAATTCTATGTGAACCGCGAGACTGTATCTATCTGGATCAATGAGGCAGTGAAGTTATAGAAAATAACTTGCGTTCAAAAGATATCTATAATATAATGATAACACTTTAATACAGTAAAGAATTACAGAAGAAAAGAAATTATAGTATATATGGATGGAGTGCAGATTATGGGGAAGACAATTAGAACCAAGGCGGTAAGCGAGATGTTTCAGGCTATCCTTACATTGCAGGAAGAGGAAGAATGTTATAAGTTTTTTGAAGATGTATGTACGGTGAATGAAGTGTTGTCGTTAGCACAGCGTTTCGAAGTAGCAAAGATGCTTACACAAGGGCATACCTATATGGAAGTGGCGGAACAGACCGGTGCATCTACAGCAACGATTGCCAGAGTGAATCGCTCCCTTAATTATGGTGGAGAGGGTTATGAGATGGTCTTTGGCCGGATGAAGGATAAAGGTCTGATGGATTGATTGGATAAGAAGTGTAGGGAAGATATAAGATGGGACTGATGCAGCATGTGCACCGGTCCCATTTGTAATTCTAAGATTCTTTTTTAGCCTGCTTTTCTTTTTGCTTGGCAAGTTCTTTTGCTTCCTTGCGTTCTGCCTTGGTTGGAACCGGAGGCTGCATGGAATCGATCAATCGTTCAATTAACTGTTTCTTAGCGTAGATATCATAGCTTAACATAGTGATCATAGCAAAAGTCTTCACATAATCATCGCTGTCTGAGAATTGTTCTTCTGCAATCTGGCATACCTCGTCAATATTACCCCGGATCTTAACACCGTATTGCTGTTCTAATTCAAACAGATCCCGATAGATATCACTCATAGTTGTACCTGACGATGCGTGGAAGTACGAATCGGTCATAGGCGATAATAAACTTTGGATATCATTGATTGACAAGAAATTCTTCAGGTAATAGATATAGATCAGAAGAATAATGTGATCTTTGGAATACTTCTTCTTGTCGGACGGTGGTAACAGATTGTTCTTTGAGTAATTGTTGATCATCGTCTTTGTAAGAATCTTGTCTTCCGGCCGGCGCTTGTTACCTGCTAACTGCTTATCCATGAAAGTTGTGATCTGATCCATGTATAATTCGATGGCAGGAATGTCTTCCGGATAAATATAATCAAGTTGTATCCATTGTTTGACTTGTTCTGTTATTTCTTTAAAGGCATATTTCTTCATAGATGTCCTCACTTATCTGAATCTGGCGATCCTGTTAAATAATCCTATCTATGTTACAGTATATAGTTTTTAATACTATATTGCAAGCACATTTTTAGAAAATGTATATTATGATTTCTTTATAATATGTTTCATGATATAGCTTGCGGTGGAAGCATTGTTCATTGTGTATATGTGAATACCATCCACATCATTGGCAATCAGATCATTAATCTGATTAATGGCATAATCTAATCCCGCTTTGCGCAGATCTTCTGGACTTTCGGCGTATTTGGCAACCATGCTGCTTAATGCCGGTGGAACGGAAGTACCCGATAGCGATACACTGGTACCTAATTGCTTGGCAGAAGTAATTGGCATGATTCCGGCTGAAATCGGAATGTGGATGCCTTCCTTATCAGCCAGCGCTCGGAATTCGTAGAATTTCTCATTGTTAAAAAACATCTGTGTCAATAAGAAATTGACACCAGCGTCTACCTTTTCTTTGAGATAGTGCAGGTCGTCAGCACGATTAGCGGATTCCGGGTGGATTTCTGGATAACAGGCAGCTGCGACACATAGATCGGAATGGGAATGAATGACCTTTATGATATCGCTGGCATGTAAAAATGTGCGGTTATTGTAATCTTCATCACTCATATCTCTTGGCCGGTCGCCACGAAGTGCTAATACATTGCATACGCCCTTTTGACGAAGCCCGTCCAGAAAATGAAGCAGAGTATCCTGATTCATGGAGACTGCTGTCATGTGGGCAATCGCTTCAATCTCGCATATATTCTGGATGTAGGATGCAATGGTTGCAGTTTTCTTCGAGTTGCTTCCACCGGCACCATACGTTACACTGATAAAATCCGGATTCAAAGTTTTTAATTGATCCAATGTTCTATAAATATCGTAAATGTCATCATTTCTCTTTGGAGGAAATACCTCAAAAGAGAATACGGTTTTCCCTTTTTGGTAAATGTCTTTGATCATAATTGTAAGTCCTCTTTCGTATAATATGTAAGCTTAGTATAGCATAAGGAGAGCGGTCGGGCAAAACAAAACGTATATTCGAAAAATGTTCTCAAATACATTGCGCAGCGTATATAAATCATGTATACTGAACAGATAGAAATGACAGAGAAATACAAGATTAGAAGTATGAGGTATATCAGATATGAATGGATTAAATGATAAGCAGGGCGAAGCGGTACAATGCACAGAGGGACCGGTGCTGTTGTTAGCAGGCGCAGGAAGTGGTAAGACAAGGGTGTTGACACATCGGATTGCCTATCTGATCGATCAGGGTATTAACCCATATCATATATTGGCAATTACATTTACGAATAAGGCAGCGGGAGAGATGCGGGATCGTGTAGACCAGATCGTGTCTTATGGAGCGGAAAGTGTCTGGGTATCTACCTTTCATGCATTATGTGTGCGTATACTACGTCGGTATATTGACCGGTTGGAATACGAGAACAATTTTACAATCTATGATAGTGATGACCAGAAGGCAGTGATCAAGACCTGCCTGAAGAAGTTGAATATGGATCCGAAACAGTATCCAGAACGTATGATGATGGCAGAGATATCCAAAGCGAAGGAACGCTTTGTGTCACCACAGGAATATGACAGGGAAGCAAGCGGGCAGTTTCGTAAGATGCAGGTTGCCAAGGTATATAATGAATATCAGCAGCGATTAAAGCAGAATAATGCGTTAGATTTTGATGATCTGCTGTATAAGACGGTGGAGCTGTTCCAGTTTCATCCTGATGTGTTAGAACAGTATCAGGAGCGGTTTCAGTATATTATGGTAGATGAGTATCAGGATACGAACCATATTCAGTTCCTGCTGATCAAGCAGTTAGCGGCAAAGTATCGGAATCTGTGTGTGGTAGGAGATGATGACCAGTCTATCTATAAGTTCCGGGGAGCCAATATTTATAATATTTTGAATTTTGAGGAAGAATATCCGGAGGCGAAAGTGATCAAGTTAGAGCAGAATTACCGTTCGACTGCGAATATTCTGAAGGCTGCCAATGGTGTGATTGCGAACAATGAGGGTAGAAAGGAAAAGGCACTGTGGACGAAGGCAGAAGAAGGAGACAAGGTGCATTTCTCTTTATATGATACGGAATATCAGGAAGCGGAAGGCGTAGTGAAAGAGATATCTCGACAGCATAAGAATGAGAATCGTGCATATAATTATTTTGCAATATTATATCGTACCAATGCCCAGTCCCGTATCTTTGAGGAAAAATTGTTAATGCACAACATTCCATATAAGATTATCGGAGGTCAGAACTTCTACGGAAGACGGGAAGTAAAGGATATGATCTGTTACCTTAAGGTGATTGAGAATGGAATGGATGATATGTCAGTGCGACGAGTTGTTAATGTTCCTAAGAGGGGGATTGGTGCAACCAGTATTGACAAGATGCAGGCATATGCGGATACCTATGAGATGAGTCTGTTAGATGCGATGTTTGAAGCGTCGAATGTACCGGGACTTAATCGTGCAGCAGCGAAAGTGGAATCTTTTACGAATCTGATATTGGATTTCCGGGATATGTTGAAAGAAGGGGTATTCTTAAGCGAACTGTATGATGCTGTATTGGAAAAGACCGGGTATTGGGATGAATTGCTGGCCGAGAAGACGGATGAAGCAGAGGCAAGAATGGAGAACCTGACAGAGCTGAAGAACAAGATCGTAAAGTACGAACAGGAGGCAGAACATCCAGACCTTGCGGGACTGTTGGAAGAGATTGCATTAGTTGCAGAAGTGGACAATGTGGAAGAGTCAGAAGAGAAGGTTCTGCTAATGACATTACATAGTGCAAAGGGGCTTGAATTCCCTTGTGTATTTCTGGGAGGGATGGAGGATCGTCTGTTCCCAAGTGGTATGGCGCTGAATTCGGATGACCCGGATGCAATCGAAGAAGAACGAAGACTTTGCTATGTGGGAATTACAAGAGCTAGGGAACAACTATATTTAAGTGCAGCCAGACAACGTATGATGCATGGCAGGACCGATTACAATCCGGTTTCAAGATTTGTCAAAGAGATACCGAAAGATGTGATCACTATGAATGGAAATGGCTCTTTTGCAGTGAGAAGACAGGAACAGGCTGCACACGAGGCAAGAGAAAGTCTGAATCGCAAGAGTGCCAGCGTAACAGGAAAACCATATTCTTTTGGAAACACAGGAGGAAAGCCTGCATTTGGTAAGGAATTTAAAGTGGAACGTTTGCAGATTGATTATGGAGTAGGTGATCGTGTACGACATGTTAAGTTTGGAGAGGGAACGGTGACAGAGTTAGTGTCTGGTGGCAAAGACTATGAAGTGACGGTGGAATTTGACAAGGTGGGAGTTAAGAGAATGTTTGCTTCCTTTGCCAAATTAAAAAAATTATAAGAATGTTAAGAAAAAAGTTACCAAATTCTTAAGAAAATAATATAGAAAATTCACATATTTCTTATAGTAAAGTTGGACAAATTATGGTATACTAACGATACGCAATAAGCTATAAGGACGGAAAGGAAGGTATGAGAATTATGAAGAATTTAGATGATTTGATTAATGCAGCAAAGATTCAGGAGCTTATCAAGAGAGAGGATCCACAGGAGAAAGCAACTAGAAGAATCTTATGGGTATTTGCTATTATCGGTGCGATTACAGCAGTCGCAGGAATTGCATATGCGGTATATAGCTATTTGACACCAGATTATTTAGATGATTTTGATGATGACTTTGACGATGACTTTGATGATGATTTTTTCGATGATGACGAAGAGACAAAGCCTGCAGCTAAGACATCAGAGTCAACAGAGGAATAAGAAAGATTCAGATACGAAAGAGTAGAGGAAAGAACTGTTGCAATGCAACGGTTCTTTCGTTTTGCTACTTACATTTAAGAATGCGAAAGGATTAACGACAATGTTATCAATTATATTGCCTACATATAACGAGGAAGGAAATATCGAGAATGCCTATCATCGTATTAAAGAAGTGTTAGCACCGAATCATATTGATTTTGAATTGGTATTCGTCAATGATGGTTCAAAGGACCGCAGTTTTGATAAGATAAGAGAATTGGCAGATACGGTTACAGATGCGAAGATTCTTGGATTATCTTTTTCAAGAAATTTTGGAAAGGAAGCCGCCATTTTTGCAGGTTTGTCACATGCGACTGGAGACGTGTGTGCTGTGATGGATTGTGATATGCAGCATCCGCCAGAGACATTAATAGAGATGTATGCTTTGTGGCAACAGGGATTCGAGATTATCGAAGGAGTAAAACATAGCAGAGGCAAAGAGAATCTGTTATATAAGGGGTTTGCCAAATTGTTTTACAAATTGATCAGCCGGTCGACTGGTATTGAGATGTATCGATCATCTGATTTCAAGATGTTAGACCGGAAAGTAGTAGATGAATATGTGAAACTCCCAGAACGGAATATTTTCTTCAGGGCATTGTCTTCGTGGTTGGGTTATAAAAGTGCAATCGTGGAGTTTGATGTACAGGAGCGTACTTCCGGTACGACAAAATGGTCTGTGAAATCGCTTGTGAAATATGCAATTGGTAGTATCTGTTCATTCACAACAGCTCCCATGCAGCTGATTACTTTTTCGGGAATTATATTTTTCTTGTTTGCTTTGGTATTAGGAATCCAGTCAATTGCAAAGTGGATATCCGGTAATGCATTAGAAGGATTTACAACGGTAATTTTGTTATTGCTTATTACAGGCAGTCTGATTATGATCAGTCTTGGTATTATTGGATATTATTTAGCACGGATCTATGAAGAGATCAAAGGAAGACCAAGATGTATTGTGGATGAAGTGGTTAAGAATGGATAGGAATTATCCTTTTCCATTCTTACATTTCTTCATTGAAAAATTTTTAAAAAAATTGAAAAAAGGGCTTTACAAATGGTAAATTATTTGTTAATATAACAACCGTGCTGTTTGAGAAGTATCAACACACTTACTTACAGAGTAAGATAATTTCAAAAAAGTTGAAAATAATGGTTGACAAGTCAAACACATTTTGATATAGTAGTTGTTGCGTCAGCAATGACACCGTTAAGAACGGGGTGTGGCTCAGCTTGGCTAGAGCGCTTGATTTGGGATCAAGAGGTCGCAGGTTCGAATCCTGTCACCCCGACTTTTCAACTAACATGCGGGTGTAGTTCAATGGTAGAACACTAGCCTTCCAAGCTAGATACGTGGGTTCGATTCCCATCACCCGCTTTTGTTACGCAATTAGGCGTAATGTGTGTTCGTAGCTCAGCTGGATAGAGCAACGGCCTTCTAAGCCGTGGGTCGGGGGTTCGAATCCCTTCGAGCACGCTCATGGTGGGTATAGCGCAGTTGGTTAGCGCGCCAGATTGTGGCTCTGGAGGCCCAGGGTTCGAATCCCTGTATCCACCTTCATTACCGGAGGTAATGCAGTGAGTACTGGGGTATCGCCAAGCGGTAAGGCACAGGACTTTGACTCCTGCATTCGCTGGTTCGAATCCAGCTACCCCAGCTAGGTAGCAAGATTTAATTATATAATATAGTATGGAGCACTAGCTCAGTCGGTAGAGCACCTGACTTTTAATCAGGTTGTCGGGGGTTCGAATCCCCCGTGCTTCACTGGAAGGAAGCAGGAATGCTTCTTTTCTTATTTCGTGCGGATGTGGCGGAACTGGCAGACGCGCTAGACTTAGGATCTAGTGGGAGACCGTGCAGGTTCAATTCCTGTCATCCGCACTAATAAAAAAGCGAGACACTTATGTGTCTCGTTTTTTTATGGAGCGAACGTCCCCCTTGAACCTGTCGGTTCAATGTCTCCGCTTCGCTCCGGTCGGCGCAGAGCCAACGTCTACAAGACGTTGTGCGCCCTGTCATCCGCAGTAAAATCCTCTGTTTTTTTCAAAATTCTGCTACTTTTGTGCTACTTTTTTCGAAAGTTGATGAGTTTTTTAGATGGCTTTTTTGTTTTATGTGTCTTGTTTCATGAAATGTTATATACTTTGGAAAATATACAGAAATGTTGTACATGGCATGCAGAGCAGTAGAAAAAACGGGGAGAAAATAATATTGTGTATGTCTGAAGAGAAGTTAAAAAGAATTGAGCAAATAAAACAGAATTGGGCGGATGAGGTAAGAAAGATTGATTCGGATAAAGAGGTAAAAGGTTTGAATCAAGAAAAATATAACAAGCCATACAGGGAGCTAGAAAAGAAATATCTTCCGTTGCTACGAGAAGCAATAAATACGAATGTATGGTTGTAGGGCAAAAGTGAAAAAGCTCCGAAAGCTGTTCCAGCAGCTAACGAAGCTCCTAGCAGAGATAATTGCAATCATCGTAATGGTTACATATCTGCTAACACTTTGTAAGTAGGTCGAACAGGAGGCGAAAGCCTCCGCTCCTTTCAATCAATATAATACAATCAGAAAGAGGGTGCAAGCATGAATAAGGATAAAAGAAGGTTATTCAGTGAAGTACAGAAACTGGTTAGGAAAATCCTGGCAGTTATAGGAATGCTTATTGTGTTAGTTGCATTGATAAGATTGATAATACAGTAGAATAACAGTATAATACAGATAAGAGAACCTAGAGTCATATAGTGAATTAGAACATTAAAAGATGCCTAGTTTGCTGTGTGGCTCTTTTGGTTTTTATATTAATATGATTATTTACCACCAGACGCAATTTTACATTGAATAATATTTAAGATTCAAGTACGGAAAACTATTAAGTGAGAGTATGTTGTAGATTATAGAGAAAAGTTCATTGAACATCTAAGAAAAGCCGGAATAAGATATAGTAACAAATATATGTCTGAATGGGAAAGTAGGTAACAACTTGGATAATATGAAAAAGATTGTATCAGTGCTGGCTGGAATTTGTCTGTCGTTTACGAAACAGTATGGATTGATCATATCCTTTGTGGCATGTGCGATTGTATTGGATTGCGTAACGGGAATTCTTGCAGAGCGGGTTACAGGACATGTGATCTCAAGTCAGAAAGGAATGAAGGGGTTCTGGAAGAAATTGATGCTGCTGGCAGCCCTTTCTTTTGGTTTCTTTATGGATGTATTTATCCCATATTGTATGATGCAGTTGCAGTTGGATATACATATGCAGAATGCAATGTTTGGTATGGTAATTGGGTGTTATATTGTATTAAATGAAAGCATAAGCATTTGTGAAAATATATATAGAGCCAATCCGGAGATTATGCCAAAATGGATTAAGCATATGTTGGTTGCGACCAGAAAGCAGATCGATATGGGGGAAAAGAATGAAAACAAGTAAGCGTGGAATGAAGCTGATCAAGCAGTTTGAGGGGTGTCGGCTTACCGCATACAAATGTCCTGCGGGCGTATGGACGATCGGATATGGGCATACGGTCGGGGTGAAGAAGCATATGAAGATCACACAGGCACAGGCGGAATCTTATTTGAAGCAGGATCTTAAGATCTACGAAAAGCATGTGATGAAGTTCCATAAGCGGTATAAATGGAACCAGAATCAGTTTGATGCGTTGGTGAGCTTTGCCTATAATATAGGTTCTATATATAATCTGACAGGAAATGGAACCCGCACCAAGAAGGAGATCAGCCGCAAGATCTTAGCATATAACAAGGCAAATGGCAAGACGTTAGAGGGTCTTACCCGCCGTCGCAAAGCAGAAAAGAAGTTATTTGACAAACCGGTGAAAAAATCATAATATCCGAAAAATAAAAAAAGGAATTTGTCCAAACGTGTCGTATACTTAACAATGGGTGGAAAAATACCGAAAGAACATAAGAGAAAGGGCTGGTGGCAATGAACATCCGTGAGAAGCTAGAAGCTTGGGAGCATGAATATTTATGTGAATATGCATCATTTTCGGATCAGTCATTGGGAAGGGATGTCCCGGAACCAATGTGTGATGTCAGAACGATCTATCAAAGGGATCGCGACCGGATTCTTCATTGTAAGTCGTTTCGACGGTTGAAGCAGAAGACACAGGTCTTCTTATCACCGGAAGGAGATCATTACCGAACCCGTCTGACGCATACGTTGGAAGTGTCACAGACAGCGAGGACAATTGCGAGAGCATTACGGCTCAATGAGGAATTAACCGAGGCGATTGCATTAGGACATGATCTGGGGCATACCCCATTTGGACATGCAGGGGAACGGGCATTGAATGAAGTCTGTTCGAAAGGATTCCGGCACAATGAACAAAGTATCCGTGTGGTGGAACGGTTGGAGAAGAAGGGAAAAGGATTGAATCTTACCAAGGAGGTAAGAGATGGAATCCTCAATCATAAGACGACCGGGAATCCTTCGACATTAGAAGGCAAGATCGTGCAGTTAGCCGATAAGATTGCCTATATTAACCATGATATTGATGATGCCATCCGGGGTGGCATTTTATTAGAAAGTGACTTGCCAAAGAACTGTACCTCACAGCTTGGCAACAGTACAAGAGATCGTTTGAATACGATCATACATGATGTGATTGCGAATAGCGAGGGCAAAGGAGAGATTGTGTGCTCTCCAGAAATCCGTCAGGCAATGACAGGACTTCGAAGTTTCCTGTTTGACACGGTATATACGAATCCTGTTGCCAAGGGCGAGGAAGGGAAAGCCAAACGAATGTTACAGGAATTGTTTGGGCATTATACTTCTCATCCAGAGATGATGCCGGAGGAATACCTGGAGGCCATAGAACAGGGGCAGGAAAGGGAAGTGGTTGTTTGTGATTATATTGCAGGAATGACAGATAATTACGCAGTATTGAAGTTTCAGGAGGCATTTGAGCCAAGTGGATGGAAGAGATAGGGGATAATAATATATGTACTATTCTGATGAGATAATAGAAGAGGTACGTTCCAGAAATGATATAGTAGATGTGATAAGCAGTTATGTGAACCTTAAGAAGAAAGGAAATTCGTATTCTGCCTGCTGCCCATTTCATCATGAAAAGACGCCGTCCTTTCATGTGAGCAGAGAGAAACAGATGTATCATTGCTTTGGCTGTGGTGTTGGAGGCAATGTGTATACATTTTTGATGGAACATGAGAATTATTCTTTTCCAGAGGCAGTGGAAGCTTTAGCAGAGAGGGCAGGCATCAAGCTCCCGGAACAGAGTATGTCGCCAGAGGCAAAGAAACAGGCAGATGAACGGAGCCGTATCAAGGATATGAACCGGTTAGCGGCAGGATATTTTCATTATCTGCTACGCACCGATCATGGCAAACATGCGATGGAATATCTGACGGGACGAGGGCTTACCGAGGAAACGATCAACAAGTTTGCACTTGGATTTTCGGATGTGTACCGAGATGACCTTTACAAATATCTGAAAAGTAAGGGATATAAGGATGAGGAACTGAAGAATTCGGGATTGGTTAAGTTTGATGAGAAATACGGAGCGTCCGATCAGTTCTGGAATCGGGTGATGTATCCGATCGTGGATACGAATAACCGGGTGATTGGGTTCGGTGGACGTGTCATGGGAGACGGAAAACCGAAATATATCAATACACAAGAGACATTAGTCTTTGACAAAAGCCGGAATCTGTATGGCTTGAATCTGGCAAAGAAGAGCAGGCGGAGCGGAATCATTTTCTGCGAAGGATATATGGATGTGATCTCCATGCATCAGGCAGGATTTGACAATGCAGTGGCATCGCTCGGAACGGCATTGACACCGGGACAGGTGAATCTGATCAAGCGATATACGGATCATGTATATCTTGCCTATGATAGTGATGAGGCAGGAACGAAGGCGGCACTTCGTGCATTAGGAATCATGCGGGAATTTGAGATGCCGGCAAGGGTGATCTCGTTAAAGCCATATAAGGACCCGGACGAGTTGATTCAGGCAGAGGGAACCGAGAGCTTTGAGCGAAGGATTGAACAGGCACAAAGCGGTACGATGTTTGAAATCGGAATTTTGGAACATAATTATAATCAGGAAGATCCGCAGGAACGTACGCAGTTCCAGAAAGAAGCAGCTAAGAGGCTGTGCCAGATCAATGATCCTTTAGAGCGGAATAATTATGTAGAAAGTGTTGCCAAGCAATATGGAATTGACAAGGACAGCTTGAAGGAAACAGTGACACAGTATGGAATTGCTGGAGCGGGTAAGATCGATACATCGGTATTTAGAGAACGTACGCCGAGAAAGTCGCCGGAAGAAGAGAAACAGCAAAAGCAATTGAAGTCCGAACGTCTGCTGATCACATGGCTGATCAATGATAATAGCCTGTTTGATAAACTAAAAGGAATTGTTACGCCGGAAGATTTCTTAGATCCGGTGTACCATGATGTGATAAAAGAATTGATGGAACAATATGAACGGGATGGTACAGTTACCCCGGCGGCGATTATGAATCACTACCAGAGTAAGGAAGAACATGAGAAGATATCTGGTATTATGCAGCAGGATTTTGATATGGAGGTTGCACAAAGTGAGAAATCCAAAGTGATCACCGATCTGGTAAAGAGTATTCGCCATAGAAGTTTGCAACATCAGTTAGAGGAAGCCAAGGGTGATCTTGCAAGAACCGGTCAGCTTATGATGGATAAAGCGATGATTGACCGTTTACAGATTCATATCTGATAGATTACACAGGAATATGCAAGAGAACAGTCTGTTCTCTTAAGGAAGGATGGAAAGATGGAAGAACAAAAAAACATTACAGAAGATGCACAGTTTCAGGAGAAATTACAGGAATTGCTTGCAATTGCGAAGAAGAAAAAGAATGTAATTGAGGATAACGAGATTATTGCATGTTTCGCAGCGGGCAATGTGGAGTTGACAACCGAACGTATGGTGGAGATTTTTGATTTCCTGGAGTCTAATAAGGTAGATGTGTTGACGATATCTGATGTAGATGATGAACCAGATGAGGATGCCTTGTTAGAAGTGGATGGAGAAGAAGACATTGAGGTTGAGAAGATCGATCTGTCTGTTCCGGAAGGAACCAATATCGAAGATCCGGTTCGTATGTATCTGAAAGAGATTGGTAAAGTGCCACTGTTGAATGCAGAAGAAGAGATCGAATTAGCACAGAAGATGGAAGCTGGAGATATGGCAAAGACCCAGTTAGAAGAGGGTGGCGATGATCTGGATGAAGAGACAAAGAAGCAGTTGCAGGATCTTGTCAATCAGGGAGATTATGCAAAGAAGAAGCTGGCAGAGGCAAACCTTCGTCTGGTAGTCAGCATTGCAAAACGATATGTAGGTCGTGGAATGTTGTTCCTTGATCTGATTCAGGAGGGTAATCTGGGTCTGATCAAGGCGGTAGAGAAGTTTGATTACCGCAAGGGATATAAGTTCTCAACGTATGCAACCTGGTGGATCCGTCAGGCGATTACAAGAGCGATCGCCGATCAGGCAAGAACCATTCGTATTCCGGTTCATATGGTTGAGACGATCAACAAGTTAATTCGTGTTTCCAGACAGTTACTGCAGGAGTTAGGCCGGGAACCGACGCCGGAAGAGATTGCAGAAGAGATGGATATTCCGGTAGAGCGTGTGCGTGAGATTTTGAAGATTTCTCAGGAGCCGGTATCATTAGAGACTCCGATCGGTGAAGAGGAAGACAGCCATTTGGGAGATTTCATTCAGGATGAGAATGTACCGGTTCCAGCAGATGCGGCAGCATTTACTTTATTGAAGGAACAGTTGGTAGAAGTATTGTCTACGTTGACTGAGAGAGAGCAGAAAGTATTACGGCTGCGGTTTGGCTTAGATGACGGTCGTGCAAGAACTTTGGAAGAGGTTGGTAAAGTATTCAATGTAACCAGAGAGCGTATCCGTCAGATTGAGGCAAAGGCACTTAGAAAGTTAAGACATCCAAGCCGGAGCAGAAAGCTTCGTGATTATCTGGAGTAATAGATCGGTATGAAAGAATTGAATTTATCAAAAAGAATGGAGGCTGTGGTGAATATGGTTTCACCGCAGTCCTTTGCTATTGCGGATGTTGGCTGTGACCATGCATATGTATCGATCGCTTTGAGACAGAGGAAAATGGTACAGAAAATAATTGCCATGGATGTGAGAAAAGGCCCCTTAGCAATTGCAAAGAATAATGTGATGCAATATGGATTAGAAGACACCATTACGTTACGATTAAGTGATGGATTGGAACAATTGCAGCCCAATGAGGTGGATACGATCATTATTGCCGGGATGGGTGGATTGTTGATGATGCGGATCTTAGAAGAAGGACGGTCGGTGTGGGAAATGGCAGAGAAGTGCCCGGCATTTATCTTGCAGCCACAGTCGGATATCGATCAGGTTCGCCATTATCTGTATGAGAATGGTTATTTCATTGAAAGAGAGTGCATGCTGATCGATGAGGAAAAATATTATACAGTGATCAGTGCAAAACCGGGAAAGAAAGATGATACATGTATGCCACCGGAGGGATGGATCTATGGTATGTATAATTTAGAACACCGGGATGCGGTATTGCAGCAGTTTTTGGAAAAGGAATGCAATACACTGCAACAGATTCACAAGAATCTGACAGAGGTGATTACAAAGGCGGCGCAGAATGAGCAGGAGGTGCCGGATAAGACAAAGCTTCGTATGAAAGAAGTGGAAGAACAGCTTCGCATGAATACGGCAGCAAGGGAATATTATGATGTAAGGGTCAAAAGCAGTTAACAATGTATGTTTACATACAAATTGCATGGCGATGGAGCGATCCGTGATATCAATAGTATTTGATTAAGAGAATGGAGGTGTAACATGATGAAATGTTCTCAGATTATAGAAGGATTGGAACAACTCTCTCCAAAGCAATATGCCTGTGAATGGGATAATGTCGGATTATTGGTGGGCCGGAAGGAAAAAGAAGTAAAAAGAGTGATGATTGCCCTGGATGCAACCTGTAAAGTGGTGGAACAGGCGGTCACAGAGCAGGTAGATATGCTGATCACACATCATCCAATGATCTTTTCGTCCGTTAAGCAGATCAATGAGGATCATTTTGTGACAGAAAAGATTCTTACTTTAGCAGAGCATGGAATCTGTTATTATGCTATGCACACAAATTTTGATATTGTAGGTGGTATGGCTGAGCTTGCCTGCGGACCGGAATATCTGAACCTTACCGAGACGTCACCGATTACCTGTGAACCGGGACAGACAGAGGGACTTGGCAGATATGGAAAGCTGCCACAGCCTATGACGGCTAAACAGGTGGCAGAGTGGGTTAAACAGCAGTTTCAGATTCCATTTGTGATGTTATATCAGGCACCGGATAAAAAGGATACGTTATTTGAACGGATTGCAGTGCTTCCGGGTTCTGGGAAGAGTGAGATGAAGAAGGTCTGCCACGATGGATATACGCTATATTTAACGGGAGATTATACGCATCATGAAGGATTAGATGCGGTGGATATGGGTATGACGATCTTAGATGCCACGCATTATGGGTTGGAGCATATCTTCATACGATATATCAGTGATTATTTGAAGACACATTGGAAGGATGCAGATTTTACAATATTAGAGATGGATACCGGGTGTCCGGTGCAGGTGTTATAGCAGCGAGAGAAGGAGGCAGTATATATGATGCAGATTACAGTAGATGGGGTTACACGCAAAGTAGAAGAGGGAACAACATTAGAGCAGGTGGCAAAGCAGTACGGAAAATGCGAGAATGGGCAGATCGTGCTAGCGTATCAGAACCGCCATTTGTGTGAGTTATTTAAACCGGTGAAGGAGCATGCACAGATTACATTCGTGTGCACATCTGACAAGATCGGAATTGAGACATACAGAAGAAGTATGGTTTTAATGATGCTGAAGGCATTCCGGGATGTATTAAAGGAACAGGATGCTACGGGAAGAATCCGTGTCTTGTTCTCCTTAAGTAAGGGCTTATATTGCGAGCTTAACAGTAAGCAGGTGAAGTTGTCGCAGGAATTATTAGAGAAGGTTACAGTACGGATGCAGGAGTTGGTAGATGCAGATCTGCCGATTGAGAAGCATACATATAATGCACATGATCTGGTTAAACGTTTTTCTGCGCAGGGAAGAAAGGACAAAGTACAGTTGTTCAAATATAGACGGGCATCTAATGCGAATGCTTATCTGTTAGAGGAATTTGAGGATTATTATTATGGATTTATGGTACCATCAACGGGCTACCTCAAATATTTTGCGTTGTATCTATATGAAGAGGGATTCGTGTTACAGATGCCGGCAAGAAAAGAGCCTTGTGTTGTGCCGGAATTCCGTCCACAGAACAAACTGTTTCAAGTGCTGAAGCAGTCCGATGACTGGGGCGTTATGCTGAATGTAGATACGGTAGGTGGATTAAATGATGCGATAGCAGCGGGAGAGATCAGCGATCTTATGCTAGTGCAGGAGGCGTTGCAGGAGAAACGAATTGCAGAGATTGCAGAGACGATCAAACAGCAGGATAAGAAGTTTGTATTGATCGCAGGTCCAAGTTCTTCTGGAAAGACATCATTTTCTCATCGGTTGAGTATTCAATTGCGGGCACTTGGTATGCATCCACATCCGATTGCGATGGATAATTATTTTGTGGATCGCAAGTATACGCCAAGAGATGCAGAGGGAAACTTTGATTTTGAATGTTTAGAAGCATTGGATGTAAAGCAGTTTAATCAGGATATGTACCGCCTGTTGCAAGGAGAAGAAGTTGCGATGCCAACGTTTAACTTTCTGATCGGGGAAAGGGAATATAAGGGAGATACGTTGCAGCTTCATGACAATGATGTATTAGTAATTGAAGGAATACACGGATTGAATCCGGCAGTTTCCAAGCAGTTGCCGGATGACAGTAAGTTCCGTATCTATATCAGTGCGTTGACGCAGCTTAATGTAGATGAACATAACCGGATCGCAACAACGGATGGACGTTTGATCCGGCGTATTGTAAGAGATGCCAGAACAAGAGGACACAATGCACAAAAGACGATTGCAATGTGGGATTCGGTACGAAGAGGAGAGGAACGCAATATATTCCCTTATCAGGAGGAAGCAGATGCTATGTTCAATTCGGCATTAATCTATGAGCTTAGTGTGATCAAACCGTATGTAGAACCATTGTTGTTTGCAATTCCAAAGGACTGCCCGGAGTATCAGGAGGCGAAACGTCTGCTCAAATTCTTAGATTATTTCTTAGCCGTTGGTTCGGAGTCGATACCGAATAACAGTATTTTGAGAGAGTTTGTTGGTGGCAGTTGTTTCCCGGTATAGAATAAGTCGACACAATATCGAACAAAAGCGGTTTATTGAAAAGAAAGGATCAAACTGTCGAGAACTGTCCAAAACAGGAAAATATTGTGAAATAACTATAAAAAAGTATGAAAAATATGTGCAATATAGTGACAATGCCAAATGGGTATGCTATAATGTATGAAAACGTGTTTAAGGAGGGCTGTTTTATGGGCGTATCAGGACAAAAGTTTGATCTACCACAGATGAAAGCATATTTTGAGACACAGATACCGAATATCAGGCTGTTAAGTGATTTAACACTTAGCGAGACGGATTTTAAGAGCTTAGGTGCTAAGCTTAAGTCAGCCTTTGCTTTTACAGACCGCAAAGATGGTATCGACGATATTATGATCTGTTATCTGGTGTATTGGGTATATGCACTGATCTATTGGAATGAGGAGACCGGAATTCATGATGAATTAACAGATTTTTGTGCAGAACTTCCGCAGTATCAGATCAGACATCATTTACAGATGCTGGTGGATACCTTTGCAGATTACAATATTGATAAGTTCGGCTATCAGAATAAGAGTACCGAAGAGCTGGCATCCATTCTGATTGCACGGCATGCTGGAATTCCGAATGATGAGAAGTATCAGGTGTTTGAATTGATTGACGATTATCGGAATCAGAATGTATCGGTAGACACGATGGTGGATGATATCTATGCACATCTTCCGTATAAGAGTCAGTACATATTTTCCCTGTTAGATAGAGAATCAAGACAGGATATGATCTGGGAGATTCGTACCTTGATGGCTGAGATCTGTTCGAAGTCATATACGAGAGAAGAATTGTTAGTGAGATATCCGCACACTTCCGTTAGTTTGATTGATTATTGTTTCTATTGGCAGGAAGGGAAAGCGTTATTGACGCAGGCAAAGTAATCAATAAGTTTGAATTAGAATCGGAATAGAGAAGAAGAGACGTAGAGTGGTAAGGCTACCATCTACGTCTCTTCTTTTATTAATTATTTACAAGAAAATGACTTGGCCGATAAGCCGGGTTATGTCGTTGAATGATCATCTATCTAGACCTGCTGTTACCAACAGGTTCAAGCAACCTACCCGAAAACGTGACGGGCCGCCACATCGTTTTCTGTTCGGTCTTGCTTCGAGTGGGGTTTACAGAGCCTGCCTTGTTACCAAGACAGCGGTGAGCTCTTACCTCGCCTTTCCACCCTTACCAGTTGCCTGGCGGTATATTTCTGTTGCACTAGCCTGGGAGTCGCCTCCACCGGACGTTATCCGGCACCCTGCCCTATGAAGCCCGGACTTTCCTCACCTGCAGCCTTTCGTTTCTGCAGCCGCGATCATTTGTCCAAGTCGGACTTGATTGTAGCACACTATTTGTCATTCTTCAATCCCTTTTTCGGAAGGAGAGACCGGATAATTAAGGATCTTATTGGAAATGCGTATCTGTTCGTAGGCTGCCTTGTATTGCTTGGCTGAATAGGAATGAATATAGTTTCGGACATAATTGCGATCAATTCCCTTTGCACGTAGATGATCGGCTGCTTTGTTGTATGCAATGGCAGCAGTAATTGCATCCGGGTAACGACCGATAATATAGTTTCCTTGAATATGGATTACCGCTTCGTACATGGCAGATGTTACATTTTCTAACTTACGGACGCCCATGTAGTCGTTGATCACCTGAATATTTTCGTAACGAAAATCAAATTCGTTTCCATTTGCAAAGATGTAATCGGTTCCTTTGCGGGCATAGTTGTGTATACCGTAACGGGACAGGATGCTATACTGGCTGCCATAATCGCAGACAAAATAATAGCCACCGCGAAATTGAATGGTATGTGTGGCATAGAAAAACAGGTCTTCCCGGTCAAAGATAAAATATTGTTCTGGCGTTATATAATAGTAAAAATAAGACTTGTGCAGGTAAATGGGAGTTTTGAAGTAAAGCCCGCTGTCCCGTAGATTAAGAATACTGACGTATTTGTTAAAGTCTAAGGCACAATCTTTCGGATAGGTTGCGATCGTTCCTTTGTGCTGATGCAGGAGCGCACACGCTTCCTGATAAGCGGCAGAAGCCTGCAGTTTGGAAGAGAAACTTCCGAGACTGATATGTTTGCCATGTACAGTAATGGAACTGCGATAATAGATATCGCCATTCTTTTTGATAGCGGATGATACGCCAGGATATCCGTGCATACAAATATGACTCCCTTCTTTTGAATAATTTTTATTATACGGATGACGGCGAAAAATTCAAGTTTCTTATTACAACAAGCGAAAATACTTGACCTTTTATCGAAGAGACCATATAATCTAGATACATATGTCATATATGATGAAGAAGGCGATTTGGGGATGAAGAAGAGAATACAAGTTAAGACAATAATAGGAATTCTTTTGTTAACATTCTTTGCTTTGTTGATCGTGGTGTTTGGGTATCGCGTAGTGGTGACTGCGGGAGAACTGCCGGGAAAGCTGAGTAGTGTTTCGGTTGCGGCAGCGAATGAGAATTATGTAGTACCTACGCTGCACAAAGTACAGAAAGTAGGCTATGATACCATGAAATATGGATACATGGATGATCTGCAGCTTGCCCAGATGAATACATTAGATAAGTACTATGATACAGAGCAGTTGGAACAGATTCGCGCTGTGAATGATTTGACGGCAATGAGTGAGAAGACAGCAGACCGTCTGGCATATGAGAAAGCGAAAGCGGAGAAAGAAGAGGCGGATCGTAAAGCACTCCTTGCGAAACAGATGGCAGAGCAGGCTAAGAGAGAGAAGATGCGTCAGATTGCATTGCAGGTGGAGAACGGCGGTAGCAGCGATGGCTCGGGACGTGTTGCGATCGATACCGGGGACAGCAGTGATACCGGAACCGGAGCAACTGCATCGAAAGGCGGACAGGTTGGAGAACCGGTATATGCTTCTACCCATGGAGAGAAACTTGGCAAGTTCGTAATAACAGCATATTGTACCTGTCGAATCTGTTGTGGTGTATATTCAGGAAGGAATCGTACGGCAAGTGGTACAGTACCGACTTCCAATCATACGATAGCAGTAGATACAAGTGTGATACCATTTGGAACCAAAGTCGTGATCAATGGACAAGTCTATGTGGCAGAGGACAGAGGTGGTGCGATCAAGGGTAATCGTATTGATATGTTCTTTATGACACATAAAGAGGCAGTTCGTTGGGGAAGACGAACAATGGAAGTATATTTAGCAGAGTAGTGGATTATTGGAACCCGGTCTAGAATGGGGTCAATGAAATATATGTGAAAAGAGGATAAAGGAATGGCAGTAACTTACAAAAGTACAAGAAACAGCAATGAAACAGCAACTGCATCACAGGCAATTCTGAAAGGTTTAGCAGAGAATGGCGGCTTGTTTGTTCCAGATGCAATCCCTGCATTAGATGTGGATCTGAATGATCTGGCAAAGATGAGTTATCAGGAAGTTGCATATGAAGTAATGAGCAGAATGCTCAGTGACTTTACGGAAGAAGAATTGAAGTATTGTATTAACAGTGCATATGATAAGAAGTTTGATACACCGGTGATCGCACCATTGGTCAACAAAGCAGGTGCACACTATTTGGAGTTATTCCATGGTTCAACGATTGCATTTAAGGATATGGCTCTTTCTATTCTGCCTTATTTATTAGTTACTTCAGCAAAGAAGAATCAGATTAAGAACGAGATTGTGATTCTGACAGCAACCTCTGGTGATACGGGTAAGGCTGCATTGGCAGGCTTTGCAGATGTACCGGGTACGAAGATCATTGTATTTTATCCAAAGAACGGTGTAAGTCCGATTCAGGAAAAGCAGATGGTAACCCAGAAGGGAGATAATACATCAGTTGTTGGCATTATCGGTAATTTTGATGATGCACAGACAGGTGTTAAGAATATGTTTAATGATAAGGAGCTTGCCAAGGCAATGGATGCAAAGGGATATCAGTTCTCTTCTGCAAATTCCATCAATATCGGACGTCTGGTTCCACAGATGGTATATTATGTATATGCGTATACCCGTATGGTTGCAAATGGTGAGATTAAGGCAGGGGACAAGATTAATGTTGTTGTACCGACTGGTAACTTTGGTAACATTCTTGCTGCTTACTATGCAAAAGAGATGGGACTTCCAATTGCCAAATTCATCTGTGCTTCGAATGAGAATAAAGTATTATATGATTTCTTTGAGACGGGTGTGTATGATAAGAATCGTGAGTTCATTCTTACAACTTCACCATCTATGGATATTCTGATCTCCAGCAACTTAGAGCGTCTGATCTATCACATTGCAGGGGATGATGCAAAGAAAGATGCAGAATTAATGAATGCACTGAATACAGAAGGCAGATATGAGATCACACCAGAGATGAAAGCAAAACTTGCCGAGTTCTATGGTAATTATGCAAGTGAGGAAGAGACTGCTAAGACGATCAAGAAGGTCTATGAGTCAGATCATTATATTATGGATACGCATACGGCAGTTGCAGCAACTGTATACGATAAGTATGTAGCAGCCACAAAGGATACGACTCCTACTGTAATTGCTTCTACTGCAAGTCCATATAAGTTCACCAGAAGCGTTATGGAGGCCATTGATGAGAAATATGCGGCACAGTCTGACTTTGAATTAGTGGATGAACTTAACAAGATCTCAGGCGTAGCGATTCCACAGGCAATTGAGGATATTCGAAGTGCTGCAGTATTGCATGACACCGTGTGTGATAAGAGCGAGATGGAGCAGATCGTACGTAAGATATTAGCTTTATAATTACATGATAACAGACAGTTCATTAGTACCATCCTGTCTATAAACAAAACTAGGGCTGAATAGATAAGATGACATGAGATACGAATCAGGACACTTATACTCAGTACCGGGTATGGGTGTCCTTTTAGGTTGTTATAATATACAGACCGTATAGTCAGTACGGACATAGAAAGGAAAGAGGGAATTATGTATACATTACAGACCAATGCAAGCTTTGACAGTGCACATTTTTTGAAAGGCTATGAAGGAAAATGCAGTAACATTCACGGACATCGCTGGAACGTGGAAGTAACCGTTGCAGCAGAAGAACTGGTAGAAGAGGGACAGATCCGTGGAATGGTTGTGGATTTTCGCACATTGAAAGATGACTTAAAGCGGTTAGCAGATGATCTTGATCATTGTCTGATCATAGAAGAGGGAAGCCTGAAAGAAAAAACAAAAGAAGCATTGTTAGAGGAGGAGTTCCGCATTGTAGAAATGCCATTTCGCCCAACTGCAGAGAACCTGGCAGAATATTTCTATGATGAATTAGAGGACATGGAATATCAGGTGGTACTTGTTAAGGTGTATGAGACACCGAATAATTGTGCGGGTTATAGCCGGTAGGAAAGGGAGAAGTAATTATGGCACAATTTCATGTGGTGGAACAGTTTGTAAGTATTAATGGCGAAGGCCGGCTGGCGGGACAGCTGGCATTGTTCATCCGGTTTGCAGGATGTAATCTGCAGTGTGAGTATTGCGATACAAAGTGGGCAAATGAACCGGATGTTGCATACGAGATATATACAACAGAAGAATTAGTGGACAAGATCAGGGAAGCTGGTGTGTGTAATATTACACTGACCGGCGGAGAACCATTATTGCAAAAGGGAATGCAAGAGTTATTAGATCAATTACGTAAATACAGGGAAATACGGGTTGAAATAGAGACAAATGGTAGTGTGGATATCACGCCGTATAGCAGTCAGGATGCAGCAGATAATGTTACATTTACACTGGATTATAAAACGGCGGTAAGTGGTATGGAAGATAAGATGTGTTTGCCGAATTATGAGAATCTGCGATCCATCGACACTGTGAAGTTTGTGGTGGGAAGCAGAAGAGATCTGGATAAAGCAAGACAGATCATAGAACAGTATGGGCTTGTGGCAAAAGGATGTGGAATATACTTAAGCCCATGCTTTGGTAAGATTGAACCGGCAGAGATCGTGGATTATCTAGTGGAACATAAGATGAATGGAGTAAATGTGCAATTGCAGTTACACAAGTTCATATGGGACCCGGACAAACGGGGTGTATAGAAAGGAAGGACATTATGGCAATTGACCAGGAAGCAATCAAAGAACATATTAGAGGAATTCTTGTTGCGTTAGGAGACGATCCTGACAGAGAAGGATTGAAAGAAACACCGGACCGGGTGGCACGTATGTATGCAGAAGTGTTTGAAGGAATGAATTATACCAATGACGAGATCGCAAAGATGTACGCAAAGAGCTTTGAGGTTCCGGAAGAGGGTAGCAATGATATGGTGGTAGTAAAAGATATCGAGGTATTCAGCTACTGTGAACACCATATGGCACTGATGTATGATATGAAGGTTACGGTGGCGTATATTCCTGACAAACGGGTGATCGGACTCAGTAAGATTGCAAGAATTGCAGATATGGTGGCAAAAAGGCTGCAATTGCAGGAGCGGATCGGAACAGATATTGCGGATGTGATCAGCAAGGCAACCGGTTCGGATGATGTAGCAGTTTATATTGAGGGCAATCATAGTTGCATGACAGCACGGGGAATTAAGAAACCGTCCGCAAAGACAGTTACGACAACTTTCCGTGGACGATTTGAGACAGATATGACATTACAGAACAAGTTATTATTGATGTTAAAGTAAAGATATGGAGGAATGAAAGATGAACATGAACACAAGAAATAAGGATGCAGCATTAGTCGTATTTAGTGGTGGACAGGATAGTACAACTTGTCTGTTATGGGCGTTAGACCGATACAAGGAAGTAGTTGCTGTTTCCTTTGATTATGGACAGAAACACAAAGCGGAGTTAGATTGTGCCAAAGAGATTACAGAGAAGTTAGGAGTAGAATGGCATGTGATGGATATGGAACTTCTCAATCAGTTAGCACCGAATTCCCTCACCCGTTCCGATATTACAGTAGATGAGAATGCACCGGCAGAAGGTGCCCCGAACAGCGTCGTAGACGGAAGAAATATGTTGTTTTTAACATTTGCCGCTGTATTTGCAAAGCAGAGAGGAATTACCGATCTGATTACCGGTGTTTCACAGAGTGATTTCTCAGGATACCCGGATTGCAGGGATGTATTTATTAAGTCGTTGAATACGACACTTAACCTGGCGATGGATTATACATTCTGCATTGAAACACCACTTATGTGGATTGATAAGGCGGATACATGGAAATTAGCAGACGATCTGAATGGATTAGAATTGGTTCATGATATGACACTTACCTGTTACAATGGAATTAAGGGCGACGGCTGTGGACATTGTCCAAGCTGTAAGCTTAGAAGAAAAGGATATGAGGAATTCTTAGAACGTTATAAGAAATAATTGTAAATACATTTTGATTCCACAATTGTTTTATACTATAATAGACTATAAGTGCGGATGCAGCTTTGCATTCGAGAGAGAAATATGCAACACAATATATTAAAGGAGAAGATATATGGACCATTTGGAAGCGTTAGAAGCAGAAGCAATGTATATCATGCGTGAAGTGGTTGCAGAATGTGAGAAACCAGTCATGTTGTATTCGATTGGAAAGGATTCTTCTGTCATGCTGCATCTTGCCATGAAAGCATTTTATCCGGAGAAACCGCCATTTCCATTTTTACATGTGAATACAACATGGAAGTTTAAGGAGATGATTGCATTCCGTGATAAGACAGCGAAAGATCTCGGAATTGAGATGTTGGAATACATTAATGAAGAGGGTGTGCGGCAGGGAGTGAATCCGTTTGATTATGGTGCAGCTTATACGGATATTATGAAGACCCAGGCACTCAAACAGGCACTCAATAAGTATGGTTTTACGGCTGCATTTGGCGGTGGTCGAAGAGATGAAGAGAAATCACGTGCAAAGGAGAGAGTATTTTCTTTCCGTGATGTGAATCAGGCATGGGATCCGAAGAATCAGAGACCGGAATTGTGGGATCTATACAATACACAGATTAACAAGGGAGAGAGTATTCGTGTATTCCCTTTGTCAAATTGGACAGAGAAAGATATCTGGCAATATATTAAGAAAGAGAATATTCCGATTGTTTCTCTTTATTATGCGGCAGTACGTCCGGTTGTAGAACGGGATGGTAATCTTATTATGGTGGATGACGACCGAATGAAATTACGTCCGGGTGAGAAGATCGAGAACAAGATGGTGCGGTTCCGTACATTAGGATGTTATCCGTTGTCAGGAGCAGTGGAGTCTAGTGCCACTACATTAGATGAGATTATTGATGAGACATTGGCATCGGTTGAGTCAGAGCGGACAAGCCGTGTCATTGATTCCGATGGTGGCAGCGCAAGTATGGAGAGAAGAAAGAGAGAGGGATATTTTTAAATGAATGATAAACTCTTAAAATTCATTACCTGTGGTAGTGTTGATGATGGAAAGTCCACATTGATTGGACATTTATTATATGATGCAAAGTTAATCTTTGCAGATCAGGAGCGTGCACTAGAGCTGGATTCCAAAGTGGGATCAAGAGATGGAAAGATTGATTACTCGCTTTTGTTAGATGGTCTGATGGCAGAGCGGGAGCAGGGAATTACGATTGATGTTGCGTACCGGTATTTCTCAACGGATAACAGAAGTTTTATTGTTGCGGATACACCGGGACATGAGGAATATACAAGAAACATGGCGGTGGGTGCTTCGTTTGCATCGTTGGCAGTTATTTTGGTGGATGCCAGTCAGGGAGTATTATTGCAGACGAAACGTCATTCCAGAATCTGTGCATTGATGGGAATCAAGCATTTTGTGTTTGCGGTCAATAAGATGGATCTGATTCATTATGACCAGCAGAAGTTTTTGAAGATTCAGAAGAATATCAAAATGCTGATGGCAGAATTTGACTATGAATCGCTTTGTATTATTCCGGTATCTGCTACAGAGGGAGACAATATTGTCAAGCGTTCCGAACATATGCATTGGTATAATGGGACAACATTACTTTCTTATCTTGAAGAAATTGATGTATCAGAGAAAGATGAGAATATGAGTTTCACTATGCCGGTTCAGAGAGTGTGTCGTCCGGATCATACATTCCGTGGATTTCAGGGAACGATTGCGTCAGGAAGTGTCAGCGTTGGAGATGAGATTACGGTTATGCCAAGTGGAGAGACCGCAGTTGTGACTGGAATCTTACAAGGAGACAAGAAAGTAGAGAAAAGTGGTAAGGGCTATGCTGTAACAGTACAGCTGGATACAGAGATTGATGTGTCGAGAGGATGTGTATTGGAAAAGGATGCACATTTGGAGTCGGGCACGTTGTTTGTTGGTTCTTTGTTGTGGATGGATGAGAAGAGTCTGGCAGCGGGAAGGAATTTCTGGTTGAAGTTAGGAACACAGATGGTGCCGGCAACCGTAATGAAGATTAAGTATAAGATTGATATTAATACGGGGGCAGAAGTGAATGCGGATGAGATCTATAAGAATGAGATTGCAGTCTGTGAGATCTCAGCAGGAAGTAAAATTGTGTTTGAGCGGTTTACGAATAACCGGAAGATGGGTTCTTTCATATTGATCGATCGTGTCAGTCATGCGACGGCAGCTGGCGGAGTAGTTATGCATCCTCTTTCAAGGGGTAATAATCTCAAATGGCAGGAGATGGATATTACCAGAGAGATCCGGGAGAACCAGTTACAGCAGAAGGCGACAACAATCTGGATGACAGGACTATCCGGTGCGGGTAAGTCAACCATTGCGAATGAATTGGAGAAACGGTTGTGCTCAATGGGCAAGCATACCATGTTATTAGATGGAGACAATGTGCGTATGGGTCTTAATAAGAACTTAGGATTCAAAGAGACAGACCGTACAGAGAATATCCGAAGAGTGGCAGAAGTGTCAAAGCTGATGAATGATGCGGGATTGATCGTGCTTACATCATTTATTTCCCCATATCGCATGGATCGTAGGATGGCACGGGAGATTATTGGAGAACGGTTTGTGGAGATCTATGTCAGCACTCCGTTAGAAGAATGTGAACGCAGGGATGTGAAGGGACTGTATAAGAAAGCCAAAGCAGGTCAGATTCCGAACTTTACCGGTATTTCCAGTCCGTATGAAGCACCGGAGAATCCAGAGATCACAGTAGATACGACACAATATGATCTGAATACCTGTGTAGATATGATCATGAAGCAGTTAGAGAATTATCTGTAATATATGAAGGCAGACGCATAAGAAATATGGAGGACATAACATGAAAACATTATATCTGCATATCGGCACTCCGAAAACCGCAACGACTGCCATTCAGTCATTTTGCTATGACAACAGAGATGTGTTAGAACAGCATGGATATTATTATCCGATGTTTGATTATCAGTTTGAGAATGTACAGAAATACCGGAATGGTCATTTTCTGGTATGCCGGGTGTTTGATGAGTCTCATACCCGGTTGCCGGAGAAACAGGAAGCCTTAACGATGCAGATTCTCGGCGAATTGCTTGCTATGTTTGAACAGCATGATACCATTATACTGTCGGATGAGGGAATCTGGAACCGGGGATTTTTTGAAGACACGCACTGCTGGAGTAAGATTCAGAAGGGATTGGTTGACAAAGGTATTCTTGTTAAAGTTATTGTATATTTTCGCAGACAGGATGACTTTTTATTTTCGTGGTGGAATCAGCAGATTAAGGAAGGCATGCATCCGTCATCTGTTATGGATTGGAACGAGATAACCGAGAAACTGCCATATATTAAGCTGGATTATTATGGATATCTGGAACAGATTGCGCAGTATGTAGGAAAAGATAATATTCTGGTTCGATTATTTGACCGTAAGGAATTTGTGGGTGGTACCATTCAGGAAGATTTTCTGGATGCGATCGGACTTTCTTTGAAGGAAGATTTTAAGATAAATGATGTGTTGAGTAATCTGAGTCTTACGAAGAATGATATTGAGATCAAACGTGCATTGAATACATTGTCGGGATTGGATAAGAAAGAAAATGCTCTGTTTCGTAAGGTGTTAAGTCAGTTATCGGAAGAATCGACAGATGACCGGTCTGTCAGTATGTTTTCAGCAGAAGAAGATGCGGCATTTATGCAACAGTTTGCGGAAGGGAATGATAAGATCGCGAAGGAATATATGCACCGGGATGAACCAATGTTTCAGCCGGCAAAGAATTCACAGGAAAAGTGGACTGCCAATAACGAACAGATGGTGGAGGATGTGGTGCGGTTCTTTGGAACAATTACATTGCAGTTGATGCGTGAGAATGAAGAATTGAAGGCAGAGTTGAAGACGCAAAAGCAGCATATTAACAATATCCGGTTTAAGATGCAGCATCCGGCAAAGGCGATCATGAATAAGATCAAAAGAACAGAATAAGTGGGAATGGAAGAGATTGTTTCATCAATGAAATCATAATTTTCAAACGATGAAAACAGTCTCTTTTTTACATTTTTCTTGCAATGTCTATGTGTATTGAGGTATAATAGACTAATGTTTAGATGGAGAATTCTACACTTTTATAAATCAGGAATACGACAGGAGGAACTTCATTATGACAATATTGGTAACAGGTGGTGCGGGATTTATTGCAAGCCACACAAATGTAGAGTTGTTAAATGCAGGTTACGATGTAGTAGTGATGGATAATTTATGCAATTCCAGCAAAGAATCCGTTGCGAGAGTAGAACAGATTACAGGCAAGAAGATTCGTTTCTACGAAGCAGACATGCGTAACGTAGAGGAGTTAGAACCTATATTTGCAGAGAATGCAATTGATGTGATCATTCATTTTGCAGGACTCAAGGCTGTGGGCGAATCTTGTGAGAAACCATACGAGTATTATGAGAACAATATAAGTGGAACTTTGAATATTATTTCCATGATGAAGAAGTATAACGTGAAGAAGATGGTATTTTCTTCTTCTGCAACCGTATATGGGAATCCGGAAGTGGTTCCGATCACAGAGGAATGTAAAGTAGGAGGAGTAACGAATCCGTACGGACAGACGAAGTTAATGTTAGAGCAGATTCTTACAGATATCCAGAAAGCGGATCCTTCTTTTGATATTGCATTGCTTCGTTATTTCAATCCGATCGGAGCACATGAGAGTGGATTGATCGGGGAAGCACCGAATGGTATTCCGAATAATCTGCTTCCATATGTTGCCAAAGTAGCTGCGGGTGTATTAGAGAAAGTGAATGTGTTTGGGGATGATTATGATACGCCGGATGGTACCGGAGTGAGAGATTATATTCATGTTGTCGATCTTGCAAAGGGGCATGTGTGTGCTGTAAAGAAGTTGTTAGAGCATCCGGGTCTTGTGATCTATAACTTAGGAACAGGGATTGGATATTCCGTGTTAGATATTATTCATAATTTTGAGAAGGCATGTGGTAAGAAGATTCCATATGTAATCGCACCGAGAAGAGCGGGTGATATTGCAACCTGTTATTCGGACCCATCCAAGGCAGAGAGAGAACTTGGATGGAAAGCAGAGTACGGAATTGATCGGATGTGTGAAGATGCCTGGAGATGGCAGTCTATGAACCCGAATGGATATGATACAGTGAAAGAGGGATGAAGCAGGAGGGGTTAGAACGGAATGAAGAATTTGTTATTTATTGTGAATCCTTCGGCTGGAAGAAAACATATTAAAGGCAAATTATTTGATATTGTAGATCTGTTTGTGAAAGCGGATTATAACGTAAGAGTATATCCGACGCAGGCAAAGCAGGATGCAACGCGGATCGTCTGCGAGGAAGGCTGGTTATATGATCTGATCGTGTGTGCAGGTGGTGATGGTACATTGGACGAAGTGGTAGCCGGTTGTATGAAATGTGGATGTGATACACCGATTGGATATATTCCATCGGGTACAACGAATGATTTTGCAAGAAGTCTTGGAATCCCGAAAGATCCGATGCGTGCAGCGAATCGAATTGTGAAATATCAGCCACAGCCGATTGATATTGGTTCTTTTAATGGAGATTGTTTTGTGTATGTGGCGGCATTTGGTGCATTTAGTGCGGTCAGTTATTCTACTCCGCAGGAATACAAGAATCATTTAGGTCATATGGCATATATATTAGAGGGTATTCGCAGCGTACCAAGTCTGACATCCTATCATATGAAAGTGGAATATGATGATAATGTTATTGAGGACGATTTCCTGATTGGAATGATCACGAATTCATTAACGGTAGGAGGATTCCCGAATCCGAATTCCAAGATTGCACAGTTAGATGATGGTATGTTTGAAGCATTATTAGTCAAGTATCCCACGAATCCGATCGATCTGCAGGCAACGGTTACTGCTTATCTGATGGGCGAATTTAATCCAGAATATATGTATCAGTTCAAAGCGAGGAAGATCAGCGTGGATAGCCCGGAGACAGTGGCATGGACATTAGACGGTGAATTTGGTGGTAATGTGACGTATGCGGAAGTTCAGAATATGCAGCATGCAATACAGATCATTAAGAAGTAACATAAGACAAGATATATGAATAATTAAGAATAATAGAACAAAGGGGTATATCATGGGTAAGTATTTTGGTACAGATGGTTTTCGAGGAGAGGCCAATGTAGATCTGACGGTAGAACATGCCTACAAGGTAGGTAGATATTTAGGTTATTATTATGGAAAGAATCATGAGGATGGCAAAGCAAGCATTGTAATTGGAAAGGATACAAGACGTTCCTCTTATATGTTTGAATATTCTTTGGTCGCAGGACTGACAGCAAGTGGAGCAGATGTATATCTGATGCATGTAACACCAACCCCGAGTGTATCGTATATTGTACGGTTGGATGAATTTGACTGCGGAATTATGATCTCAGCCAGCCATAATCCATATTATGATAATGGAATTAAAGTAATCAATGGACAGGGCTATAAGTTAGAGGCGGAGGTTGAAGCAGAGATTGAGGCATATATCGATGGCGAGATTCCTGAGATCCCATTTGCAAAGAGAGAGCAGATTGGTAAGACGGTTGATTATGCTATGGGACGTAACCGTTATATTGGATATCTGATGACGTTGGCAACCCGTTCTTACAAGAACAAGCGTGTAGGTCTTGACTGTGCCAATGGAGCATCTTCTACGGTAGCCAAAGCGGTATTTGAGGCATTAGGAGCTAAGACCTATGTGATCAACAACGAACCGGACGGAACGAATATCAATAATAACTGTGGATCTACCCATATTGAACAGTTACAGAAACTGGTAGTGGAGAAACAGTTAGATATTGGATTTGCCTATGATGGAGATGCGGATCGTTGCCTTGCGGTAGATGAGACTGGTGAAGTGATTGATGGAGATAAGATCCTATATGCGTGTGGATGTTATCTGTCAGAGCGTGGGGAACTGAATAATAACACGGTTGTAACGACGATCATGTCAAACTTAGGATTGTATAAGGCGTTAGATAAGAAGGGAATTTCTTATGAAAAGACCGCAGTTGGAGACAAGTATGTATTTGAAAATATGATGGAAAATGGACATTCCCTTGGCGGAGAACAGAGTGGACACATTATCTTTAGCAAATATGCAACAACGGGAGATGGTGTATTAACTTCAATCAAGTTAATGGAAGTCATCTTAGAGAAGAAAGTAAAGGCATCTGAGCTATTCCGTGATCTGAAGATTTACCCACAGTTATTACAGAATGTGCGGGTAAAGAGCAAACCGGAAGCAAAGGCAGATCCGGATGTAATGGCTGCTGTAGAGAAAGTAGAGAAGGCATTAGGAGAAGAGGGAAGAATCCTTCTTCGGGAAAGTGGTACAGAACCAGTGATTCGTGTTATGGTGGAAGCGGCAACGGATGAATTGTGCAAACAGTATGTAGAGGAAGTAGTTGCCGTGATCAAAGCCAAGGGACATGAGGCATAGGAGCGGAGAGAATCATGAATAAGAGCAATACGTTCCGACAAAGAAGTATCCTTGGATTAGCTGCTTTAGCGCTTGCCTGTGCATTAGGGACAGCTCCGGTTACAGTTCAGGCAGAGAAGAATGGATGGCACAAAGGCTATTATTATGAAGATGGCGAGAAAGTGACTGATGACTGGGTACATTCGGGTGGTAAGAGATATTATGTAGGTGAGAATGGCAAGAAGCTGGTTGGATGGAACCGAATCGGTTCTTCTTACTATTTCTTTAATCAGAAAGGGAATAATTATCAATCAGGTAAGCCAATTGGTGCACAGATTACGAAGTTGAGTAATCAAGTGGTAACAATGGGAATTGATGTGTCAACCTGGCAGGGGAAAGTGAATTGGAATCAGGTGAAACAGTCTGGTGTGAATTTTGTAATGATCCGGGTCGGATATGGAAAAGGCCGTTATGGAGCGAAAAAATGCACAGTAGACAACCGGTTCCAGTCCTACGTGGAAGGCGCAAGTCAGGCTGGAATTCCGATCGGTATCTATTTCTATTCGTATGCGACGAGTGAAGAAGATGCGTTAGAAGAGGCAGAATTTACGATCAGGCAGTTAGAGGGAATCCCGATCAGTTTTCCGGTTGCCTATGATATAGAGGATGCACATATTCTGAATAAGACAACGAATGAGCTGCGTACTTCTATGACGAAGACATATATGGATACCATTGCAGCAGCAGGATATTATCCAATGTATTATTGCAATCAAAGCTGGTATAATGACCATTTGGATTCGGAAGAACTGGAGGATTATGATTTCTGGTATGCCAGATATACGAACAAGGAACCGGATATTGAAGAATATCCATATGCTATCTGGCAGGCCACTTCCATGCAGAAGATTCAGGGCATTTCTGAGAATACAGTAGATGTTGATTTCTTGTATAAGGATTACAGTCAGCTAATACAGACGAGAACGACGGCAGAGAAATACGGTTGGTATAGGGAAGGATTCAGCTGGCAATATTATTATCAGGGACACCGGAAACAGGACGGTTGGTTTACAATAGCTGGCGACACATATTATTTGGATAATAATGGTGCGCTGGAAGGCTGGCAGACAATTGATAATAACCGGTACTATTTTAATGGTAACGGACAGATGCAAACGGGAATTGTCCGTGTAGGTCTGCATCGTTATCTGTTTGGAGAAGATGGCGTGCTACAGATGACAACGGATGAGCCGGGAGTAACAATTGATGCAGATGGCGTATGTCATATTAAGAAGGGCTGGTACCAGAATGAGGATGGCAAGTATTTCTATCGGAACAGTGATGGAACGATTGCAAAGAACCGATGGATCACAACCAAGGGTAAGAAGTATTATGTAGGAAGCAAAGGAATTCGGGTAACAGGTTTCTGTACAATTAAGAAAAAGAGATATTATTTCAACAGCAAGGGTGAGATGGTGCGTGGTAAGACAATAACCATACACGGACGTAAGTATACATTTCGAAGGAATGGTCAGTTGAAATGATCTGTAGCATACAGTAGGATGCGACAGAAGATGGAGAATACAGGATTATGAAAAAGAGAGAGCAATTTAAACGATTAATCAATTTTTTGGAAGGATTTGTAATATTAGCTGCACATACGGTAATCTTTGCCTTTGTATGGTATGGTTCGTATGTAAAACAGTTAGAGATTCCGTTTTGGCGGCGTGGTGACTGGGCGGTGATCGGCGTGTATGCATTGATCCTGTTTTTGCTGACTCATTTATATGGGGGATTCAAGATTGGTTATCTGCGATTGATGGATGTTCTGTATTCTCAGATATTGTCTTTGCTATGTGCCAATGTTGTGGCTTATATCCAGGTCGTGCTGATCAGTAGAAAATATTTAAGTTCTGCACCAATTTTCAAGATGACAATTGTGCAGATTGCAATTATCTTATTATGGGTGTTCATATGCAAGCTGATCTATGCGGCGTTATATCCGCCAAGACAGATGTTGCTAGTCTGTTATGACCGTGACCCGGACGATATGATCGATAAGATGAGTTCCAGACAGGACAAGTATGAGATCTGTGATATTGCGGATCTGAATGAGGAATCTTTGGACAGTGTATGTGACATGGTGAAAGAATATGAGGCGGTATTAATCTATGATATTCCGGCGTATGAGAGAAACATTATCCTGAAATGCTGTTTTACGGAGAGTGTCAGAACATATGTAACGCCTAAGATTTCGGATATCTTACTGAGGGGATCGGACAATATCCATCTGTTTGATACACCGTTATATTTATCGAGAAATCAGGGATTATCGGCTGACCAGCTTATGTTTAAGCGGTTGTTGGATCTGGTAATCTGTATACCGGTATCCGTGCTTTTGATGCCGCTGTTCCTGATCATTGCATTTTTGATTAAGGTATATGATGGTGGTCCGGTGCTTTACAAACAGCCAAGACTGACAGTGAATGGTAAGATATTTAATATCTATAAGTTTAGAAGTATGTGTATGGATTCAGAGAAAGGTGGGGCACAGCTTGCCAAGAAGAATGATGACCGTATCACTCCGGTTGGACGGGTTCTGCGTGCGTTACATTTTGATGAATTTCCACAGTTGATCAATATTATAAAGGGTGATATGTCTTTGGTTGGACCGAGACCGGAACGACCAGAGATTGCAGCACAATACAAAGAGATTATACCGGAGTTTGATTTCCGATTGAAAGTGAAAGCAGGACTGACCGGTTATGCACAGGTATATGGCAAATATAATACGACTCCATATGATAAGTTGAAGTTAGATCTTACTTATATAGAGAATTATTCCTTCTGGTTAGATATCAAGCTGATGTTCCTTACATTTAAGATTCTTTTCCAGAAAGAGAATACCGAGGGAATTGATGCGAATCAGGTAACGGCGGTGAAAGAGAAGAAGGAGTAATGAGATGAGCCGGACGGCATTTAAAGTTATATTTTCAGAACTGGTGCGAGTAATCACATTTCCAATCCGGTTGTTACCAATCCATAACAACCGGATTCTCTTTACCGGGCTGACGGGAGGGAATGGATATGATTATTCGTGTAATCCCAAGTATATATATGAATATATGCGTAAGCAGGATGAAGGACAATATGAATATGTGTGGGCGGTGAAAGATCCGGCACAGTACGATTTCTTGAAAGAAGAGGGTGTCAAAGTGGTGCAACATTTTACGCTTTCTTCTATTCCTATGTTATTGACTTCTAAGGTGGTTGTAACAAATGGTTCCTATGTCCCGTGGTTTCCTTTTCGGAAAGCACAATATGTCATCAATACATGGCATGGTGGTGGAGCATATAAGAAGGTGGCAATGGAGACAGACAAGGCAGATTGGTCGGCAAGGAGAATGACGGCATTTTGTGCAGATAATATGAGGTTGTTTGTGGCAAGTTGCCGGATACAGGAAGAGCAAATGATACGAAAGACATATCAATATCGGGGTGATGTGTTACAATGCGGAACTCCGCGAAATGATTTTTTGGTATGTCACAAGACGGAAGATGCGAATGTGAAAGTTCGTACAAAGTATCAGATTCCGCTGGATGCGAGGATTGTGTTGTATGCACCGACATACCGGTACGGCAAGATTCCGGTACATCTTTCCTGTGATGCACTGTTACAGCGGTTAGAAGCCACAGGAGAACAATGGGTGTTTTTTAACCGGTATCATCGCTATCAGACTGCGGATATGAATGTGCAGGTGACCGGGCAGAGGATGATAGATGTGATGGATTATCCAGATATGCAGGAACTGCTTGCAGCAGCAGATGTGTTGATTACGGATTATTCGTCAAGTGTGTGGGATTATGGATTCTTATATCGGCCATGCATCCTGTATGTACCGGATAAAGAGGAATATATGGAACAGACGGGATTTTATGTGGGATTGGAGGAATGGCCATTTCCACAGGCAGTCACAGAAAGTCAGGTAGCAGAAAAGATCCTAACCTTGATGCAGGGAACAGAGGATTATTCTGATTATGTAGAACAGATCAATAGACATTATGAACAGTTAGGCAGTTATGAGACTGGTCATGCAGCGGAAACAATCTGCAATCGGATCAGGGAGGTAATACATGGAACAGACAACAGATAGTATAACAAATGATGTATCCGTTATTATACCGGTGCATAATGGTGCGGATTATTTAGAAGAGACCTTACGTTGTGTGATGAAACAGACGCTTCGTAAGATTGAGATTATAGTGGTAGATGATGGATCCACAGATGATACGGCGGCAATTGTGAAGCGGTTACAGGAAGAAGATAGCCGGCTTCGGTATATATATCAGGAAAAAGCAAATGCCGGGGTTGCCAGAAACCGGGGAATGGTGGCAGCGAACGGACAGGCATTGATGTTCTTAGATGGGGATGATCTGTTTGAGCCGGAAATGCTCGAGAAGATGTATGGGGCATTGGCGGAATGCACAGCGGACATGGTTGTATGTGATGCGGATCAGTATGATACCCAGAACGGGGAGTATTTGCCAAAGCCACAGTATATGCGCAGTGAATATCTGCCAGAGGATAAGACTATTTTTTCCAAGTTAGAATTAGGGGAACACATTCTTTATTTTACAACAAGTGTTCCGTGGAATAAGCTGTTTCGGGCATCTTTTTTGAAGGAGAACAATCTGCAATTTCAGGATATAGAAAGAGCAAATGATCAGTATATGTCTATTCTTGCATTGCTGCTTGCAGATAAGATAGTGGCGGTACGGGAAGTATTGGTACATTACCGGATCAATCAGAAAGGAAATCTGACGACAGAGTTTTCCAAGACTCCGCTTTGTGCGTATCAGGCGATGGTGGCTACAAAGGAAGCTTTGACGGAACGAGGATTGATTGAAGATGCAAAGGTAAAGCAGGCATTTGATAACAAGGTAATTAATCTGATGATCTATAGTCTGAATATCCAGCGTTCTGCACAGGCATATAAGGAATTATATGATGTGCTGTCTGGTGGTGGTTTAGAGCAGTTAGGATTGGCCGGAGAAGGGGAAGAACACTATTTTAATCCGTTGGAATATCAGAATCTGCGGAGTTTCCTGTCGATGCCGTATGATCAGTTCCTGGTTATGAAGAACCGGGAGTACCGGGATGTAATTGCGAGAAAGAATGTCCGGTACAAAGAGATGGTTGCGAAAAAGGATACGGTCATTGCAGGTCTGAAAGAGAAAGAAAAGGAATTGAACGAGATCAAACGTAAGAACTGGTATAAGAAGATGGTCAAATGGATTGACCAGTATCATAGTATACGGGATAAGATCAGACCGCCAAAGAATTAGAATGACAGGGAGTATGTGAGGTGACAAGATGAAGTTAAATGCACAGACAGAAGTATTAGTGGACAAATTAGCGATCCGGCGGGATGTTATGACAATTGGTGTTTTAGTGCGCGATATGTCAGGCAATCCAGAGTCTGTTGAGATTAAGTTAGCGGTAAAGTTTGCAAATGATAAGGAGACACGGATTCTGCCGCTTTCTGTGACAGATACGAGTTTTGATGAGAATGGCAATTATATTGGATATGCCATATTTGATTATGAGTTAGATGCTGTATTCTTCCGGAGTAATCTGAATGCGTTTACGGTAACCGTGCAGGCATATGATGGACATGGTTATCAGGATGTGTATGTGGAAGGCAAAGATTTCAATCAGGTGAAAGACGAGAATGAATATGCCTGTACATTAGAGCAGGGAGTGATCCATATCCGAAGAAAGAAACCGGTGAAGGTGCCGAAGAATAATCCGCTGCTGGCACTTCTTACCTTCTGTTATCGTGCGATTGAATTCGTTGTAGGAACATTACTGATCCCGCTATTTCTATTAGATGGAATCTATGTATATGGGTTAGGTAAGAAGCGTAGATTCATGGAGAATACGTATGGCGGCAGTCAGTTAAAGAGAATTCTGTTGTTTGCCAAATGGAGATATTCCTCTTTCATTCGTCTGACGATGAACCGTGTCACTTTGAAGAGAACCTTTTTAAATGTTGCAGCATCTGTGATGTCGGTATTTTTTAAACAGGAATATATTCTGTTTGTATCGTCTAGAAGAGAAGATCTGACTGGCAATATTGCTTATGTCAATGAGATCTTACAGGAAAAGAATGCAAAGGTGTTATTCTGGCTGGTGCCGGGCAAGCGTAAATATATGACCTACCGCAATTATTGGAAACTGGCATACCAGATCGCACGTAGTAAGGTGGTAGTAGTAGATGACTTTACGCCAATTCTCAATGAGGTATGGGCGATGGATCATCGTATACTGATTCAGTTATGGCATGCCTGCGGAGCATTTAAGACATTTGGATTTACCAGAGTGGGTAAGGATGGTGGGCCGAACCAGACAAGTACGAATCACCGGTATTATAATTATGCAATTGTAAGTTCCGATGAGATCCGCCGTTTCTATGCCGAAGGATTCGGTATTGATGTGAAGAATGTGAAAGCATTGGGAGTTCCAAGAACAGATGATTTCTTTAAGGAATCCTATAAGAGTGAGATCCGGGCAAAGCTTTATGAGCAGTATCCACAGTTGAAGGATAAGAAAGTGATCCTGTTTGCACCAACATTCCGGGGGAATGGAGCGGGAACGGCACATTTTCCGTTTGATAAGTTCAATGTAAAAGATGTGTTGTCAAAGCTTGGAGAAGAATATATGATCATTATCAAGCATCATCCGTTTGTGGAGATGAAACATCCGGTGGATGCATCGGTCAAAGATCGTGTGCTGGATCTGTCAATGGAATCGGAGATCAATGATCTGTTATTTATTACCGATCTGTTGATCACAGATTATTCTTCTGTTATATTTGAGGCTTCGCTGTTGAATATTCCAATGCTGTTCTATGCATTTGATTTAGAGGATTATGTAGTGAACCGTGACTTCTATTATCCGTTCAAGAATTTTGTGCCGGGTAAGATTGTGCGAAATGTAGATCAGATCGTGGAATCCATCGGGCAGGAAGATTACGAACAGGAGAAAGTGGAGACATTTAAGCACCGGTTCTTTGATCAGTTAGATGGTAAATCATCCGAACGTGTGGCTGATTTTATTATGAATTTGTTAGAGGAAGGGAAGTAATGGAGACAACAGATATCAGGAAGGATAGATGGTTTGAGCGGTTGAGTGATCGTCAGATCTGTATATTATTATATCTATTTTGTTTTTTGATGATGACGGTTATGGGGAGTGTGCTAAGCATTTCTTATATCTTAGATGAGACCGGAACTGTAGCAAATGCAGCATTTTTGGCCGGATATAACTGGGGTGACTGGGTGACCAATACCGGGGGATATTTTTATAAGTATGGACAGGCACCATTTTATGCATGGATATTCAAGTTGGTGGATAACCCATATCTGATCTATAAGTTAATGATGATCGTGAATGGGGCTTTTGTGGCGTGGATTCCGACAATTGCATATAAGGTCTGCCGGAAACATTTAGGACAGCAGGATAAGCTGAAATGTGCATTGTTATCGATAATATTGACTTTTGTGCCGGCAACGATTCTCTATTCCTTATTTGCCAGAGCAGATGTGATGCTGATCGCTTTTGCATGGATCACGTTATATGTATTGTTACAGGCAGCAGACCAGACAGAACGTAATAAACAGATCCTGTATTCCGGGCTGGTTGGATTTGTCAGTGTATATATGTATATGTGCCACGCAAGAGGAATTGTGTTTGTCATTGCGATCGGCATGGTTGTTGTAGTGTGGAGATTCTTTGTGAAAGAGAAGCGGATCTGGTTTTCTGTATATGCAGTGAATGTAGTGATATGGCTTTTTGTGGACAAGAAATTAACCCGTTATTTCAAGTCAAGTATCTGGGGAAGCGGGGCAAAGAAGAATACGGTAGAGAATATGAACTACGACAAGTACCAGAATCTGTTGACGGTGGATGGAATCCGTACGGTAGTACATAACATAACAGGCTGGCTGTTTGGAACATTTCTGGGAACATTTGGTCTGGCAGTGCTTGGCCTTGTATTTTCCTTTATGATCGTGATATTCTTCATAGCAAAGAAGCATCAGATCACATCAAAGGAAGCGATGATCAGTCTGTATGTCTTCTTAAGTTATGCAGGAACGGTTGCAGTAGGTGTATTGTTCTCCTTTGGTTCGAATTATAAGTTTGTGACAGGACAGGATATCAGCCGGGCAGACCGTTTCCTGTATAGCCGTTATATTGCCCCAACCTATTCGATCCTGATCTTTGTTGGATTATATTATCTGTTCTTCCGAACCGATTGTTTCCGTTGGAAGACCAAACTGGTTACGTTATTGTTGGGTGGTGGACTGATCGTTTATTGCCGGACATGGCTTGGTGGTTATGTGAATGGAGTCGAATATTCCTGGAGAAATACGATCGATGCGGCATTATTCTTTGATACCGTACGTTATGGAAATGATGCAAACCGGTTTGAGGGAGTATCGAGGGCACTTATATTAGCAGCGATATTCGCATTTGTTATCTTATTGGTATGTTTCCTGCTGAATTGGTTCAAAATAAAATATACAAAGATTATATTAGTGATGCTGGCGGCTTGTTTCTTAGTCAGTCTGACAGTGAATTATAAAAAATTGCGTCTTTCTACAGATATTCGTCCGATGGTGACGGTAGGGCCTGCAATCACTGCTATGTATCAGTTAGAAGAAGATACGGACATTTCGGAAGAATATGGAGAAGTGTATGTAGATCCTTCTATTACGAGAAAGAGAATGTTCCAGATGGCAATGCCACATTTTACCGTACATGTGAATCGTTCTATGCAGGCAGAGGAAGTAGAGAATATGTTTATTGTTGCCAAACGCTATACCTTGAATGATGGATGGAATGGTGAGGACTGTTATCTGTTACCGGATTATGATATCGAAGATGGGGCAACGGTTGTTCTGGTAAAGGGAGAACAGTTAAAGAAGACACTGGAGGAAAAAGGAATTACGGTGCAGCCGGTTCCAGCCGATTATGCACAGCGGACACTGGATAAGAGGGTGTTATGGTTCAGCAAGGACATGAAGTTGGTATTTGACTATCAGAAAGCAGCGTTTTCATACGGCAGATAAACATAACTTGTGAATATGAATATTCTGTGATAGAATAAGTCGAATACATCAGGAGGCAATACGATGAAACGATTTTTAAATGATGTTGTAAAGTATTACAACTATATGGTACGGGCTGCAAAGTCGGCATTGAAGACAGAGGTAGCGAATTCCTATCTGAATTGGATCTGGTGGATTTTGGATCCGTTATTTTCTATGTTGACATATTACTTGATATTTGGTGTGGTATTCAATGGAAAAGAACAATACTTTGTAATCTTTTTGTTTATTGGATTAACGATGTGGAACTTCTTCAATAAGAATGTGGTACAGAGTGTGAATATGATCAAGCGTAATAAGCCGATTGTCGCTAAGGTCTATATTCCGAAGTACATATTGCTTATTTCCAACATGATGATCAATGGATTTAAGATGATGATCTCATGGTTTATCGTTGTGTTGATGATGGCATGCTACCGGGTACAACTTTCCTGGTATGTATTAGCATTTATTCCGATCATGATCGTGTTGATCATATTTACGTTTGGCTTTAGTGTGCATTTATTACATTTTGGTGTATTTATTGAAGACCTTAACAACGTGATCAACATTGCTTTTAAGCTGTTATTCTATATGACGGGTATTATGTATAACATTGAGAAGAGAATACATGTTGCATGGGCACGGGATATTATGATCTATTGCAATCCGATTGCACTGTTGATTCATGATATGCGTAAGGTACTGCTATATCAGACGGCACCATGTTGGACAGGTATGGCGGTCTGGGCAGTGATCGGTCTGATCTTAAGTGCACTTGGTGTAAGACAGATTTACAAGAATGAGAATAGTTATGTAAAGGTGATATAATGAAAGACGATGTATTGAAGGAAGAATTAAATGATGAGATCGACGGAGAACGCATTGTGAAAGATGTGAATGAAGACAATATTGCAATTGAAGTCAAAGATCTTTGTATCAATTATAAGAATATTAAGGCGTATTCGATCAAGAAGAGTCTGCTTCGTCTGAAGAAGGTTCAGGTGGAAGAGTTTCATGCAGTGAAGAATGTATCCTTTACGGTGCCGGAGGGAGAGATTCTTGGAATTATCGGTAAGAATGGTAGTGGTAAGTCCACGATGCTTCGTGCGATTGCAGGAATCTTCAGCCCGGATAGTGGTTCGATCGATCTGAAAGGGCATACGGTGTCTTTACTGGCAATTGGTGTTGGATTCCAGAAGGAGATTACAGGACGGGAGAATATCCTGTTGTCTGGAATGTTATTAGGATTTTCAGAAGAAGAGATCCGTGCGAAGATGGATGATATTATTGCATTTGCAGATCTTGGCAGATTCATTGATATGCCGGTACGAACTTATTCGAGTGGTATGTATTCGAAGCTTGCCTTTTCAATCACTGCTATCTTAGAGACAGAGGTTATGTTGATCGATGAGGTATTAAGTGTAGGAGATCAGAAGTTCAAGAAGAAGAGTTATCGTAAGATGAAAGAATTGATCTCTAAGAAAGATCGTACGGTTGTGATCGTATCACATAATATATCAACACTTAGTTCTTTGTGTGACCGTGTGATGTGGATGCATGATGGCGAGATCAAGAAACTTGGTCCGACCGAGGAAGTATTGGAAGAATATCAGGAGTTTATGAAATAGTGATTCGTAAGATTGTCAAATGGGTCGTGTTTAAGTGCATATATCCGGTATGTTACCGATTGGCAGCGAGAAAGCCGGTGCGAGCAGATAAAGTAATCTTTGTCGAGAATCATCAGGCACATTTGACGGATAATTATACTTTGTTATATAACAGCTTGAAGCAGTCGGGATATGATGTGAGAGTGCATTATCTGCAGGTTGCACATTCCGGCTGGAGTAAGATTATTAAGCGTTCCCTTGCCCTGATCCGGGATATGGGGGATGCTTCTGTTGTATTTTTGAATGAATCCAATAGTCTGTTTGGTGCATTTACTCTGCGGGCAGAGACACAGATGGTACAGATATGGCATGCCTGCGGCGCCTTCAAGAAATGGGGATATAGTGTTGCAGACAAGGAGTTTGGGGATAATGCAAAAGAATTATCGAGATATTCCGGGCACCGTAATTACACCTTAGTTCCTGTGAGTGGTAGTGAGGTGTGTCATGCATATGAAGAGGCATTTGGAATAGAGGGGAAAGGTGTTGTGCAGCCGTTAGGTGTCAGCAGGACCGATGTCTTTTTTGATGAAACGTATCGAAAGCAGGCATATGATCATTTATATGAGTGGCGGCCGGAATGGAAAGATAAGAAGATCATATTGTATCTTCCGACGTTTCGCGGGTCGATTGAACGGGCAAAAGCACCGGATGCCATGGATTGGGATGAGCTGGCAGCACTTTCAGAGTCTTATGTGGTCGTGATTCAGAATCATCCGTTTATCAAGGATAAGCTGGAGATTCCGGAGGAATTTGCCACACGTTTTGTTGATATTTCAGGGCGGGACGATATTCCGTTGACTACGGATGAATGGATGATGGTTTCGCATCTGTGCATTACCGATTATTCATCGGTATTGTTTGATTATTCGTTGTTGGACAAACCCATTCTGTTCTTTGCATATGACTTAGAGGCATATTACGATGAAAGAGGATTCTATTATCCGTACGAATCCTTTGTTCCGGGTCCAATCGTGCGGAATACGAGAGAATTGGTAGAGCAGATCAAACAGGCAGAGCAATGGGATCATCAAAGACTTGTCGAATTTAGAGAACGATATATGAGTGGATGTGATGGTGCATCGACGAAACGTATATTAGATGCGATATATGGGAAGAGAAAGTAAGAATAGGAGGAATTACCGATGGAAGGAAGTAATATTTATGGTGTAGTACTTGCCGGGGGCAAGGGCACCAGAATGGGCAATGTGGAGAAACCAAAGCAGTTTATGGAGATTGGGGACAAGCCGATCATTGTGCATACGATCGAGAAGTTTGTTGCAAATACACAGTTTGAGAAGGTGTTAGTGTTATCTCCAAAGCAGTGGATCAAACATACACAGGATCTGGTTCGTAAATATATTCCGGGTAGTGATCATGTTGTAGTGATCGAGGGAGGAAGTACAAGAAATGAGACGATCATGAATGCAATTGCTTACATTGAAAAGAGTGGTAAGTTGGATGCAGATACCATTATCGTAACACATGATTCGGTTCGTCCATTTGTAACCCATCGTATTTTAGAGGAGAATATTCGTTATGCTAAGGAATTTGGAGCATGTGATACCGTGATTCCGGCAACCGATACGATCGTGGAAAGCAAGGATCATCAGTTGATCACTTCCATTCCAGACCGTTCTACCATGTATCAGGGACAGACTCCACAGTCCTTCAAGGCAATGCATCTGAGAGATTTATACGAGTCTTTATCCGATACAGAGAAAGAGATTCTGACGGATGCATGTAAGATATTGGTGATCAAAGGAGAGCAGGTACATCTTGTAGAAGGCGAGGAGTCCAATATTAAGATTACGTATCCATATGACATGAGAGTGGCAGAAGCGTTGTTAGGAGGCATGTAATATGTTAAATGCGGTATATCAGTTAAAGCGGCCAAGACAATTTGAACTGGTTTACAAGGATATTACCTTTGACAAAGAGCATGCGATCGTACGTCCGACGCATTTGTCAATCTGTAATGCAGATCAGAGATATTATCAGGGAACAAGACCGGAAGAAGTCTTGAAGAAGAAACTTCCGATGGCATTGATCCATGAAGGGATTGGACAGGTAGTGTACGATCCTTCCGGTGAGTTTCAGGTAGGGGACCGGGTTGTTATGATACCGAATCTGCCGTGTGAGACAGATCCGATCATTGCAGAGAATTATTTGAGAAGTTCGAAGTTCCGTGCAAGTGGAACAGATGGATTCCTGCAGGAATATGTCCAGACTACGCCGGATCGTTTAGTCAAGCTCCCGGAGGGAATCAATCTGACGGTGGCAGCATTTACCGAGTTTGTAAGTGTGGGACTTCATGCGATTGGAAGATTTGTAGATACGGCACATAGCAGACGGAACCGTATCGGAGTATGGGGAGATGGTAACTTAGGTTATGTAACCTCATTATTGATAAAGACGATGTATCCAGAGACCGAAGTCTATGTAATGGGTGTCAATGAATCCAAGCTCAATGACTTCACGTTTGCAGATGGAACCTATTCGATTAATGAGATTCCGGCAGACTTTTCGATGGATCATGCATTTGAGTGTGTGGGTGGTAATGGAGCACATAAGGCGATCAACCAGATCATTGATTATATCAATCCAGAGGGAACAATTGGGATTCTTGGTGTATCGGAAGATTTTGCACCGATCAATACCCGTATGGTTCTAGAGAAAGGACTTAAGATCGTTGGAAGCAGCCGGAGCGGCAGAGCGGACTATCTTAAGCTGGTGCAGCTTTATGAAGAACACCCGGAGGTTATCGATTACTTAGAGAATATCGTTGGTGAGCAGGTTACAATCCGGGAGATCAAAGATATTGCGAAGGCATTCGAGATGGATATTCATAAGCTGATCGGTAAGACTGTTATGATCTGGGACAAATAGAATCAGGATAATAAAGGATACCTTGTATATAATAACCGAGCAATCGATGATGATTGCCCGGTTATTTTTGTTGCATTTTTCACTCAAAAACGTCTAATTATTACATGTAAACTTACAATTATTACATGTTGCGGTATAGAGGTCTTTTTTTGTGGTATAATGTCGAAAAAATTTTTATTACATATATTTACAAAATGGAGGGCGTATATGAGAGGGAAAAAGAATAAAATAATGGTTGGAATCTATATGGGAATTTTCGCAATTGCCATGCAGGGAGGAGGATTGTATGTCCGTGCAAATGAGAGTGTGAAGTATCAATATGATGCGTTAGGGCGAGTGGTATCTGTGTATTATTCCAATGGAGCGGAATATGAGTATAAATATGATAAGAATGGGAATATTGTGTCTGTCAAAAAAGTAAAAGGTAAAACGACAGAGAAGCCGAATACGACAGAAGAGTTAGGTAAAGAAGAAACAACAAAGGAGCCAAATACAGAGAAGACAACAGAAACAACGAAGGAACCGGATACAGAGAAGAAAACGGAAACAACGAAAGAACCGGATATGGGGAAGACAACAGAAACAACAAACGAACCGGATACAGAGAAGAAAACGGAAACAACGAAAGAACCGGATACGGAGAAGAAAACGGAAACAACGAAGGAACCGGATACGGAGAAGAAAACGGAAACGACGAAAGAGCCAAACACAGAGAAGACAACAGAAACGACAAGAGAACCGGATACGGAGAAAACAACAAAGGCAACGGAAACATCAACTACGGAGAAGACAATAAGTGTAGCAACAGAGGGAGGAGTAGAGGGGCCGGTAAGTACAACAGAGGCTGGTACAGGGGAGATACAGACAGAAGAGACTTCAACATGGAATCAAAAGGAGTTACGGCAGATCAACCGGTTTCGAAGAAAACGTCCGCTGATCAAAAGTCTGTCTGCGCATAAGAAAGACGAAAAGGTATATATGAATATCCAGATCCGGCAGATGCTTCCGTTACAGGAAGAAGGCGAAAACGGGTATCAGATACGGTATGCAAAGAATGGCCGGTTCAAACATTACAAAAATATAACTGTAAAACGGAAGGTGAAAGGAACGATTACAAAACGGAACTGGCGGATTCAGAAGAATAAAACGTATTATGTCAAAGTAAGGGCATACCGGACTTTGCGAACAGGAAAGACAATCTATAGTAAATATAGCAAAGTGAGAAAGATTCGAATTGGAAAGTAAGAGATGGGGAGGAATAGAATATGACAGGAAAGAGGAATTTACGAAGAATATTAGCATGGATCTTATTGGTGGCAATGGGAGTGAATAACTTTGCCGGCAGTCTATCAAGTGTTCAGGCAACCGAATATGAACAGGAGGAGTTGAGCGAAGAGGAAACGGATACACCGGATACGGAGGAACTATCGCAAGAGCAGGAAATAGCGGTTGAGGATGCTTCGTCAGAAGAGGAAGGAGTAACAACGGAAGAAACGGTTTCAGAAGAGGAAGAAACTGTGGACGAGATATCTTACGAAGATGTGGAGTGGAGACAAGACATAACTCTAAAAGAGGATATGGAAGTTGGCAATCTGACATTACGGGCTACCTTGAGACTCAATGGTCATAAACTGATCGTACATGGTGATCTGGTGTTAAATGGCAGTCTGTATGTAGATGAGGGATATTTGATAGTAGAGGGCAATTTACAGGATCAACGGTATGGTAACTGGTACATGAATTCACCAAATGATATGGTGGTTATAAAAGGAGATTATTATTATGTTTCCAGTTATTGGGATTCCAGAAATGTAAATAATGGAACGATTGAATTACATGGTGATCTGGTGCCAAGCGATAGTAATAGGTGTAGTACGTCTATCAGATATGGCAGTGACTGCCGGATTATTTTTGCGGGAAATGAGAAACAGATAATTGATATTGCAGCCGATTCGCGTTGGACGATCGCACATATGATCATTGCTAATCATAGCACAGATGGTGTAGTGTCGAAGCATATGCTAATGGTTGATACGATCGAGGATGAGAATCATCAACTACATTATCCGGTGGATGGGACAGTGGGTACAACCTTAGATCAGGATGTAGAGATTGATGGCAGCTATTATCTGGTAGGAGGTACACTTGATCTGGCGGGACATACTATGACAGTGCATGGTGATTTTGTTCATGCCGGAGGAAATGTCAGGATCAGTGGCGGCAATCTGATCGTTGAAGGAGATTACAGGAAACAGCTTATCTATAAGGAAAATGAAGAAGTTATTGTAGATTACAGTGCGGGCAGACTTATTATGGATCAGCCGGAAGATTATGTGTGTATCCAGGGAGATTATATAGATTCGGGTAGAAGAGAGACCATAGCAGATCTGACAGCAGGCATATTGGAATTGCAGGGCAATCTGACAGCAGCGGATGATCTGGAGCATCCGTTATTCCAGACATCAGAAAATCATACGTTAAAGTTGTCCGGTAGTGGAAAACAGAGTATTCAGACCGGAAAACAACATTGGAATTCATTTTCCGTGCAGAATCTGCTGATTGATCAACCGGAGACGGGAAGCGTAGAGCTTGAAGCAGAGGTTGGAGTAAAAGGAACGGTTACACATGTATCAGATAAGGTGTCAGGAAGGACCGTATTAACATCTGACGCAAAGATTGCAAGTGATGGGATATATGGAGATGTTGTAATTCGGGATTATTATAGTTTCACACAAGATGTGACTATTCATGGCAATCTGTATCTGGGATGTGGATATTCCCGTAGTTATCGCTTGCAGGATGCACATGTAACGGTAGAAGGTTCCCTATATGCATCCAATTCGATGATAATGATGTCGGGCGATGCGGAATTATCCGTACAAGGGGATTATATTGTAACGGAGGGCAGTAACACTATTCGAGGCGGTACTGTTCGGATATATGGGGATATTACGAATCAGAAGAATACCCGTATTTCCCTGTCAAGTAACGCGGAAGCGACCATTATATTATGTGGTTCAAAACAACAGACCATCGCAGTACCTTCCGGTTCTTCCATATTCGAAAATATTGTAGTGGATAATGAGGACGGTGTTGTGGTAGAGGATAATGTATCGGTTGTCAATGTGGCAAGTGAGCATGGTGTATTATCTTATGCTTCGGGCGCAGTCCATGGTTTTACAGTGGAAGAAGATGGTGAGTATGAGGGTGATCTGGAGATTGGAGGCGGAGTGTTTGATCTGAATGGTCATAGTTACCATGTCAAGGGAAATCTGACGATTGTCGGGGGCACGCTATCCATGACAAAGGAAGAAGATTACCTGTTGGTAGATGGGGATTTCAAGATGGAATCCGCAGTTGCGCATAAAGGCAGATTAAGTGCGGGTACTCTGGAAGTAAAAGGCGATTTTACACAGACGGGGAATAATGAGTCCTTTGCGGCAACAGGAAGTCATACCACAATATTTTCCGGGACACAGAAGCAGACGATTCAGTTAGAAAATTCAAATGAATCTTATTTCCAGAATCTGGTTATGGATAATGCAGATGGAATTGTTTTCCAGAATACACCCCGTGCATATGGAAACATAGTACAATCGAAGGGCGCAGCGACGGGTTATCTTGGATTGGGTAGTGATTCTTCATTTCAGGAGGGTATAACATATAAAGGAAATATATATTTCAATGGTAGTATTTCTATGCCGACCGATTGGAAAATCGAAGGCGATCTGAGAATGGCAGGAGGGGTTGATGTTTATTTACAGGGGCATAGTTTGGCAGTCAGTGGGGCAGTTTATTTGGAGAGCTATCGGGAACATATCTATCTGCAAAAGGGAACCTTACATTGTGGTTCTTTTTCACAGAATTATTATCGTACCGGGATCAATATGAGTAATGACGAGGATCAATTAATTGTAGACCATGACTTATATCTGAGCGGAAATAATAGTATTCAAAAGGGAACCATAATTGTAAAGGGGGATGTAAATATTGATTCGGGATTTGAATCTCCTGAAACAGTAGTATTACAGTTAAATGGAACAGACAAGCAGACGCTTATAATGGATGATCGATGGACCCGTTTGGGGCAGTTGATTCTGGATAACACCAGTGAGGAGGGAATCTATATAGCAAAGGATCTGGCATATGTATCTATGGAGAATCGGACAGGATGTAAAGTGACCTTTGCAGATGGAGGAATTCTGGGATACACCTTACAAAAGGACGAAGTGATCGAAGGCGATCTTAAGATATCAGGCGGCTGCATGGATCTCAATGGTCACACGTTGACGGTGGAAGGTGACTATGAGCATAACAGTGTGGATCTGCGTTTGCACAATGGTACTCTGCACGTTCGCGGTAATATGTCGAATGGAAATGCATTATGTGTGGAAGACGGAACAATTCTGGTAGATGGGGATTGGAATGTAAAAGGCGATCTTACAATGAAACAGGTAGCTTTTACAATTAAGGGTGATATATTGCAGGACCCAACCTACTATTCTATGAATTTCCGTAATGGAACTACACTGACATTAGCCGGTACAAATCAGCAGTTTTTGCAATTTCATGGATCTAAACTGTATGTAGATGATCTTGTGATTGAAAATGAGAAGGGAATCCGTTTTGAGGAGGGTGCCTATGTATCGGTTTATGAAAACCTGACAGCGGATGGTAACCCGATTGCAGGATGGGTGTATCTGTATTGTGCATTGGAACAGAAAGAGATAACAGCCAATATCTATTATCCAGCGGCCATGAAGTTATCACAGGACATGACCGTACATGGTATTGTAGATATGGGATTGTTGGATCTGAATGACCATCATTTAACAGTGGATGGAGAGTGCCGGATTGCCTGTGGAACGTCCGGGACAGTCAATCAATCTTCCGGTATCTTAGAGGTGAAAGGAAATCTTATATTTGGAAATGTCAGAAACTATTACAAGCTGACAGGAACCAATCAGATCATAATGAGTGGAGATCAGAAGCAGACGATCGAATTGCAGAATAATTACTGGAAGGTAAGGGAACTGGTGATTGCCAATACATCTAAGGATGGAGTCTATGCAACCAGATCTTTTGATGCGGATTCCATCATCGACCCGGAACAAAAACTGCATTTTTCAACAGACGGTATTGTCGGGTATATACTGACAAAAGATACGGTAATTTCCGGGGATCTGGTATTGCTTGCAGGAACTATGGATCTCAATGGTCATAAACTTACGGTAATGGGCGATGTGAAACAGACCGGAGGGGTTATGTGGATTCATGGGGGAAGACTGGAAGTAAATGGTAATTACAATATGGCTACAAAAGATGAGTCAGGTAATTATCAGGAAAATGCCGGATTGATCCGAATGCAGGATGCAGCAGATTATGTATATATTAGTGGAGATTATGAGGCTTCTCCGGGCAAAAACCTTGCCGGAGAGATGCAGAACGGAACGATTGAGATACAGGGAGATATCCGGTTTGCTAATCGTGCATATAACGGGCAGACATTTTCTAAGAATATCGTCTTTTTGTTAAGTGGAAAGCAGTTGCAGCGGATTCAGAATATGAGGAATGCAGACAGTTTTCAACCGGGAACAATTCGGATTGAGAATACTTCTTCAGATGGCGTGCGTATAGATAATGCAATCCATATCTGTAATCCGGTGATAGGAAGTGAACGATTGTCCATCTTGGAAGGGGTTACCTGTACATGGAGAAATGGGGAGAACCCAATGTTTACACAATGGGCGGGTAATCTGGAATGTCTGACTCCGATTACATTACAGAAGGATTTGAATGTAGCGGGCAGTCTTATTATCCGAAATACATTTGATGTCAATGGAAAGCACTTGCTGACAGGAGCGTTTGAGCTGTATAGAGGAAGTTTCCAGATAAATGGCGGTATTGTACAGGTTTCCAATTCGTGTAATATAGATAATAGAAGCCGGCTGGATATGAATAATGATTCTGATATTTTCCAGACTAACGGGAATTTTGTGTTCAAATGGTCTACCCTGAATCTGCAAAAAGGGCAGTTAGAGATTAAGGGAAATATCCAACTGTATAAGGATACCGTAAACGCAGGAGAAGATCATACTACGACATTAAGTGGTAAGATGACGGCGAAAGGCACGGCATATATTCAGACGGTGAATGTTCCAGAGGGAAATACCTTTGCCCGGTTAGTGCTTACCAAACCAAGGGATTACTATGTCTTTAACCGGGATGTTGAAGGTATGTGTAGGGAGTTAGTGGAAGATATTCAGGATATTACAGCACCATCCGCTCCGACCGGACTTACGGCATCCGATATTCAATATACAACACTCAAATTATCGTGGGATGCTTCGACGGATGATACCGGGGTA
>CACWQE010000012.1:0-8399 GCA_902762905.1 uncultured Lachnospiraceae bacterium | reverse complement strand
AATTATCGTGGGATGCTTCGACGGATGATACCGGGGTAGCCGGGTATGATATTTACCGGAATGAGAAGAAGATCATGTCGGTTACAGGAACTACTTATACAGACCGGAACTTAAAGGCGGGAACAGAATACTCTTATTATGTAGTGGCGAAGGATGCCACATTGAATACATCGGCATTATCTAAGACGATTACGGTTACAACGAAAGAAGATAACAAAGCACCAACTACACCTGCCGATATTACCGTATCGGAGCGTTATGGAACGACACTTATGCTAAATTGGAAGGAGTCGGATGATAACATTGCGGTTACGGGGTACCGTGTCTATCGGGATGGAGAACTTGTAAAAGAAACCCGGACGAATAACTGTATGGATAGCGGGTTGGAGATCAATACGCGCTATTGTTACCAGGTGGAGGCACTAGATGAAGCAGGTAATGTATCAGATCGTTCCGAGGAGACAATCTTATATACGCAGGCGGTTGAGATAGAAGAGATAACGCCTTCTAATTATGGGAAACTGACAGGAGGAAGACAGAACGTTACGGTTACATTTCGGAATGCAGGAAGCAGTAAGGGCTATCAGGTACAGATGGAATATCTGGAGAAAGATGCGACAGAACCGGTTGCAATTTATAATAAGACAATCGGTGTATATTCTTCTTATCAGCAATCCCTGACTGCACAGGCAACGATTGATACAACGCAGATTGAGGCAGAAGAGATTACCTTGTCAGTTCGGATTACGGATCATGCAGGGTACGAAGTACAGGAGAACTATACCTATTATCTGGATAAGACAGCACCTTCCAAGCTAAAAGAAGTAGGAGCAGAAGTACGCAATGGTGTTGCAATCATAAGTTTTGCCAAGGGAGTTGAGGTGGATATTGCCGGATACCGTATCTATCGGGAGAAGGATGGAGAGGAAAGGCGGTTGATCATAGATAGTGATCAGCCGAATAAGACTTACTATTATGATAAAGAGATAGAAGATGGCGAGACCTATCGATACTGCGTCAGTGCATATGATGAAGACGGATTAGAGGGTGAATGTTCGGATGTAGTGGAAGTAACAGGAAATGCAGATAAGGAAGATCCTAGGATCGATCAATTAGAACCGTTAAATGGAGTTTTGTGTGGAACGGCAGAATTCACAATTACGGCAAGTGATAATAAAGCATTAGATCGTGTGGTAATGGAGCAATATCTGCCGGATACAGATACATATAAAGTAGTTGCTACAAAGCCGATGGATACCCAGCCGGTGAAACTTTCGTTTGATACAAACTCTGTAGGAGAGGAAGTAACGCTGCGGTTTTTCGTGTATGATACAGCGGGTAATACCAACGGAGAAGGAACAACAGTAACTTATCAGGTGGATAATGTGGGACCGGATAAGCCGGAGAATGTTCAGGCAAAGGTAGAGTCTACCACCGTGATCCTTACCTGGGATAAGCCGGAGGATGAGGATTATTCCTATGCACTGGTAGAAGAAGTGCAGGAGGATGGCAGTTATCGTGAGACCGCCCGTGTCACTACCGATATGGGATGTGTGTTAGAGGGATTAGAACCGGAGAAGGAAGTAACCTATCAGGTGACTTACTATGATATTATGGGAAACCGGGGCATATCTTCCGACCCGGTTACGGTAAAGATTGGTACAGATTGTATTGCACCAAGAATTGTATCTGCGTCTCCAACGGGTGGATACTATAATAAGGAGATTCCGATTCAGGTTAAGGCATATGATAACTGTGCAGTAGCGAAGATTCAGATTGATTATTCGTATGATAATAAGGAATGGATGGCACTTACAACACAGACAATAGATAATCCGGCGAAAAAGGTGCAGACATCTTACACAATGGATGTATCAGAGTTTCCAGAGGGTGATCTGTATCTACGGACATATGCCGTCGATACTTCGGATAATGTCGGAGATACCGGACAGGTATGGATTCAATGTGTGATCGATCATACAGCACCGGCAGCGGTGGATCGGTTGACTGTTGCGGGGACGGCGGGCAATATTTATCTGAAGTGGAATGAGCCGGTAGATAATGATGTTGCGGGGTACCGGTTATATCGTAGTGTAGAAGGTTTGAATACCTATGCGTGTATTGCAGACGGAATTACCACGATATCTTATTATGACCGCAACGCTGCATATGATACCGGGTATTGCTATAAGGTTGTTGCATATGATTATGCAGGAAATTGTAGTGAAGAATCCAATGTAGTAGTGGCACAGAAACAGGCAGATGTGGAAAAGCCGGTGGTACATAGTATTCTTCCAAAAGAGGGAACGATGGTAGCCGGGACGGTGAATCTTTCCGCATATGTGTCTGATAACGCAGGACTGTCGCGTGTGGAATTTATCATCCAGAGTGATGCGGAGCAGGCCGCAGAGCTTGACCTTGGTACGGTGCAAACGGATATGACAGGGGGAACCGTGTCATATGACTGGGATACGACGTCCTACCCAAATGGCACCTATTACATCCGTGCGAAAGCCGTGGATGTGGCAGGTAATGTAAGTAAGGTTTGTCAATCCAGTGTAGTTGTGCATAATGTGTCATTGGAGATACCTCAATTATCGGCACAGGCAGGAGATTGGAGTGTTATTCTGCATTATAAAGGTGTGGAAACTCTGCGCTATGTGTTATATCGAAAGAATCAGCAGAAAGAGGATACCTTTGAGGTGATCACATCAGGTAGTGGAAATGTGATGTACAAGGACACAAATGTTAATCCACAGTACACATATATTTATCAGTTGATGGTGACAGATGAGGCAGGAAATACGGCATATTCTGTGCTTTCATATGTTAAGCCAAGACCAGTAGATTCTACAAAACCGAACGTAGTTCTGAATACGGATACATCGGTCGTTGAAGGTTATGAAATGGTACTGAGTGGAATGGGTTCTACGGATAATGACCGAATTCGAAGCTACCAGTGGAATTTTGGGGATGGAACACCGGATGCAAGTGGGCCATATGCACGACATATCTATAAGAAAGCAGGGGAGTATATTGTTACTCTGACGGTGGAAGATGCAAGCGGTAACACGGCATATCAGACAGCCCGGATCACAGTCTTACCGAAGGAAAGTTCTGGAAAGGCAGTTGTAGAGGTTCGGAATGCACAAGGAGCACCGGTCAAGAATGTCATCGTTTATGTGAATTCTGCCAGCGATCATAATGATACTTCTTATACGGATCAGGATGGAAAAGCAGTTATTATGCAGAAACCGGGAACGTATCGGATTGCATTATACAAACCGGGATATATTGCCGTAGAGAAGAGTGTAGAGATTGAATTACATGGAGAGACACCATATGTATTTACCTTAGACAAGGGGGATACGGTAAACGCTGATTTCACAGTACGGCAAATGGAATTTGATGAGATTGTCAATGCAGGAATTGATCTGTCAGATCCCGAAAACCAGCATATATTTACAGTCCGGACAAAACTGAGTTTTTCCAATGAAATAAGGAAGCAACAGCAAGAAAGCATAATTTCAATGGTGGAAGCAGCAGGTGTAAGAACCAGTTTGGCCGGCGGTTCCGGTTCCTCCGGCGGTAATACTGGGGATGGAGGAGGTCATGATATAGTAGATGATGATATAACGATGAAAAAGATGGATGACAAACCAAAGTTATATTATACGATGTATATTACACAGTCAATCTCGTGGCTGAAGGATATGTATGAGGCCACATTAATCGTATATAATAATGCATCATCCCAGACCATTGTTGCAAAAGATCTGACGACTACCTTGCAGATGCCATCCGGTCTAAGTCTGGCTGGTACAAAGAATGGGCAGAGTATGACACAGACACTTCCCGAGCTGCGAGGTGGAGAGTGTGGAAGTGTATCATGGTATATCCGGGGAGACGAGGCAGGTACATATCAGCTTCAGGCATTACTGACCGGAACCCTGATGCCGTTTGACAGTGCATTTGTATGTAACTTTGAATCTAACGGCTTTGAGGTAACGGCAGGAAAAGGACTGGTTCTTACGATACAACCGGAGGATCGGGCAGAGAAGGGGGAAGAATATTATGTGTACTTTACATTAGAGAATGAGGGTTATAAGGAGTTTTATAATGTAAAGACATCATTTGGAACACGGCACGAGAATAGCAGGAGGTATATTGCTTCCGTAGATGGAGAAAAACAAGTGCCGGTGATGTCGTCCGGTGACGTCGTTATGGTGGAATGTTTGAAACCGGGAGAGAAGATATCCGGTACCTATATAACGGTGGTACCGATTGAAGGTAGGAAATGGTATAATTATAAAAAACTTATCCAGGAAGAGTATGATGTGTTAGCGGGTGAAAATCTTGGAGTGGAAGTTCGGCTCTCTCCGGTTGCCTCTCATGTTCCGGTACTGGATTGTATCTATCAACAGCCGACCGATGAGAACACAGAGGCAGATCCGGTTAATATCAGCACCGGTGGATATATGGATCAGATATCGGCATTGTCCGTACAGGGTGTGAATGCAGTATCCGCAGCGTTGACTTATGATTCGAATGCAACAGCAGAACTTGGAGAATTTGGATATGGATGGACGCATAATTATGAGACCAGACTTCTGGATATGAAAGATGGAACGATAAGATACTATGTATCACCGTCTGGATTCTATACTTTCCTGGCAGAGGACTATGAGAGTAAAGCCAATTATGTAACGGATGAGAATGGTTATTATTATCTTGATATCAGTAAGATTCCGATGAAACAGAATTATAAGTGCCTGAATGAGAACAAGGCAGGTTATGTGTTGAAGAGGAAAAGTGATGGGTCATTTACCCTGACGGACTGTTCCGGGCTTGTAAGCAGCTATGACAAAACAGGAAATCTGACCGGAATGAAGAATCCGGAGGGTAAGAGTCTGGTCGTAGAGCGGACAAAGAAGTCGTTAAAAGTAACAGATAAAGGAAGTGGCAGATACCTGCTATATACATTGAATGCAGATGGCATGGTGGAGAAGATTGAGGATTGTGCCAACCGGGAAGTATTCTTCTATTATGATGAGAACCAGTGCCTGAAACAGTACACGAATGCAATGGGTGAGAATACATATTATACATATGATGACAATCACCGCATTCTTACCGTTACAAATGATGAGAATGTAACTTATGTGACAAACACCTATATGGCAGATTCGGGAGCGGCTGTTTATCAATCAGGAAGAGTCAGAAGCCAGAAGGATGCGCTTGGCAATACAACTACATTTACATACAAGGAGGATGAGAAGAACGGCAATCTGACAACAGTTGCGACAACAAGAAATGGCAACAGTAAGACTACAGTAACCGATCCATACGGTAATATTATCAGTCAGACAAACGAGGCTGGCGAGAAAATGACCATGACGTATGATGAGGATGGAAACCAGACAGCAGTGAATCTTGCCAATGGATATTCGACTACCTATACCTATGACGGGAATGGTAATATGACAGCAATTCGGAACAGTCTGATGGATGGAAGTATTGCGGAGACGGTTATGACGTATGATAAAGACGGTAATATGCTTTCCATGAAGAACTGCAACGGAGAAAGTACGCAGATTACTTATTATGAGAATGGACAGATTCATACCGTAACAGATCAGAACGGCAACACAACGACATATACATATAATGATTATGGGCAGATTCTGTCAGAGACAGATTCCGCAGGCAGACAGATCACATATCAGTATGTCAAGGGTGATCTGTGTCAGGTTGAGGATAAGAATGGCAATCAGACCAATTATACATATAATGCCAGCGGACAGGTGGAGACAACAACCGTGACCGATGCGGTTACAGGAGAAAGATATGAGACGCAGACATTGTATGACGACATGGGACGAACGGAATCGGTATTAGATCAGGATGGAGGAGCAACACTCTATGAATATGATTGTAATGGTAATCTGACGGAGAAGAATGAACCGACCGGAGAGACGACCCGCTATCAATATGACAAGAATAATCAAATGATTCAGGAGACGGTCTATGATACGGCAGGAGAGGCGGTATCCGTAACAAAGTATACTTATACAAAGACAGGACTTCCGAAGACTGTTACCGATGGACTGACAGGAACGGTTATCACATATAGCTATGACCGTGTCGGCAATAAAACGAAAGAGGTGGAAACAAGAAAAGATACGATATTATCGCAGAAAGAATATGCTTATGATGGAGGCGGTAATCTGACCAGACAGACTACGGTATGTCTAGAGAACGCAGAGGAGAATCAGACTGTAGAAAGCGTCTACTATCCGAATGGAAAGTTAGATTATACGGTCGATGCAGCCGGGGTGCGGACAACCTATTCGTATGACAGCTGCTGGAGAACACAGACAATTGTAAGTACCGCTGAGCCGACGGTTGCTTATACATATGATGCAGCAGGAAGAGTGTTGACGGAAACAACCGGAAGCAAGAAAGAGGAACTACAGACAATACAGTATGCGTATGACATCTATGGCAATGTGATCAGCGAGACTGATGCCAACGGAAATGTAACAACGTATCATTATGATGGAAATGGTAACTGCACAGAGACGGTGGATGCAAGTGGAAGAACAGCATATAGCCGGTATGATTCCCTGAACCGGGTGATCGAAAGTGGAATCCGTGTTGCAGATCAGAGCAATCCGCTTACCAGAATAACTTATTCCGTAAAGAATCATACGGTGACAACAGAAGATGTAGTAAATGGCGGCACCGTAACAAGCTGGTATGATACGGCGGGCAGAGAAATACGGACTACCAATGCAGAGGGCAATGTGCTGTCAGAGTACACATATGATAAGCAGAACCGCATCTTGCAGAGCGTTGATGCCAAAGGAATGGTAACGTCGTATGGATATGATGCAGCGGGACAGGTTATTACAACAAAGCAGGGAGCAAAGGGAGCACGACAGGCAGATGGCACTTATCAGATGACCGGAGAGGTGCGGATAACTTCTTATGCATATGATGATCTGGGAAGAACGACCGCAGTAACGGATGCCTTACAGGGAGTCTCTTCCGTACAATATGACAGCTTAGGGCGTATCCACTCCATGTCTGATCCGAACCAGAATGCAGCGGGAAGTGGAAGCAGTTATACCTATCAGTACGGAACGAATGGTTTACTGGAACGGGAGACCAATGCGATTGGCAACACCACAGATTACCAATATAATGACCGGATGCTGTTGGAAAAGAAGACGGACAGTGCCGGAGAAGATACGATATACACATACGACAGTCTCAACCGAGTGGAATCGGTTCGGGATGCATTAGGAACGATAACATATACCTATGACCGGAATGGTAATATAACGGAGGTGAAGGAAAAAGAAAGCGGGCTGTTAGGCACAGTCCGGACAGTGAATAGAACATATGATAATCTGAACCGTGTTACATCCTACACGGATTATCAGGGCAGAACCGTATCGTATGGATATGATGAGTTAGGCAACCGTACCCAGGTGAATTATCCGGGTGGTGAGATTGTAAGATATACTTATCGTGCGGACGGAACGGTGAGCGGTATGTCAGGCGATCATTTTGGAAAGACTGCATACAGCTATGACCGATATGGAAGACTGGCACGGATACAGCGTGCAGATGGCTCGGAAGAGACCAGAAGTTATGATACTGCCGGACAGCTTATCAAACAGACGGATACCGATGCGAAGGGAAAACTGTTACAGGAACAGACCTATAGCTACAATGTATTTGGCGAAGTGATCGAAAAGCAGGTAACAGATCCGATGGATACTTCCCGTCTGGAAGTGGTTCAGATGGAATATAATGCGGCAAACCGCCTGACGAAGTATAACGGACAGGAAGTACAGTATGACGCCAAGGGAAATATGGTATACGGCCCGGTAGACGGAACGATGCAGCACCTGACATATGACTGCCGGAACCGTCTGGTAGAAGCAGGTGGTATCTCCTACGAGTATGATGCCGAGAATACAAGAACAGCATCCGTATGTGGAAAGAAACGTACCGAATATGTGACAGACACCAGTGGAAGTCTGAGCAGACTTCTGCTGGCATATGAAGCAGACGGAACGACAACAAGTTATGCATACGGAGCTGAAGGACTTACAGCACAGTATAACAGCGGAACAGAGCAGAATCTGTTGTATCATTATGACAACATTGGTTCTACCACGCTGCTTACCAACCTTACAGGAACGATCATAGAACGGTTTGCATATGGCACCTATGGAGAATTACTACAGAAAGCGAAAAATGCAGTCCGGTTCTTATACAACGGAAGTTACGGTGTAGTAACGGATGAAAACGGTCTTTACTATATGCGTGCAAGGTATTATAATCCAGATATCAAACGTTTCCTGAATCAGGATATCAAAGTGGGC
>CACWQE010000011.1 GCA_902762905.1 uncultured Lachnospiraceae bacterium | reverse complement strand
AAGACGACGAGGTAGATAGGCTTGAGGTGGAAGTGTGGTAACACATGGAGCTGACAAGTACTAATCGGTCGAAGGCTTAACTTATCGCAAGAGAACTTGGTGGTATGTTATTAGATGTAATCTTTGTGTGAAGTTCTGAAGGTATAGAATATATCTTTTGGCCTGGTGGCTCAGCTGGTTAGAGCGCCGCCCTGTCACGGCGGAGGTCGTGGGTTCGAACCCCATCCGGGTCGTTTATATTATTAGAGGAAGTAATTCCTCTTTTCTTATCTCCTGGAATCTTAGCTCAGCTGGGAGAGCATCTGCCTTACAAGCAGAGGGTCACAGGTTCGAGCCCTGTAGGTTCCACTTTCGAGGTATCTCGGTATATATGCGAGAGACATTTTATGCTTCGAACAGATATCAATGGAAAATTAGTTGATAACGAATATGCCGATATGGCTCAATTGGCAGAGCAGCTGATTTGTAATCAGCAGGTTGAGGGTTCGAGTCCCCCTATCGGCTTTATGGACCATTAGCTCAGTTGGTTAGAGCAATCGGCTCATAACCGATCGGTCCCGGGTTCGAGTCCCTGATGGTCCATTAATTTTGTAAAAAGTTTAGAAAATGCTTGTATATTACGTAAGATATATGTTATAATACTAATGTTGTTTGGCCTGGTGGCTCAGCTGGTTAGAGCGCCGCCCTGTCACGGCGGAGGTCGTGGGTTCGAACCCCATCCGGGTCGCTTGTGAGTAATCACATAATTTAATACTCCCAATATGGAATCTTAGCTCAGCTGGGAGAGCATCTGCCTTACAAGCAGAGGGTCACAGGTTCGAGCCCTGTAGGTTCCATTCCACTATCGAATAGATAGTGTAGAATGCCGGCGTGGCGGAACTGGCAGACGCACAGGACTTAAAATCCTGCGGGACTTATACTCCCGTACCGGTTCGATTCCGGTCGCCGGCATTTTATTAGGAAGAATATAATTATATATTATTTGGGAGAGGTCTTCTTTAGGAAGACTTATTTTAATGGAATATGTGTGTGTAGCTCAGCTGGATAGAGCACTTGGCTACGGACCAAGGTGTCGGGGGTTCGAATCCTCTCACGCACGTTAATTGCAAGAAGAAAAGCAGGACAGATTGTCCTGCTTTTTTCTTGCAACGAACCTCCGGTTCGGATTCGAACGGGTTCGGTCTACGCTATGCTCCGGTCGGTGCTAAATGAAGATCCGCTGGATCTTCAGCGCCCTCTCACGCACTTATGGTTTGGATTCAAACGGGTTTGGTCTACGCTCCGCTCAAATCTATATTATATAATTTTAGGGGGAATAATAATGGACGGAATAGAAGAAAGTGTACAATTTTATCTGGCTCCAATGGAAGAAGTAACGGGGTATGTATACCGGAATGTATATCATACCATGTTTGGGGATATGGATAAGTATTTTACTCCATTTATTGCACCTACAAAGAAAAAGATATTGAAGACAAGGGAACGGAAAGAAGTTGCACCGGAAAACAATCAGGAAATGTGTGTGGTGCCACAGATTCTTACCAATGATGTAGAACAGTTTTTAGATACATGTAATATGCTCATGGAATTAGGATATCATGAGGTGAATCTGAATCTGGGATGTCCTGCGGCTACGGTTGTATCTAAGAAAAAGGGAAGCGGATTTCTGGATGATCCAGACCGGTTGAATCGATTTTTTGATGGCATTTTTGAGAAAATGTCTGGATACTCCGAGGAAAAGAAGTGCAGTGTCTCGGTGAAAACCCGGATTGGAATAGAGTTCCCGGAAGAGTTTGAGGATATTATGAAAGTGTATAACCGGTATCCGCTTTCGGAGATCATTATTCATCCAAGACTGCAGAAGGACTATTATAACAATCATCCCAATTGGGAAGTGTTTGCCGAGGGCTTGGAACAGAGTATGCATCCGGTATGTTACAATGGAGATATCTTTACAAAGGAAGATTATGAGACGTTTCGTAAGAGGTTTCCTATGGTAGAACGGATCATGCTTGGAAGAGGTGTGGTGACTAATCCTGCATTATTGCGTGAGATTCGAGGCGGACAGGCTGTAACAACAGAAGAACTTAAGGAATATCATGATCGATTATATGCCGGATATCGGGAGGTTTTGAATAGCGAAAAAGATGCCCTTTTCAAGATGAAGGAGGTATGGTTCTATCTAGGGCAGATGTTTCCTGAATCGGAGAAGGATTTGAAGAAGATACGGAAGGCGAACAGACCGGAAGAATATCGGGTGGCGGTCAGGAGAGTTTTCTCAATGTAAAAGAGCAATAATTATTTGTGATATAATTTTGGATATGTGGAATAATACCGGGCGGTATTCATGTTAATAGACATGGGTATTACCCGGTATTTTGTATTTCATTAAATTTATATACCCTGATTCGGGCGGGTGAAATAGAGATATACAAGATTTTCGGTGGCTCAGAATCTAATCACTCGCGCATACTTTTCAGAAAGGATAGGAGGCGTTCCCGTTGATTGGTGTTCAGATAAGACCATTCTAGTAAGATTGCTTCCTGATCTTCAGAAGGGTAAAGCATAACATCATTGGAAAAAAACTGACTTAGCGTGATGCCAAAGGTATCACAAAGCGTTTCTAACGTATAAATATTAGGAAGTGTGTTGCGGTGAAAAATGTTAGATATTGTTGAAGCTGCAATGCCGGATTCTTTCACAAGGCGATATTCAGTCCATCCTCTTTCTGCTGTTAAATCTTTAATTTTCTTAATAACGTCCATGAATATACACTCCTAAATTATCTATGATTTTGTGGTTTATATATCATTTTATAGTAGTTCTTAATTATAAAATAGCATTGCAAAAGGTTGTAATATATAACTCATTGTGGTAGTATTTCTGTATATCGAAGATGCAATATGTAATTAATAATGAAAGAATAATTGTAGATATGCTGACATGTTGTTTGACATAGGTGGGTATATACGTAAGAATTTAATCACCAAATGGAAAAATACAGGATGTTAAAAAGAACAGTTATTTTGCTAATTGTTACATTTTTGACATACTTTTTGGGAAGTCTGTTATTGTGTGAATTACAAAAACAGATGAAATGGGGAATGAATTATGGAACAGATAAGAATTGCACTGTGCGGAGAGAATCAGAAGAATCTGAGGCTATTAGAGAAGGATCTTATGTGTCATGTAAAGGGTGAATATAAGAAGGATCTGCATATTGACCTGTACAATAGATCACAGGATCTTAACTTGCTTGTAGACCGGTATGATGCAATCTGTTTTACAGATCGATTAATACATGCATTTGCATTGATAGAAAAAAAGGAAATTGTACTTCCGCTGAGAAAGGAAATTAAAACATATTATATTGATGATATATACTATATTGAAGCGGATATGAAGCAGATTCATATATGGACAGCAGATACAGAGACAGTAGAGCAGTTTGCTTTTCATGAAATCAGAGATCTGTTAAAAGATGAAGATTTTCTTCAAATTCATAGAAGTTATCTAGTGAATAGTAAGCACATAAAAAGTATTGATAATTGTTCTGTACATATGAAGAATGGAATCAGCCTGCCAATTAGTAAATATAGGAAAGCTGCAGTGTATGAACAATGGAGAATATATCTGAATTCGAAGTGATGGAATTGGGACGGAGTATTATATGGATGCTGAATCCTAATATGAATGAGGGTTGTTGCTTTTCGTTCTGTATAATACCCTTTGGTTCCATTTTGTTGAAATTAGAATTTGAAAATAAGATAATAATTAATTATAGCGTGAAAAGGGGATATATGGAGAAGATATGTTAAAGGTTGGAATCTGTGAAGATGAATTAGAAACAGCAAATAAACTTCATGATATGCTGGTTCGTATTTTGTTTTCGTACACAGAAGTTGAGATTTCTCATTTTACAGACGGATGGGAAGTTATGGATTCGATTCAGAAAGACGATTTTCATGTTGATCTTTTGTTTTTGGACATTCATATGAAGCAGATAGATGGGATGAGTACGGCAAGTTTTATCCGAAAACATCATATTGATGTTGATATTATATTTCTGACGATATCGAAGGAACATGTTTTTGAAGGTTATAATTATAGGGCATTTGCATATTGTCTGAAACCATTAGATGAGAAGAAGATAGCTGCAGATCTGCACAGATATATGGAGGAGAAGAATAAATGCTCGGATTATCTGAATGTGGTCGTAAAAGGAAAAGAGCAGAGGTTGTCACTTGATAGGATTATATATTTTGAAAGTCAGAAAAGGAAAATAATCGCATATGCCCTAACGGATCAGTTGGTGTTCTATGCTAAGTTAGACGAGATTGAAGAATTAATCGGAGATAAAGGTTTTGTGCGATGTCATCAAAGTTATATGGTAAATCAAAAGATGATTGATTCGATTGGAAGAACAGAAATTGTTGCACAGGGGATGCATATTCCAATGAGCCGAAAATATTATGAGGAATTTGGCAATATAAGAGAAGAAAAATCGAGTATCCGCGTAACACATAGCCTGGCATTGAACCAGGATAGTCAGGGTGCCATTATTTTTGTCAAGGGCCAATTATTAGGAACTTATTTTCGGATTAATTGTGATCGGGAGATACGAATTGGGAGAGATGCAGCTCAGGTGGATATTGTAATTAATGATAAGAATATAAGCAGGCTGCATTGTGGAATTACATATGATGGACAAGCAGATCAGTATCGGATTCAGGATTATTCCAAGAATGGAATATTTTATGAAGATGGAACACAGATACCATCCGGATTAACCGTTATGTGCAAATCAGGAAAAGAATTGTGGTTGGGAAACGAGACAAATCAAATATGTCTTGGATGATATATATTGGAAAAGTCGAAATGAGGAGGAGGTTTTATATGATTCTGCATAAGTGTAACAAAGGGCATTATTATGACAGTGATAAATTTGCGGAGTGTCCATACTGTACATTGGCTCAAAATATTATTGAGGATCCAACAGATATTAGTGGAAAAAGTGTATTAGAGGCAACAGAGACGGTGGTGGGTAAGTATAATAAATTTCACAAGTCGACGGATGGAGGAACCATGACGGAATGAGTAGATATAGAATTATATGTCTAGAGGGAGAATTGAGCGGAAACGAAATTGTGTTAGCGGAAAATGAAAAAGTTCTGGTTGGCAGGGAGGCAAAGCAGGCAAATCTTGTGTTGCGGGATCGGACAATAAGCAGATTACATTGCGGGATAGAAGCATACAGGAATGGTCAATACCGTATAACGAATTACTCTGCAACAGCGATAATAGTTGAGAACAATAGAGAAATTATGCCGAATGAAACTGTGATTGTGCCAGCCGGAAGTGTGGTAGTGATTGGAAGGGCAGGCACAAAACTTCAACTAAAATAAAGGGAGAGGTATATGATGAAGAAACAAAGAAACCTATTTGTAATGGGATGTGTAAGTGTTCTGTTGTTTGCACAGTTAAACAGTGTGGGAGCTAGGGCAGATAACGGTCAATGGAGTGAATGGTCAACTACAAAGTACAATGATGAGAAGAACTATGAAGTAGAACAGAGGATCAGTTACCGTTACCGGGATAAGAGTAGCACTACAAGTCCGGAAGATGAGCTTGACGGATGGACAAGAGATGATTCGAAGACAAAGCTGAATTGGAGCGAATGGTCCCAATGGCAGGATGGAGAAGTGGCAGAAGACGATAATACAGAAGTAAAGACGAGAAATGTGTATCGTTTTAAAGACAAGAAGACAACTACCAGTACAAGCAGTACCTTGTCAGGCTGGACGAAATATGACACTAAAACGACATGGGGGGCATGGTCGGGATGGACAGATACTGCAATAGCAGGAAGTTCAACGAGGAATGTTCAGACACAACAGGTTCAGACACGAGCAGGGTATACGCAGTACAGATATTGGAGATGGACAAATGGCTCCTGGTGGTGGTTTTGTGAGACCTGTGCTAAGAATGATTCTAAGCATCGGGGACCTTGGCGGACAGAATGTACCCCGTGGATGAATACACCTATTACAAGTTATGATACTGGGCAGTATTGTAGTCATGGATACAGTTATAAAAATGATGGACAGAAGACATATAACTATTATAACGGAAGCAAAAAAGAACATTATTATTGGCAGGAGACGCAAAATGTTCCTGCATCCTATAAGACACAGTACCGGTATCAGGACGCTACGGTAACATATTATTACTATCAATGGAGCGATTGGTCAGACTGGGATACTGATAAGATAGAGAGTTCCGATAGTAGACAGGTAGAAGACAAGACGCAATATATGTATAGAGAAGAGAAACCGATGTATACCTATTATCGGTGGAGTGATTGGTCAGATTATAATAATGTGAAACCAAAGGAAAAGAAGAACAGGGAGATTGAAGAACAGATAGAATACCGTTATCGTGAGAAGCAAACAACAGAACAGGCAACAACACAGCAGGTGACAACACAGGCAGCAACAACACAACAGGCGAGTACGCAGGCTCCAACTACACAAGTGACTAATGTAACAGTTGGAAAAGTGACTATTGTTCCGGTTGATGTTCAGACGGAACAGGAGAATGTAATAGATTCTAATGTCAAGCAAGACAGTGGGAAGAAAGGAGTGCAGAAGGGAACAATCCTGATTGGTAAGAATGGAACATATAAGATTACCAATACAAAGAAAAAGGCGGTAGAATATGTAGCTGCCAATAAGAAGGCAGCAGATGCTGAGGTTCCGTCCGAGGTTAGGTTTAAGAAGTGTGATTATAAGGTGACTGCAATTGCGAATAATGCATTCCGTAATAATAAAAAGCTGAAAAGCGTTAAGATTGGAAATAATATTCGGACAATTGGCAATGGTGCATTCCAAGGTTGTAGCAAGCTGCAAACAGTTTATGTGGGAAATGATGTACGCAGTATTGGAAAGAAAGCATTCTATAAGTGCAGAAAATTAAAAGAAATAACAATCCGGAGTGAAAAAGTCAGCCACGTTGGCAAAGATGCTTTTAAGAAGATCGGGAAAAGACCAACAATCAAAATTATGAGAAGGATGCTTTCAAGGTACAGTAAGTTGTTTAAGCATAAGATGTAGAAGATCGGTGATGTGAGGGAAGTAAATGATTGTTACGTTACTTAAGAAAGACGGAATGAACAGTATATCTTTACCAGATAAGGTAAAGGGACAGTATTGGATCCTGGACTATTTTAGGGAGAATGCAAGAACGCCATTGATTAGTATCGAGGGAATCCAGGGAAAGTGGGTTATTAAGTCTAACCGCAGGGTACATGTATTAGACAGCGAGAGAAAATATGTGCGGGAGATGCAGGTGGAGGCATATAGTCTGTATTGCCTATATGATAAAGAGGCTGACAGATATGACTATCTGTTTGTGGAACCGGTTACTGTTGATCGTAAGCAGTATCAAAAATATATGGTGAATATGGTAAGGGATATCTATGTGGGACGTGCACAGAGTAATCAGATATATTTCCATAATATAGTAGTTTCATCTACGCATGCAAGATTTACACAGCACAATGATCAATGGATCATATATGATGAGGACAGTACGAATGGTATTTATGTTAATAATGACCGTGTGCAGGATAGCTGTAAGCTGAATCCGGGTGATGTTGTCTATATTATGGGCTTGAAGATTGTAATTGGTAATGGATTCTGGGCAATAAATAATCCGGATCAGCTGGTACATCTGGATCCGGAGACCTTTATTTCGCTTGAACAGCGGCATATGGCTCATCGGGACGAAGAGGATTATGCAGAGTCTGATAATGAGTATTTCTATTGTTCGCCGAGATTTAAACGGGATATTAAGACGGCGAATATTAAGATTGATTCACCACCGGCGAATCAACAAAGACAGGAAATGCCGATCATGATGGCAATTGGTCCGTCTATGACAATGGGACTTGCTTCATTGACAACGGGATTATTTGCGGTCAATAATGCAATTCAGAATGGTAATGTATCAAGTGCGATTCCATCTATTGTTATGTCGTCAAGCATGTTGTTAGGAACTGTGTTGTGGCCTATTTTAAGCAAACGATATGAGAAAAAGAGAGCAGAGGCGAATGAACAGAAACGACAGCACAAATATAAAAAATATCTTTCAGAACGGGAACAGGACATTGATAAAGAGGTGGCAAGACAGCGTGAGATATTATTAGAGAACTATATGACAGTGTCACAGTGTAATGATGTGATATGCAAGGTGAAAAGTAGCCTTTGGGAAAGGGAAATAGGTCAGAATGATTTCTTGAAATTACGTGTCGGAACCGGAAATCAGAATGCAGACATTCATTATACTTATCAGGAAAGACGATTCATGTTAGAAGATGACAATCTGCAGAATGAAATGCTGAATATATGTGAGAATCCAAAGAAATTGGAGCAGGTACCAATAGTTGTTTCTCTTTTTGAAAATTTTATCTCAGGTGTTGTTGGAAACCGGGCAGATGTATTAGCTTTTGCAAAGGGGCTTATTTTACAGATGACTACCTATTACAGTTATGATGAATTTAAGCTTGTTTTGTTGATCAATCCGTCAGAAATGAAAGAGTTGGAAACATTACGGTGGATTCCTCATTTGTGGGATAATGATAAGAAACAGCGTCTGATCGCAACCAATCCGGCTGAATTGAAACAGATATCAGCATACCTTGAACAGGTTATGAAATGGAGAATTTCATTGCATGATGATGAGAGAGTGGATTGTAAACCGTATTATATGATTTTGGCATTTGACAGGAGTCTTGCCAATAAAGCGGATATGTTGAAATTATTATATCAGCAGAAGAGTGGTATTAATGTTGGAGTTATTACCTTATATGATGCGATCAAAGATCTGCCGAAAGAATGTACAACTGTCATGGAGTTAAAGGGTAATTCGGGAAGAATCTTTAATAAAAAAGATATTTCGGGAGAACGTGTGACATTTACACCGGACATCTATATCAGGAGTGATATGGATATGTGTAATATGCAACTTGCTAATATTCAACTAGATATTATGGCAACTGCCTATAATCTTCCTAAAATGTTGACTTTTCTGGAAATGTATCGGGTTGGAAAGATCGAACATCTGAATGCACTAAGCAGATGGAGGGAAAATGATCCGACTGTTTCGTTAGAGGTTCCGGTTGGTGTGGATACGTTTGGCGAATTGTTTAAGTTAGATCTGCATGAGAAGTACCATGGACCGCATGGCCTGGTTGCCGGAATGACGGGTTCAGGAAAAAGTGAGTTTATTATGACATATATATTATCACTTGCACTTAACTATCATCCTTACGAGGTGGCATTTATTCTGATTGATTACAAGGGTGGTGGCATGGCGAAAGCATTTGAAAATCTGCCACATACGGCAGGGATCATTACGAACTTAGATGGTGCAGCGGTGAATCGTTCCCTGGTATCTATTCAAAGCGAGTTGAAAAGAAGACAAGAAATCTTCATCCGTGTCGGAAATAAAGTGGGCGAGAGTAATATTGATATCTATAAGTATCAAAGATTATATCGGGATGGGCTGGTTGAGGAACCATTACAGCATTTGTTTATTATTTCAGATGAATTTGCAGAATTGAAGACACAACAGCCGGAATTCATGGAGCAATTGATATCAGCGGCAAGAATCGGGCGAAGTCTTGGTGTGCATTTGATCCTGGCAACGCAGAAACCGGCGGGAGTTGTGGATGATCAGATCTGGAGTAATTCCAAGTTCAAGATATGTCTTAAGGTGCAGGAACGTGCAGACAGTATGGATATGTTAAAACGTCCGGATGCAGCGGAGCTTTCCGATACCGGTCGGTTTTATCTGCAAGTTGGATATAATGAATTGTTTGAAATGGGGCAGTCTGCCTGGGCAGGGGCACCATACTATCCGTCAGATCATGTTTTGGTTGAGAAGGATGACAGTGTTGAAGTATTTGACATAACAGGACATGTTCTGCGCACAGTAAAACCACGCAGAAAAAATATAATTAAGAATCCACAGAAACAGTTGGATGCCATTACAGAATATCTGAGACAGACGGCAGAGAATGAACACATTCATGTGAAGCCTTTATGGTTAGAGCCTATTTCGGAATATATTTATGTAGACGAATTGGAGGAAAAATATGCCCTAGAAGAGAAGGATTGGTTACTGAATCCGGTTGTCGGAGAGTATGATGATCCATCCAGGCAACGGCAGGATGTATTGCGCGTAGCATTATCGGATAACGGCAATGCAGCAGTTTTTGGTGCGGCAGGAATGGGAAAAACAACATTTCTTACAGCTATGTTATATTCACTGACAAAACACCATTCGGCAGAGCAGCTTAATCTCTATATTATGGATTTTTCATCAGAAAGTTTAAGGGTATTTGCAGAAGCACCACAGGTTGGTGAAGTCATGGTCTCCGGTGATGATGAAAAGATTGCAAATATGTTCAAATTATTGCAACAGGAAATGAATGAGAGAAGACAGCGATTCGTGCTTTATGGCGGAGACATGCAGACATATATTCGGGAATCCGGAGAAACTGTGCCGAATATTGTTGTTGTAATTAATAATTTTGCGGCATTTTTAGAACAATATGAGGAACATGAAGAGAATGTTATCTATTTTACAAGAGAGGGCAGAAAGTACGGCATCTATTTTGTGGTAACTGCTGTGAATACCAATGATATTCGTTATCGGATCCTACAGAATTTCAATCAGATGTATGTATTGCAGTTAAATGACAGTTCAGATTATGCGAATGTATTAGGTAATGTAAATGGAACATTCCCGTCCAAGTATAAAGGAAGAGGAATTTTCAAGGAAGAGCAGGTGTATGAATTCCAGACGGCATATGTGAATGAAAAGGGCTCTAATATAATTGGATTTATCAGAGAGTACTGTAAGGAATTGAAACAAAAATATGGGGATGTGGGTTCAAAGAAGATTCCGGTGTTGCCGGAGACGGTAACGGTAGAAAACCTGCCTAAGGAGTGTGTGGAATCGTCAAACGTATTTGTTGGAATCAGTAAGGAGACATTGGAGTATCAATATCTAGATATAAAGGGGCTGCCAATCTCTTTAATAATCGGTATGGATATGGAACAGATTCTTCCAGTGATGAAAGGAATCCTAGAGATTCTCACGAAAATGCAAGCGTATGAAGTGATTGTATTGGATCCGAAGAGAAGTCTGCCGGATGTGGGAGAAATGGCACATCATACAGAAGATATGGAACAACGGATTGTAGAGATGTTCAATCTTTTGGTGCAACGTAACAACACCTATAAAGCATGTGGCGGGGATCTTACCGATAGTCAGGATTTTCACCCAATTATCTATGTGTTACAGGATTATTCTGAATTGTTTGAGCAGCTTTCTGTTGACGGAAGAGATAAACTTAAGACATTATTGGAGAAGAACGAGCCGGAATATCAGGTATATTTTATCATTTGTGAAGAGTCGGGTAATATGGGAATCCGTACTGTGGAAGCCTGGCATAAGAAGCACTGTGCAAAAGGTAATGGTGTATTTGTTGGTTCGGGAATTGCAGATCAGTATGTTCTTAAGGTGTCAGGGACGGATCGGGAGCTACGCAAAGACATTCCGGATGATTTTGGATTTGTAGTAAAGAATGGTGCACATTGTCTGTGTAAATTGATACAGGCGAAAAGATAAAGGGGGTAACAGATTATGGAAAGAACAATCAGAACAAGAATATTAAAATTATGTATGTTGTTATGCTTCGGTGTAATGGCTGTGTCATCTTCTGTCAAAGCGGACAGTATTAGTGAAACGGCACAGTCGGTGAGTTTTGGAACGACATATAATTATGCAGGGAAAGAGGATAAGTCATATAAGATTATAGTACCTAGCTCCGGTAAAGTGTCGATTCATGTAGTGTCGACAGATATGAATTGGGCATATTTTCCATTATATGATGCTAATGTAGAGCGTATTACATCGCTAAAGCCAAACGAAGACTTTAGTAGCATAACAGGAAAATTAGAATATTCGGATTATTATTATTTAACCCCTGGTACATATTATCTTCAAGTGGATCATAACAATGACTATTTTGTAAATTGGCAGATTAGCTTTGACTTTCAGGCAACAAATGAAAGTTTTACGAATGAAGATGATACAACCGGGGCAGCAAACGTAGCACAAATCGGGCAGACATATACAGGTTTGTTAGGGTATACCGATAAGATAGATTATTATAAGGTGGATCTAGGATTGGCAGGAAAATTAACGATTAACGTGTCAGGAACAGAGTACATGGATTACAGGGTATACCTATATTCACAGAATGGAACAGAATTGTCTGAAGAATATGTAGATTATAACGAGATTACCCATCTGCCATCCTATAGCAATACATTTAATTTAAAAATGGGAACCTATTATTATGCGATAGAAAGGGTAAGTGGATGGGGAGGCATATATCAAGTGGGAACTTCCTTTGTTGGGGCATCTGAATCATTCCCGGACACAGGAAATGATGATTACATTGGCGGTGCTAACCCGATTGCGATAGGAACTACCTACTATGGTCAGATTGCAAATGCGAATCTAAAAGATGATGATTATTATGCTTTCACTGTAGAAACAGGGAAGACGTATATATTATCTGTGACTGCGGAATTTACAGATAATTGCAATATATATGATGGCGCAGGAAATAGAAAGAAATATATGAGTCTGGACTATAATAAAGCAACAGGAAATTGTGGAGGTGTGGGAGAATTTACTTTGCCATCAGGAACCTATTATTTGAGGTTTGGAGAGTATAGACATACAGGAAATTATAGCTTTGCTATATCAGAAAAGCCACAGGAACAGAAGCCGGCAATTGTAAAACCCGGCAAGGTAAAACTGAAAAAGGTAAAAAGCCCAAAGAAGCGGACATTGCGTATTCAATGGCATAAAGTAGCGGGCGTCTCAGGGTATGAGGTAGAAGTCAAGAACAAGCATCAAAAATTGACCTGTACAGCATTGTCGACTAAAGCTACTGCAAAATATTTAACCAGAAAAAAGAAGTATAAAGTCAGAGTGCGTGCATATGTGGAGGATGAGGAAGGTAACAGAGTCTACGGAGCATGGAGTAAAAGAAAAACGATAAAAGTGAAATAGTAATGCGTAGGCAGATGAGAGGATGAGGAGCAAATGAGAAGATATTACGTATTGTGGATAATGTGCATCTGTCTGCTGACAGGTTGTGGAAAAGATGTCGGACAAACTAGTGAAACATCAATGGCTGATACGACAATAGATGTTTTAGAGATGCAGCAGGAGGGTGAAGATACGCAGGAGGCAGATGCTACATCCGAAGAAGCAACAACAGAAGATACACAGGCACAATGGCAGGAAGAGTTTGCACAGGCGAGAAGGATGGATTATTACGGAAGAATATTATGGGGAGTGCAGAATGCACATGCCCTTCCAGGTGGAGAGAGTGTTGATTCAGAGGGTGCAGATGTATCGAATAGTAAATATGCGATTTATGATATTGACCGGGATGGACAGGATGAGTTATTACTATATTTTCTATTTGATGAGTACATGAACGGAACGGCACGCGTATATGATTTTGATCCGAATACCGGAACGTTTATAACAGAGTTGACAGAAGCACCACAGATTACAAGCTATGATAATGGTACGTTAACAGTGAAGTTGCAAAGTAATCAGTCTTTAGGGGAAACAGTATGGCCATTTCATGTATATACATATGACGGGATGACAGGAGTATATACATTGAGGGGAAGTGTAGAGACATGGGAGAAGAGTTTGGCAGCAGAGGATTGGGAAGGAACTCCATTTCCAGATGATCAAGATGCAGATGGAGATGGTGTTCTGTATTATATAACGGATTCACAGGGAAATGGTAGTGATACACCAAAGACAAAAGAGGACTATGAGGCATGGCTGAATACATTTATTGGCGATGCGGCTGAGGTTGAGATTCCGTGGTTGGATGTAGCAGAAGAAAATTATGGCTCTTATTACAACAAGAATAAAGAAATGTTCATGCAACGGTATCGGGAGAAGAGTGCAAATTATGGAAAGGATATTGCATTGCAGTATATTGAGGCAGAGGATAGTGACGCAGAGGTAGAGAATATTGAAAGTCTGTTGCAGGATTCTTATGGTGTACAGATGAATTCAGAGGAATCAAGTGGGTATACTTTTCTGGTTACAGGAGCGATGGATGGTGTGGAAGTGTACACCTCAGGTAAAGAAGGGCCAATAAGTTTTTGTTATGAAGGAAAGAAGATAGCAGATGTTACGACATGTGGAATCTATCCGGGAATGGATGAAGATGAGGCAAAGAGGATATTAGAGGATATAGGATTCTATTGGGATGAGTATGAATATGTGACAGGAAAAATGGATGGTAATTATTATATATCATTAGAGACAGAAGATGGCATAGTACAGAGAATATGGGTTGGTTACATATTTACATATTAGAATTTATCTGAAGAGGGTGATAAGATGAATAAATTAATGGTAGAGATATACCTTCCGGCAGCAGGAAAAAGCTATGATGTCAGGATTCCATCCAATAGTAGGATTGGCGAGATCATTCCGTTGTTAGAGAATTGTATGGCAGAGTTGGCAGATGGGTATTTTGTTCCAGGTACAGATACGATATTATGCGAGCGGGTCACCGGAACCGAACTGGATGTGAATTTGACTGCGGCTGAAATGGGAATTGTAAATGGTGCCAGATTAATGTTGATATGATGCGGTTGTTTGCGACAGCAATGTCAAAAAGTACATTTTCTTTGCTAAAAGTGACATTTTCTGTCAGAAAGCAATCAATTAGGTAGAATACATTACAGAAGGAAATGAGAGATGGAGGTGGAAAAATGGCAGTAGAGGGAATTGATATTGATATGCAATCTGTTGCAAGTCTTGCAACAAATGTAGAAAAGATAGCTGCAACAATTGATGATGAATTAAAGGCAATCAGCAGTGAGATGAAAAATTTAGAAACAATATGGAATAGCCCTGCAGAGAATGTGCTTAAGGCAAAATTTAAGCCAATTGATGAGAAAAGGGATAAATTTAGTCATGATTTGAAAGAATATGCAGCGTATTTAAGAAATGTTGCAGAAAGCTATGTACAGACAGAACAACAAATTAATCGTAATGCGGAAAGTTTCAAGTAGTATGGGAGGAGAAAAATGGCAGATAAAATTAGTGTAAATGTAAGTGAATTACAGAAATATTCCCAACGGATTCAAAAGCATTTAGAGAAATATAATATGCAGGTTTATCAATTGGCTAATCAAAATTTTGCAAAGATCAATCTGAGTTGGAAAGGTAGTGATAGCCTTGCATTTACGAATAATGCAAATGACTATATAAACGATTTAAAGGAATTAAGTTCACAAATAGAAGCCTATGTGTCGTTTATAAAAATGGCAGTAGAAAAATATAATCAACAGGTACAGGATAATTGTACAGTTGCAAACGCAGCAAAAGGAAAGTAGGTGAGGGCATGGGATTAAAAAATTATAACGAACAGGTGGCTGTTATTAAACAGGCTGACAGGCAGGTCGAAAAGTTAAAATCCTATGCAAACTCTATGAATGCATTGATTATCAGCTTACAATCATTATGGGATGATAATGCTGATCAGGGAACTATGTTAAATGCGATTGGGGATTGTGTGTATGAGGCTGCCGGTATTTATTATGATTACAATTTATTTTCTGTAAATGCAATACGATGGTTAAAGAATATGGATGATTTGGAAAAATTGACTTTCTCTATGGTTACAGGTAATACAGGGAAGATTCAACCTTTTCGTAGCAATTATACCGGGACATCTATTTCTGCAAAAAGAAATCGTATCCATGTAAATCTTAAAGATTTAAAGGATTTTGCACAACAGGTAAATGGATATAACAAAACGTTGGATTCTATACAGGCGAAAACAAGTGGCATCAATAATCAGATTGATAAATTGATATTGAATAAATTTGCTTCCAGATATTCCTTGACGAATATTAATCGTAGAATTGAAAAGCTAAAAACACATAATGCACAGGTTGCAAAGGCTTTAAGTACGATTGGAGAGGCATATGAAGCAGCAGAGAATGAATTGAAAAAGTATGCAGAGATGATGGATTTTAGTGCTATGTCGTCTGGTCAGGTAAATGGACAGATCCAAAAGGCAGCGACTGGGGCAGGTGGAACAAAAACAAAGGTGCAGGATAAGAAAACAACAGATGGAAGTCCAGAAAGTGGTAAACAGGAAAATGTGAATTCAACAGAAGTAGGAATAATATCGACATTGGCGGGTCAGGAGCAAATATTAGAGTACTTAAACCAACGTAACAGTCAATTGAGGACACAGGGGGAAGATTTAAATCATCATTGTACACGGCATACAGCAGAAAAATTAGCAACGGTCGGAATAAATGTAACGAGTTATGGAAATGGAAATACTTGGTATCAAAATCTAAAAGATGGAAAATGGAGTGCTGATGGTAATGTGAGTGTAAATGCTTATGATGGAGATTCTATATGGGATGGATTGAATTCTGGTCAAATAAAGCAACCGATATACAACATAGTTATTTCATATAGTAAACCAAATGATGCATGGGGACATGTTTTAATGATTGATGCAATAGTAGATGGAAAAGTATATTATTCGGATAATTGGAAAACACCATATGCATCTTATAGAGGGCAACCAGTTGTGGTAGATATTAATCAATTTAGAAATATTTATAGTAGAAATTGTGGATACACACAACAAGGGGCGGTTCATTTTGTAAATAACAAATAAATTTAAATCATTAGATTTAAATATATAACAACAATGCATTACAAAACGAATGCAAGGAAGGAGAATAGTTATGGGAAACAAAATTGTAGTGAATCCAGCAAAGTTGGAGGCGGCAGCAACAAAAATTGATGAGTATGTTGCAGATTATAAGAAGAATTATAATCAATTATTTACGGAGGTAGATGCAATGGCTGCAAACTGGCAGGGTACTGATAATATTGCATTTACTACGCAGATCAAAGGATTCCAGGATGATTTTGAGAATATGGCAAAAATAATGGCTGAGTATTCAACATTTTTGAAGAATTCTGCAACATCTTATAAGACTACACAGTCTAATGTTGAGACTGGTGCTAAGAAATTATCAAATTAGGAGGGATAGAGATATGGCAGTAGAAGGAATCAGTATATCATTAGCAGAGGTAAATACAACCGCAGGTACAATACGTACCTTGAATGCAGCATTGAAAGCAGACCTTGATAATATTAAAGGACAGATCAACAGTCTGACCGAATCATGGCAGAGTGATAGTGCAACGACCATTCAATCTAAGATTGATGGCATGCAGGTACATTTTGAGGAGTACCAGAAGGTAATTGAATCCTATGCAAAGTTCTTAGAGGATACTGTTACAGCATATCAACAGACAGAGGGAACCATTAATTCTAATGCAGGAGCATTTCAATAAAAAAATTAATAATAATGAGATAGGAGCTATCATGGCATCTGAAAATATGCATATGACAGCTCCTTGCTCTGCGTTATGCGAGAAAGATAATATTGGTGTGATAGGACATGGGAGAACAGAGTACAGAGAGGTAAGGGCGCAATGAAGATTGGAAGATGGATGAATGGTAGTGTGGTAGCAATGATAGGAGCTGCAATTATGATTAGTTCATTAACAGTTGGCTTTAGAGGAAATTCCGTTGAAGCAGCGGGTTATGACAAGAAGGTAACCTGGTTAGGCATGTGGGGATTAGATGATCCGGAAACAGCAGAGAAAGTAACGGATGAATGGAGAGGAAGTTATGTCTATTTTGGCTCCTATTTTCAGGATAGTAACACCTATAAGCAGCCGATTAAATGGAGAGTATTGAATTACGCTACAAATGACTTCAGTCGGAATGGAGATAAAACAAAGACAGTACTATTGCAGTCGGATCAGATATTAGATGCTGTTCGGTTTAATCAGACAGAGGATATGAATTATGATGAGGACTATGAAGATTATTACGTTTGGTATATGAATAAAATGTATGACTGCAATTATTATGCAACAAGTAATATTCGAAAATGGTTGAATTCCTTAGAGGGATGGAAGGGCGATTATACAACAGGTGGTTTCTGCAAAACAGCATTTGATCAAGTGGAACAGAATATGCTGTATCCAAGCTATGCGGAGACTAATTATAGCGAAACGCTAGGGAACTTTTATAAAACAAGCTGTGGATTGTCCGAGGATGATTATGAAGATTATGTATTTTTATTAAATATAGATGATGCAAACGCTGAAAGCTATGGCTTTTATCCATTGACGGGAAATGAAAGCTCAAGTGCATCACATAAGGCAGCTGCAACTACTTATGCGGTGAATCGTGGAGCAAAATATTCGGATTGGTGGCTTCGGGCAGAGGTGACGGATGATGATAGTCGTTACAATGGGTATATTACGAGTGGCGGAAGCTTGGGAACTATTGTTGTAAATGACGATACAACAGGAGTGCGTCCGGCATGTAATGTGGATGAAGATTATATTGCATATACATCACTTCTTGAAGGAACAAGCGGTGAGGCAGGAGCGGTGTATAAGTTTACTGCATATGACAAGGAGATAGATCTGAATCTTGATTATACAAAGAAAGGGGAGCAGGTTGATATCCAATATACGGTTAGCGGTAACGATAAGGAGAATGCAACGCAGCTGTCATATCTTGTTACAGCAACAGATGGAAACCAGGTGTATGCATATGGTAAGCTTGCTGATCTGGATAAGGATCATCTGAGTGGTCAGCTTAACTTAGATCTGAATATGATTGTTGAGAGTGTTAAGAGTGCGGGAGAGGCATGTACGTTAGATGAGTTGTGTCAGGATTATAGCATCATGGTTATAGCGGAACAGGTGCATGTGGATGATCCGGCAACAAGTACAATAGACGAGAGTCGGCTGACTGATTATGCAAGTTATAATTGGACTTTGGAACTTGCAGAGGAAGAAAATGAGGATACGAATGAACCTTCTGCGTCAGCAGGTTCGACAGAAGCCCAGAATCAGAATGGTAACACTACAAAGCAAAAAGTAGTTCGAAGAGTCGTAGCACAGCCTGCAGTTCCTGCAAAGGTAGGAACTCGGGTTAAGGGAGCGTCAGGAGCAATCTATAAGGTTACCTCTGCGAATCCGGCATATCCGGAGGTGCAATATGTATTAGCACCGGCTAAGGCAAAGGGAACATTGAACATTCCGGCAACTCTCACTTCGGGTTCCGTAAAGTATAATATAACTTCCATTGCAAATGAGGCAGTATGGAAGAATAAGAAGATCAAGAAGGTTGTGATCGGAAATAATGTTCGTACGATCGGGAAAAAGGCATTTTATGGATGTAAGAAATTGAAAAAGGTTGTGTTCGGTACGAATGTTACAACAATAGGTGCCGGTGCATTTTATAATTGTAAGAAACTTAAGACACTTACGATACCGTCTTCTGTCAAGAAGATTGGAAAGGAAGCGTTTCGTAATTGTAAAGGTCTTAGGAAAGTGAAGATTAATACTTTGAAATTGAAGAAAAAGACCGTTGGCAAGAATGTTTTTAAAGGAGTTCCAAAGTCAACGAAATTCATAGGGAAAAAACGACGTAAGAATTACAAATCCATATTTGGTCTGTGACAGAGATAGATAAAGAGGGTAGAAAAGATGCATTTACAGATGAACGATACATTATTTCATGACTGGAAAATTAAAAGAGAGATTGGCGAGGGAAGTTTTGGTACCGTCTATGAGATTGAGCGGCAGGAGGCTTCGAGATATTACAGGGCTGCAGCAAAAGTAATATCTATTCCTAAGAGCAGACATGAATATATGGAGATGTTAGACGAAGAGGCTTCTGAGGAGAACGTAACAGCATATTACAAGAGTCTGGTAGATGATGTCATTGAGGAATGTGATCTGATGGAGCGGATGAAAGGTGACAGTCATATTGTGTCGTATGAGGATCATCGTGTGATACAGGAGCAGGACGGTATTGGATGGACAATTCAAATCCGAATGGAATTATTAAAGCCGCTGGCAAAGTATCTTGGTGAACGAGAGATCCTTGTAAGAGATATCATTCAGCTGGGTATTGATATCTGTCAGGGATTAGAGACTTGTCAGAAGTTTAATGTAATACATCGGGATATCAAGCCGGAGAATATTTTCATCTCGGATACGGGAAATTACAAACTGGGCGATTTTGGAGTGTCAAAAGTGCTTGGAAGAAGCGAACTGGCGGTTTCTAAAAAGGGAACGCAAATGTACATGGCACCCGAGGTGTATCGTGGAGAGCAGTATGATGCAACAGTTGATATCTATTCATTAGGACTTGTGTTATATAAGCTTATGAATAATAACCGGTTTCCATTTCTTCCGCCAGCACCGGAACTTATTCGCTATCAGGACAAGGAAAGAGCTCTGCAGAAGAGGTTATCGGGAGAGAATTTGCCATATCCATGCAATGCAGGGAAACATTTTGGAAGCGCAATCCTACGTGCGTGCAGCTTTCGTGCATCTGATCGTTATCAAACACCAAGGCAGATGCGCATAGAGTTAGAGAGATTGTTAGAGAATGAGGAAGCACAGTATAGTATTCGTCGTAATCCGGAAGATCAGAAGAATGGTGAAAAAATGAATCTGTCTGCGGGAATTCATAAAGGCGTGCATATGCCGTCAACGGATTTGGATGCAACGCTTGGTGTGGGTGGAATTCATGGAAGACAGTCAATTAAGGCAGAGGAAGAGTGGAGAAGTGAAGAACGAAAAAGACGATTAGAAGAAGAGGAGCGAAAGAGAGCAGAGGAGGAACGCCTTCGCAAGGAGGAAGAGGAACGCAAGAAAGCAAAAGAAGCAGAGCAGAGAAGACTGCTTGAGGAGGCAAGAAAGCGGGAAGAGGAACGTCGTAGAATAGAAGAAGAGAAAGCCAGACAAAGGGCGATCGAAGTACAGCGACGTGCAGAAGAAGAGCGTCGGAGACAGGAGGAAGAGGCGCGGAGAAGAGCCGAAGAAGAAAGGAAGCGACAGGAAGAAGAGGCGCAGCGACGTGCAGAAGAAGAGCGGAAGCAGCAGGAAGAAGAAGCCAGGAAGAAGGCTGAAGAGGAAAAGCTGCGGCAGGAAGAAGAAGCCAGGAAGAAGGCTGAAGAGGAAAGGCGGCGACAGGAAGAAGAAGCTAGAAAGAAGGCCGAAGAAGAGAGGTTACGGCAGGAAGAAGAAGCCAGGAAGAAGGCTGAAGAGGAGAGACTACAGCAGGAAGAAGAAGCAAGAAAAAAGGCAGAGGAAGAAGCAGCCAGACAGGTTGTGGAAGATGTGCTGCGTAAGGTAGGAGAAGAACAGAAACGCAGAGAAGAACAACGTCGGCTGCAAGAAGAAACAAAACAACAGCAGATTCAGGATGGCGCTGAGAATGTAACAGTGGAGAGTCAGGTGCCGCCGGATGGAGGAGAGGAATTAGAAAAGACGGTTGGTGTGCCATTGGCAGAGAATACGGAAGATACAGCGAAAGAGAAGGAAAGCGACGAGCATCAGGAGGAGAAAGAGAAAGCAGATGCACCGGTTTCGCCGATTCGATTAGCCAATCAGCCGGTACGGGTGAACCGGGCACAGCAGATTCAAAATAGTAGTCATATAGAAGAGAAGCGGGACGAATCTCATTTAGAAGATAAGAGAAAAGAATCACAATCACATGTAATTACGAGAAAACAATGGTTTAGTAATAGAGTAAAGATATTATTAGCAAGTGTTGAAGTGGTAGTGGTTATTGTAATTGTATTTGTAATAGCAAACCTGAGTTATACGAAGGTGCCTATGGTTGGCGGAACACCATATGATCAGGCAGCTAAGATGATGGAAGAAGCAGGTTTGCAGGTTGGTACAACGGAATATGTATTTTCGGATGATATATCAGAGGGTATTGTTATAAGTCAGGATAAGGAAAAGGATTCTAAGATAAAGAAGGGAAGCAGCGTGAATCTGGTGATCAGTAAAGGCATGGAGAAAGCAAGCATGCCGGAGTTGAGGAATCATTCATTAGAGGAAGCACAGCAGATCATTGCAGCAATGAATATGGATATACAGCTTCAGGCAGAAGAGGTATATAGTGACGAGATTCCGACAGGACTGATCTGTGATCAGGGAGTGGCAGTCGATGCTGAGGTGGCAAAGGGAGAGATTGTTACAGTGCAGATTAGTAAGGGACTGGAGCAGTTGATCGTACCATCTGTTGTTGGCATGGAACAGCAGGATGCAGTTGATAGTCTGAAAAATGCAGGATTTAAGAAGAAAAAGATTACAGTAACGAAAGAGTATAGTGAAACTGTGGCAGAGGGAAATGTGATTACCCAGAGTCTGGATGCAGATACACAGGTTGAGAAAGGAAGCACGATAACAATATCGGTAAGCAAGGGTGTGCAACCGGCAGCTAATCATAATTCTACACCATCGAATACAAAGAAGAAGTCAACAACGGAGTCTGGATGGAATTGGGAATTCATTGATTAGGGGGTGAACTGGCGTGAAGATGGAGTATTGTGTTATTTCTGATATTGGAAGACGCAGGGAGAATAATGAAGATAATTTTTATGTAAATGGAATGATGCGGGAACGTACAGAGGAGAATTATGTAGAGTATGATGACTGTGTAGAGCAGGATGAACTTTTGTGTGCAGTGTTTGATGGTATGGGTGGCGAAGAATATGGGGAACTAGCCTCATTAGAAGCTGCTAAGATACTAGGACGTTATCGGAATACTGATTTTCAGACACTATGTGAGCAATATGTGGATGAAGCGAATAAGAGTATATGTGATATGATGTGTACGTTGCATGGTGGCAGGATGGGAAGTACATTGGCTGTTGCGTATATCAAAGCGGGAATGCTGAATATATGTAACCTAGGTGACAGTCCGGTCTATCTTCTGCGAAACGGAGTATTACAGCAGATTTCTGTGAATCACAATGAAGCGCAGAGTCTGTATGATATGGGGATTATTACAAGAGAGCAGATGCGGACATGCAGACAGAAGAATCAGTTAACACAGCACCTTGGAATCTATGAGGATGAGTTAGTTATAGAACCATATTGTAATGGAAATATTGCATTGCAGAAGGACGATTATATTATGTTATGCAGCGATGGGCTGACAGACATGATTGAGGATAAGGAATTGGAGAATATTTGTATAGAAGGTTCCTCTATTCAGATGACAACGGCTCATATGATTCAGACAGCTCTAGAACATGGAGGCAAGGACAATATTACAGTCTTGCTTGTTCATATGTTAACAGTTTCCTAGCATGTCAAAAGTTACATTACCTTTGATAAAATTGACATTTCCTTATATGAAATAAGAATCCGTGTATGATGGAATTATAGAAAACATCGTACACGAATTTTTTATTAGAAGGGAGAGTTTCTTATGAAGAAATGGAAACATGTAATGAAGAGAATGACAGCAATGTGTCTAAGCATTGTGATAGCGGGAAGCCTGCTGGTTGTACCGGGAAAAATGAAGCAGGTGGAGGCTGCGAATGGAACGGCTGCAGAGGTAGTGAACTTGGCAGCAAATCAGGTTGGATACCATGAAAAGGCATCCAATGCGAATCTGGATTCCTTTACTGCCAATAGCGGTTCTGGCAACTATACAAAATATGCAAGGGACTTGGGGGTTGCGAACGGTCAGGCATGGTGTGCTACATTTGTGTGGTGGCTGATGGCGAGTGCGGCAGTACCAAGTAGTGCATATCCTTCGAGAACAACGGTAACAAGAGACTGGTTCAATCAGAGAGGATTGTATCGTGCAAGAGGAACATACACACCGAAGGAAGGAGATTACGTGATCTTTGGTAATGTTGCCCATTGCGGAATTGTAGAATCGGTTTCCAACGGGTATGTGCATACGATTGAGGGTAACAGTGGAGATAAAGTTGCTAGACATGATTATAGCTTGAATAATTCCTATATATTAGGATATGGAATTATTCAGTATAATAATCCGTCTCCGGCACCGACTCCGACACCATCCCCTGCTCCTGGCACGGACAATCCGGGAAATCCATATCCGATTCCGACAACTGTAATCCGGTCCGGAAGCCGGGGTGACCAGGTGAAATGGGTACAGAAATTTGCCAATGATGTAATGGGAGCAGGAATTGCTGTGGATGGCATAGCAGGTAGTCAGACGGTATATGCGATCAAGGTATTTCAGCAAAACAACGGGCTTGCTGCAGATGCCATTGCAGGAACGCAGACAATCAGCAAAATGTTAGCTGTGTGGAGAGAGAAAGTAAAGCCTGCACCGGCACCAGAGACACCGGTAGATCTTGGAACAAATTTCAGTGCGGTGATCAACAGGCAGGACATTGCCAAACCAATCTATAATGCAGGAACCAATGTTGCTTTAGGAGATGGAAGTGAGAAAGCAGAACGCAAATGGTTATTTATCAGACAGACAGATGGAAGTTATATGATCTATTCTTTATATAATAATTCAGCTTTAGATGCTCAGTACAAGGGAACAACCAATGGTACCAATGTATATTCGGGCGGGGTGAATCATGGAGATAATCAGAAATGGTATCTGTATAAGAGTGGAAACGGATATCGGATCGTGCCGAAGCATGCTGCACATCTAGCTTTGGATGTATTAAATTATGGAACATCTAAGGGAACCAATATACAGTTATGGGAGAAGAATAATTCGACAGCACAGACATTTTCTATTGTGAAAGAGAACTATAATGCATTGCAAAAGATCACTCTTTCATCGAATAATGGGAACGGAATGGAAGTTGGGGAGACGCAGAAACTAACCTATTCTCTGACTCCGGCTAATACGCAGAGTGATATGGTGAAATGGGTAAGCAGCAATGAAAAGGTTGCAACAGTTGATCAGAATGGAGTTGTAACGGCTAAGGAAGAGGGAACGGCAGAGATTAGCTGTATAAGTACATTTAATACTGGAATAAAGGGAAGCATGATGGTTACTGTGAACAAGAAGGTAACGACAGAGGAGCCGACAACAGAGATTACGACAGAAGTAACAACAGAGGAGCCAACAACGGAGATTACGACAGAAGTAACAACAGAGGTTCCGACAACGGAGATTACGACAGAGATTACAACTGAAACTACAACAGAGATTACAACTGAAACTACAACAGAGGTTCCGGTGACAGAGGCTACGACAGAAGTAACAACGGAGAAGCCGGCAACGGAGATTACGACAGAAATAACAACAGAGAAACGGGCGACAGAGGTTACAACTGAAACTACAACAGAGGTTCCGGTGACAGAGGCTACGACAGAAGTAACAACGGAGAAACCAGTAACAGAGATTACAACGGAAGCACCTGTTGAGAAGCCGGCAACAACAGAAATGGTGATGGATACCGTAACATTTCCGTTAGAGGAGGGTAGCCAGTTTGAACAGGATGGAATCTTATATGAAGTAACCTCCGATGACGAGGATGCATTAGAAGTTTCTGTGATAGCATATAATAAGTCAAGTAAAGTATTGGCTATTCCGGAACAGGTGAAGCATGCAGAAATCCTGTATAACGTAACAGAGATAGGAGATTATGCGTTAGAAGGTGATCGCAATCTGATAGATGTGAAGATTGGTAATTGTGTTCGGGTAATCGGAGAGGCTGCTTTTATGAATTGCAAGAATTTGAAAACAGTAAGCTTAGGAATTAGTCTTAACACGATAGAAAAGAAGGCATTCTATAATTGTAAGAAATTAAGTAAGCTGAATATATATAGTAGTGGTATTCGAAAGATTGGAAAGAAGGCGTTTTCTAAAACATCTAAGAAGTTGACAGTTAAGATTCCGGCAAATAAGAAAAGGATATATAAAAAATTATTGCGAAAAGCCGGTTTGAGGTAATATAAGAAAATACCGTCTGGTATTCATGCTAAGAAGCATGGATATCAGACGGTATTTCTATATGTTATGAGATTTATGCATTCAATTCATGAATGATCGTCGACAACTTTCCAAGCACAGAAGAGATCTGGGTACTGGTAGCAGACATGCCATCTGCTAATTTCTGCACTTCGGATGCAACAACGGCGAATCCGCGTCCGGCTTCTCCGGCTCTGGCAGCTTCAATGGAAGCGTTCAGGGATAGGATACGCTGGCGGCTGCTGAAATGTTCAATCTTATTCGTGTTATCATTTGCCTCATCAATGTATTGTGCGGCTTCCTGAATACCCGTCTGCAATTTGTCTAGCAAACGGTTGTTGATCATCGTCATATAGCAATCACGGACATACATATTGATCACATCGCCAAGCAGGGTAGCAGATGCCTCAATCTCTTCGCGGCTTTTGACATTGACTTTGTGAAGAGCAGCGATATATCGATCCGGGTCGATTCCTAATTCTTCTGCGGTCTTACGAAATGCCTCATCATCTGGATTCTCTGGAAGAACCTGACCACCGATAACACTTCCTAACACGGTGCCATCATCTAAGGTGATCGGAATGCCAAAGTCGACCAATCCTGCATGACAGGAATAAACGCCGGTTCCCTCCTGATCGCATTTCTCGCAACGCCGGCAACCCTCGGCACTGCCACGGGTTAGGTCAATACAGAATTCAGTGAAATTATAACATTCACTGATATAGTTACCGTCGGCTCCCACAGCGACGGTTGCAAGTCCGGTACTGGTTGCCCAGTTCTTCATAATGTTCTCGAACTTCTCCATATTGCAAAAATCTTCAATTTTCATCATACAAACGAGCCTCCCAACAAATTATTTTGCACAAAATAGTATACCATTTTTAGTAATATTTTACAAGAAGTAAAAGAAAGATTACATTGACATAATGGAAGGAAAGAAACCTTACAAGAACTGTAAGTGTTCTTTTGCGGTGTTTTCCGCTATACTAATCTTTGTAAGAAATACCGGGTATGACATTATGTAAGATAGAACATAAGTAGAAGTAATATATCGAAGGAGGATTTAATATGCAGGAGAAATTATTAGAGATTCATGATCTATATAAGGAATATGGCAGGAATGAAGGAAAGACGGTCGCACTTGACAGGCTGAACTGTTCGGTGTTAGAAGGAGAATTTTTGGGAATTATGGGAAGCAGTGGTTCGGGTAAGACCACGTTGTTGAATTGCATTGCAACAATGATCCGTCCGACATCTGGAGAGATTCTTTTGAAGAATACTGATGTGCTGAAATTAAAAGGAACAAAATTAGCAGATTACCGGGGTAGTAAGATCGGATATCTGTTCCAGAATTTTGAGTTATTAGAGAATATGACAGCAAGAGAGAACATTCTATTGCCAATCTCCATTCACAATGAAAAAGAAGCGGATTGGGAACAGCGAATGGAAGAACTGGCAAAGTATTTGCAGATTGAAGAGGTGATGGATAAGTTTCCGGCACAGATGTCAGGAGGTCAGAAACAGCGTGTGGCAGCAGCCAGAGCGTTGATATTGAATCCGGAGATCGTGTTAGCGGATGAGCCGACTGGAGCATTGGATTCTAAAAATGCCAGAAATCTGATGCAAATGTTGCATACACTTAATCAGGAGAAACAGACAACGATTCTGATGGTAACGCATGATCCGAATGCAGCAAGTTTCTGCTCCAGAATCCTGTTCATTCAGGATGGTAATATTTTTCATGAATTGAGAAGAAATCAGGAATCAAATGAAGCCTTCTATGAGCGGATTCTGAATGTGCAGGCACAGATGGGAGGAGGCAGCGCATATGTTTTTTAAATTAATCCGGAAAAATGGAAAAGACAGCTACAAAGAGAATGGTATTTATTTCTTATCTCTTGTGGTAGTGATCATTGCATTTTATGTAATCCTTTCTTTGGAGAAACAGGATGTTATGGTGTTTTTGAAGGAAATGGAAAGCGATGCGGTTGGTCAATTGTTTCTTATGATCAAGGGTGTGTATGGACTCTCTCTGTTTATGATCTTTTTTATGGTATATTTTGCACAGCGATATCAATTACAGCGACGCAATCATGAGTTTGGAATGCTGATGATGTTAGGCATGCCACGGGGAAGATTGTTCGGAATGTTGATGGTAGAGGATCTCTATACAAGTGCAATTTCGTTACTTTGCGGGCTGCCGATCGCCATCGTGTTATCAGAGTGTATCAGTCTGATCACCGCTAAGCTGGTCGGAATGGGAATTATCGGACACCATTTTTCACTGTCGCTTACGGCGGTGGGAGTTACAGCAATTGGATTCTTTGTAATTAAATTAGTGGCGAATCTGATCTTAAGTGCCAAGATTGTCAGAAAAGAGCCGGGCGTTTTGATGCGGGAGCAGGTAGAACAGACCTATAAGAATGTGAAATGGATCAGGGAGATACCGGGAATCGTGATTGGTTGTGGCTGTCTGATTGCAGCATATGGAATTGTCCTGACGTCAGAGATTGTATTTTATCAGTTAAAATGGATGGCGATTGTGATTATATTGGGTACATTTGGTACATACTGGGCGTTGAAGGGAATCTGCCTTTTCGTGCGGGTGATACTGGTCAAACGCAGGAAGAAACCGGTATTACACACATTTACATTCCGACAGTTACAGGAGAATGTATTTGGAAAATGTATGCCGCTTACCATTGCTTCTCTGTTGGTGTTGATGGCGATTATCTGTATGGCGTATGGAATTTCCGTATCCGTATCGCAGGCACACCAGTATGAGCATGGAATGGATTATACTTTCGTTGCCTATGATGAAGACTCTGAGAAGGAGATTCTTGCCTTACAGAAAGATACATCGGTTGCAGATGTGATTGAGCAATGGGTTCCGGTGACGGCGGGTGTTCTGCCAATCGAGGATCACTCATTAGGCGAAGCACGGAAGACGGTTACGTATGATGGAGCGAATCTACAGGAATGTGCTAAGAATTTAAGCGGGAAGGACTGGGAAGCTTTCGAAAATACCTCCTTTTACTATGGAATATTCACGGGAGGATCGGGCTGTCTGTCAGAGCCGTACATGATCCGGTTATCCGATTGGAATGCATTACAGCAGGCAAAAGGAAAGGAAACATTATCCCTCCGGGATGATCAGATCGTATTATATACCGATCCGGAATTCATACAGGATGATGTGACAGCTGTATATCAAAAAATTGTAGCACAGAAACCATATGTGACCATCAATGGGACACCATATGAATTTATAGATACAATCTGTTCGGATGATATCGTGGTAGACCACAGTATTACGGTTGGTTATGGCTGGGTTGTGCCGGATACGCTGTATGAAAGATATGTAGATAAGAACAATGAGACCACCTATTGGAATGCATATCTGCGCAAGGATCTGATCGAGAAGAATGGCTTAATGCAGGCGATTCGGATCGGAAATGCTTTGTTTGATACAAAAGGAATCGACTATGAGAATTATCTACAGAATATTGGAAGACAGGTATTCTATATTGTAGCAGCAAGTTATCTGACGATCTATTTTGCATTTATCTTCTTATTGATCGCAAATACAGTGATCAGTCTGCAATTCTTAATGCAGGAGAAACGGACGCGGAGCCGTTACCGGACTTTGATCCGGTTAGGCAGCCGGTATGAACATCTGTGTCGGTCGGCAAGAATGCAGATCCGCTGGTATTTTGCAATGCCGATCGGACTTGCTGTAATAAGCAGTATTGTGGGTACCCGTGTTCTGCTGAAAATGATGCTGCCGAGTATATTAATAGGGAAGACCGGATGGTTAATGGGAATTGCCGGGACTGTCATTTTGGTATTGGCTGTGGTAGAATATATCTATATGCGGCAGGTAGTGAAGTTGAGCCGGCAGAATATTAATCAGATGATGGATGTTGTAAGAGAAGATTGTTAGGAAGAATACAATGAGACGGATTACAGTAGTAGAAGACGATAATTTCATGAGAGAAGAATTGCAGTACCGGTTAGAACAGGCAGGTTATGAGGTAAGTGTGGTGACGGATTTCTCTAAAACAGTGGAAGAGATTCAGGCGCAGACCCCGGAGCTGGTTTTGCTGGATCTGAATCTGCCGGGCAAGAACGGGTATGCAGTATGCAGGGAACTGAAATCAAAGTCTTCTATTACCGTACTTGTGCTGACATCCAGAGATCAGTTGAAGGATGAGCTGCAGGCGTTAGAGATTGGAGCGGATGAATTCCTGACCAAGCCGTGCCATGGAGAACGTCTGCTTGCAAGAATTCGCAATCTGGAGAAACGAATCGATCAGCAACAGAATCGGTTAGAAGGTGGCGGCCTTTCCCTGGACCGCCAGACTGATACTTTGTATGTGGGCGAGGAAGTGGTAAGACTCACGGAACAGGAGGCAACGATCTTAGAACAGTTATTGCTGCATCCGGGTAGTCTTGTGAACAAACAGCAGTTATTTCAGGCATTGTGGGGAACGGAAGAATATATTGATGAGAATGCCCTGCAGGTTGCAATGACAAGGCTGCGTAAGACATTGACAAAGTTATCGGTTGAGAGCCGGATTGTGACGGTTCGGGGACGGGGATATCAGATAGAGTGGTGATGGTATGAAAGATTGGTGGAGATGGTGTCGCAAATATGGGATATTTTTAATCGTGCTGCTGGTAATGGATGTATTTACCGGCGGCTTTTTGTGGTTAATGGATGCGAGATCATTTGGTGTATTATTTTTATTATTCTTAGGGGTTTCAATCCTGTTGTTTGTGGTTGGAGTGGGGCTTCATATCCGAAAGGAGAGACGGCAGCAGCAACAGCTGCAAAAGACATTTTTGGATATATCGGACAATCGGGAACTGACACCGGAGGAGACGGAAAGATGGAAGCAGATGCCGTCTGATAAGCGGGCAGTATATGAATTCGCATATGATCGCATTCGGGAGTTAGAGCAGAGAGAACAGCAGTTAATGCAGGAGAAGAAAGAGTATGAAGATTATATAGAGGCCTGGGCACACGAGATTAAGATTCCTCTTTCGCTGGTGACGTTAATATTAGAAAACCGCAAAGAGGACATGTCCGCCTCTGTGTATAAGAAAATGGATTACTCAAACCGCAAGATGCAGGAATATGTGACGCAGATCTTATATTATGCAAGGCTTAAGGCGGTGCACAAGGATTACGTGCTGAATGAGATCTGCTTGCAGACAGTATGTGAAGAGGTGTTAGAAGAATATACAGCATATGAAGACGGTAAGGCGATCGAGTGGAGAAACCGGGTAGGCAGTGAAGTGGTGCTGACAGACTGTAAGGGATTATATTTCATCTTAGAGCAGATTCTTAATAATGCATGTAAATATATCGATCCCAAGAAAGAACATTCTTATATTGAAATGACAAGCTATCAGGAAGGGGATATGATCTGGTTACAGATATCAGATAACGGACTTGGCGCAGAAGAAGGGGAACTGCCATTTTTGTTTGATAAAGGATTTACGGGAAAGACGGTGATCGGACAGGCTAAGGCAACCGGAATGGGGCTTTATCTTGTCGGGGAGATGGCAAAAGATCTGTCCCTGCAATTGGATGTGGAATCGAAGGTGGGAGAGGGCTTTCAGATTCGGATGGGATTTCCGGTTATCTATAGATAAATTCTATAAAATATGGTATAGTTAGTGCTTGACAAAAGACTTGTTGTTACAGAGAACATGTGAGAATCGGAGACAGGAAGGATATCGGAACTAATATGGCAAAGCAGATGACCGAATTAGAACAATATTATAATAAGTTTAATGAAGACAAGCGCCTGTTAAGCCGGCATGGTCAGGTGGAATATATGACGACGATGCGATATATTCACAAGTATCTTGCAGACATGCCACAGGCATCCATTCTGGACATTGGAGCTGGGACCGGAAGGTATTCCGTTGCGTTGGCAGAGGAAGGATATGACGTGACAGCAGTTGAACTGGTAAAATATAACCTTGGCATTCTGAAGTCTAAAAACAGTAGCGTGAAAGCATATCAAGGCAATGCGTTGAACCTTAAGCGGTTTGCAGATGAGAGTTTTGACATGACGTTGTTGTTTGGCCCGATGTATCATTTATATACGATGGAAGATAAAGTGCGTGCACTACAGGAAGCAAAGAGGGTTACAAAGAAGAACGGGGTTGTTCTGGTTGCTTATTGTATGAATGAATATTGTGTGCTGACCTATGCATTCAAGGAGAACCACTTGAAAGAGTGCATGGAACAGAATCGTTTGACAGAGGATTTTCATTCCAAGGCAGAACCCAAAGATTTATATGATTATGTGCGGATTGAGGATATCAATGCGGTGAATCAGGCAGCGGGAATGGAACGGATTCAGATCTTGTCGCCGGATGGCCCGGCAGATTATATGCGCCCGGTGCTGAATGCGATGGATGAAGAGACATTTTCAGTATTTATGCAATATCATTTTGCAACGTGTGAACGGCAGGATCTGATTGGCGCAGGAGCGCATACGTTAGATATACTTCGGAAGGTTTGACATTTTTTTGTGTAAGTTGTGTAGGAATAAGATTGGATGGAAAGATTGGGAATATTGAGACAGGAGGATTCAGGTATGTTAGATCAACAGACATTTATGGATACAATTGCAAGTGTGGCAGAGATTATGCGGACAGCGGAAGTACCGATGACGGAGGAAGAAATCCTTGGTTATTTTGCGGATATGGATTTAAGTGATGCACAGAAGGCGATGGTGATGGATTATCTGAAGAATCCGCAAGCTGAGACGGAGGAAGAGGCTGTAGATTCGTCTGGCAACGAAGAGGAGAAGGCAGAGCAATCGAAAGTGTATCAGATGTATTTAGAAGATCTGGCGGGAATCCCACAATATGAGGAAGAAGAGAAGATTACTTTGTATAAGGCACTGCTTGCGGGTGATGAGAAAGCGATTGAGCCGATCTCCATGTTTTCATTAGAGAAAGTGCTTAAGATTGCAGACAAATATATGGAACCAAAGTTATTGGTAGAAGATCTTGTACAAGAGGGAAATGTTGCCCTTTTTATGAAGTTAAGCGAGTTGTGCGGCTGTGAAAAGGCATATGATGTAGAGGATGAATTGGAGAATGCCATTGAACAGGCGATCGTAGCATATGCGTCTGAGATTGATAATGAGAAAGAACAGGAGAAATCATTAGTTGGCAAGTTAAGTTTGGTGCATGAGGCAAAGAAACTATTAGCAGAAGAGAATGGTACAGAACCAACGCTTGAAGAGTTGGCAGAGTACACGAAGATGGATGTGGAAGAACTACAGGAACTGGAAGATTTTATGAAGGAAAATGAGAAAAAATAAAGAATTCTTAAATCCGAACGAGAAGGATAGGTTTTTCTTTTGTAATTTGATATACTAATCCCTGTTATAAGGAATACAAGGCATGAGAAAGGCGTGAGAAGATGGCAGAGAAACAGAAAATATTAGTTGCAGATGATGCAAGAGATATACGGGAAGTCGTGCGGATCATGTTAGAAGATGCAGGATTTGAGGTCATCTTGGCGGTGAATGGAGAAGAGGCTGTAGAGAAGTTCAATGCGGATATAGATCTGGTCATCTTAGATATCATGATGCCTGAATGTGATGGAATCAATGCTTGTTCCAGAATCCGGGAGAGAGCAGAAGTTCCGGTATTATTTCTGACAGCGAAGTCTGCGGAGTCTGATCTGATCGAGGGATTTGAGGCAGGTGGAGATGATTATCTGACCAAACCGTTTTCCTGTACAGAGTTGCTATTACGGGTGAAAGCACTTTTGAAAAGACCGCATATTGAGAAGAGTGATGCGAAGTCGAAGTCGCAGATTGTCATTCAGGATATTATCTTAGACACGGATCTGCAGCAGGTTGTCCGGGATGGACAAGAGATATCGTTAACAGAGATTGAGTATCGAATATTGTTGTTGTTAGCATCAAACCGTAATCATATCTTTACAGCGAAAGAGATATACGAAGCCGTGTGGGAAGAGGCATATATGCCGAATTCAACGAATACCGTTATGGTGCATATCCGTAATATTCGTAAGAAGTTAGGCGATACGGGTCCGAGTCCAAAGTATGTACACAACATCTGGGGAAGGGGATATCGAGTTGTCTAAAGTATTCTATACCCTGAAAACAAAATTAATGTGGTATTTGCTTGGTGCAATCGCATTTGCATTATTGATTTCTGTAGGTTGTGGATATTTGTTGGTACAGGGCGGAACCCATGCGATTGAGAAGATTTTTAATAATGAGCAGATGAACCAGACATTTCAGCAGCGTTATATAGAAGACTTGCAGAATTATGTGACCAATCAGCAGATCAAAGTCGACAACATTACGCAATTAAAAGAATGGTCTGAGAATAATCCCTATGTGTATATTGCAATTTATCAGAATAACTGCGTTATATTTAATTCCGATTATATCTACTCCGATGGCGAGGGAGAAGACAATATAGACAGTGCTCCTTTGATGGATTCACATACAAGTAATGAGTTGATTGATTCGGATAAGATGTATACATTGGTATTGACGGATGGTTCAACTGCCAGTGTGGACATGTTCTGTTATGATTATTGGAAATATAATAATTACATCTGGGTTGTTTCTATCTGTTTATGCATCTGTCTTTTTATTTGTATACTGGCGAATCTGCTGAAGGTGAAATTCAGCTATATCAATCAGATGGAAAATGAATTGCAGATTTTAGAGGGGGGCAATTTGGAGCACCCGATTACGATCAAAGGAGAGGACGAGCTGAGTAACCTTGCACGTGGCATTGAACAGATGCGTCTTTCGGTTATAGAGAATATGCAGAAAGAGAAAATGATGTTGCAGGCGAACAAAGATCTGGTAACTTCCATGTCACATGATCTGCGGACACCGCTTACGACATTAGCCGGATATCTGGAAATCCTCAGTATGGATCGTGTGACGGAGCCGGAGCAGTGCAAACGATATCTGGAACTTTCTTTAGCAAAGACGAAAGAGATTAAAGAATTATCAGACGAGCTTTTTGAATATTTTCTAATATATGGAGAGGACCGGAAGCAGATTGATGTGGAGCCGGTGCCGGCATATGAACTGGTGATGGATCTGGTAGAGAACCAGTTTTTAAGTCTTGAGGAACAGGGATTTCAGGTGGTTGCGCACAACCATGTCGATGAGAATACGGGTAATTGTCTGATCCATGTCAAATATATGCAACGGGTACTTAACAACATTTTATCGAATCTGTGTAAATATGCAGAGGCAGATAAGCCAATTGAGATTATTGCAAACAGAGAACAAAGTCATGTAGTGATCCGGATTCGGAATGGAATACGGGAGAATCTGGATAAGCATGAAAGTACCAATATCGGCCTGATCACGTGCAGTAGAATTATGAAACTGCAGCATGGTAAGTTTCAGACATATTCGGTGGAAGGTGAATTTATTGCGAAGCTGGTGATTCCGCTTGAATCGGCAGCAAAAGCATTATAGAATGAAGAGGAATAGAAGAAAGGAAGAATATAATATGCTTGGAATTATAGGTGCAATGGATGAAGAGGTAGCAAAGATCAAGGAACATATGGAGCAGGTTGAGGAACGGACGATTGCGTCTATGGATTTCCTTAAGGGAACGGTCAAAGGGCATCCTGTAGTGGTAGTGCGTTCTGGAATTGGTAAGGTCAATGCGGCAATCTGTACACAGATCTTAGCAGATGTCTATAGTGTAGATGCAGTAGTCAATACGGGAATTGCGGGATCACTAAATGCAGATATCAATATTGGGGATATTGTACTGTCGACCGATGCGTTAGAGCATGATATGGATGCGGTTGCATTTGGATATCCGGTTGGACAGATTCCTAGAATGGATACCTTGTCATTTACAGCAGACGAGAAGCTGCGCAAGATTGCAAAGGAGACTTGTGAACGTGTTAATCCGGATGTGTCCGTATTTGAGGGACGTGTGGTAAGCGGAGATCAGTTTATCTCCGACAAAGCGAAGAAAGAATGGCTGGTCAAGAATTTTGCAGGATATTGTACAGAGATGGAAGGAGCAGCAATCGCACATGCAGCATATTTGAATGGAATGCCATTCTTGATCATCCGGGCAATTTCAGATAAGGCAGATGATTCTGCATCGGTAGATTATCCGGCATTTGAGGCAAAGGCAATTGAACATTCCGTAAGATTACTGCTGGCTCTTTGTGAAGCTTTATAGATGGTATAGAAGTACATGTGATTCGTATGGAATGATTATGGATATTAGGAGGAACAACACGATCATGGATAAGATTGCAAGTTTTACAGTGAATCATTTAACATTGTTACCGGGAATTTATGTATCAAGAAAAGACCATGTGGGAACGGAGACAATTACTACATTTGACCTTCGGATGACAAGACCGAATTACGAGCCAGTCATGAATACTGCAGAGGTGCACACGTTAGAGCATTTAGGTGCAACTTTTTTGAGAAATCATCCTGTCTGGAAAGATAAAGTTGTTTACTTTGGACCGATGGGATGCCGTACCGGTTTCTATCTGATCCTGGCGGGCGATTATGAATCAAAGGATATTGTGGACTTGATGAAAGAGATGTATGCATTCATGAAGGATTTTGACGGAGAAGTGCCGGGAGCCTGTGCGAGGGATTGTGGCAATTATCTGGATATGAATCTTCCGATGGCACGTTTTGTAGCCAGACGCTATTATGATGAAGTGTTATCTAATATCACGGAAGAGAGATTGGTGTATCCGGAATAATGAAGAGAGAACGCGAGTATCATATATTACCGAAAAGATGTTATATTGCAGGGCTGTTGCTGATTGTTGCGGCAGCTCTTCTTTTCGTGGAATGTGATGCATTTTTATATGAGAATACGGTTGCCAGGGTGACTTCTGTTAAGAATACATTTTCACATACTCAGGATGGGCCGAATGATGAAGAGGAGCAATATTATGATCAATTGATACAGGCGAAAGTGCTGAATGGTGATCGGAAGGGGGAACACATAATACTGGAGAATATGTATTCACGATCAGGTGTTAATGATGAGAGATATTATGTGGGAGAACAGATTTTTGTATCGTTGAGACAACAAGAAAGTTCCGGAACAATCAATGGTAAGAAGAGGGATTTCTTTCTTGCTTGTCTATGTGGTTTGTTTCTGGTAATGTTACTGATACTGAATGGAAGAAAGGGAGGAATTATTGCTGTTTCTGTGTGCCTGAATGTACTGATTTTTTTATATGCATTGTCCTGGTATGGCAATGGAGGAGACCTGATACAAATGACATATCTGCTTGTTATTATATTCAATGTAATTACGTTAGTGTTTGCCGGAGGAATGCACAGAAAGACGTTGGTTGCCATCATGGCATCACTAGCAACTACAGGAATCTGTTATGGGATATATGAGATTGTGTTACATACATCAGAAAGATTGCCATATGAAATGATGGATTATGTAGTGAATCCGTCTGATCTTTCTGAGTTATTTCTGACCGGAGTTCTGATGGGGAGCCTGGGTGCTGTTATGGATGTGTCGATCAGTATTGCAGCGGGAGTGGCAGAGATTCTTTACCGGAAACCGGATATTTCCGTAAAAGGGCTGATTAATTCTATACGGGAAATGGGATATGATATTATGGGAACGATGATCAATGTACTTTTCTTTACTTATATCAGTAGTGCGATTCCTATTTTGGTGATCAAGATTAAGAATGGGTATACTTTGTATCATCTGATTAACTTTCAGCTTGTGTTTGAGCTGATCCGGTTTCTGATGGGAGCAATCGGAATTGTGTTAGCGATACCGGTAGCAGGATTCTTTTCTGTGGTTCTGTTACGCATCTGGAATAGAAAAGGAGAGAAGACGTCATGATATGGAAGTTAGGTGGGATTCTGTTTTTTTTGATGGTGTTGATTGGCGGCAACCGTGGACTTGACTCTTTTTTTGCATTAGTAAGGACGTTGCTGGCATTGTTAGTAAATGTCTATCTGATCTCCTGGGGAGCACCTCCTATATTAACTACATTGATTATTAGTATCTTCATAGTGGTGACTGTTATCTATTTTCAAAATGGAGTGAATGCTAAAATGCATGCCGCAGTTATCGCTGTTGTGCTTGTGATCTTATTTATTATGGCAACATCCGGCCCACTCTTGTGGGCGGCTGGAATCAGTGGATACAATGAGATTGAACAATATGAAGAAATCAGTATGTATTTATCGTCTGATCTGCAGGTATCTATGTCGGCCGTGATGTTGTCAGCTGTCCTGTTAGGACTGTTAGGCGCAATAATGGATACAGCGGTTGCGGTGACTACGGCAGTTAATGAGGTATATGAGAATAAGAAAGAACTAGATACCAGACAGCTTTTTATTTCAGGATTAGCGGTAGGAAGAGACATTCTCGGAACGACAGTGAACACATTGTTTTTTGCGGGAGTAGGTGAAAGTATCATGTTAGCAGTTCTTTTTATGAAAAATGAAGATGAATTTGCATATATATTGAATTCAAAGGCGCTGTTTAAAGAGCTTGCAGGACTGCTTACTGGGGGAATGGGATGTCTGCTTATTATTCCGATCAGCAGCATAATTTGTGCTGCTTTATTGACTGTATCACAAGATGAAGGTAATCAGCCTGACAAGTTGTTACAAAAATGTTACGTTTATTTCAAAAAGGTCTTGAAAAATGTAAAATATGTGTTAAAATAGTTCTTGGTAACAGATAATATACTGTATCGGGAAGGAATGGATTAATGAGACACAAAGGGTTAGCGTTAGTTACATTATTATTTACATTTAGTATGATGATTGTCTTATCAGTGGACGCTCAGGCTGCTGTTAAGATGAGTAATAAGAAGTTAGTGGTAGAGATGGGGACTGCACCTCAGTTGCAGTTGATTGATTCAGATTATGATCTGGAAGAGGAAGCAGATAGCTGGAAGACATCGAACAGTAATGTTGTTGAGGTGGATGAGGAAGGTATCTTAACTCCTGTTTCTGTTGGTAGCACAATTGTAACAGCAAAGTTAGATGGTAAGAAGTATACATCCCGTGTAACTGTTGTAGATTATACTGGAATGTCTGAAGAACAGAAAGAAGTTGTAAGTTTTGCATTACAGTATGTAGGTAATCGTTATCGCTACGGTGGAACAAGTCTTACCAAAGGAGCAGATTGTTCTGGATTTACATTAGCAGTATATAAGAATTTTGGATATGATCTGACACATAATGCATATTCACAGATTGCGGATACGCAGAAGGTTAAGATGCGAGACATCAAGCCAGGTGATTTGATTTTCTACGGTTCAAGTAAGAGAGCTTGTTCCCATGTTGCATTGTACATAGGTAATGGTAAGGTGGTACATGCTTCTACAGAGACAACAGGAATTGTAATCTCTGACTATAAGTACCGCAAGTATGTTGCTGTTGGTCGTGTGTTAGAGACAGAAACTTATCCGGGTGAAGAGACCGATGAGAGTGTAACACGTTATGCAACACAGCAGTAATTCCGACAAGTATATAGAACAGCAAAGAATAAAAGACGGTGGATCAGAGATATCCACCGTCTATTTTTATGACTTCGCCAGTCAGGTACATGGGACTTTCATATAGTTGATATACCAGCTTTGCTATCTCTTCGGGTCTGCCTAGCCGGCAGGAAGGAATTTCGTCACACAAAGCTTGCAGTTCTGTTTTGTCGAAACAAGCATTCATCTGTGTGTCAATGGCGCCACATGCAATGGCATTGACTCGTACATGGCTTGGTGCTAGCTCTTTGCCAAGGGCGCGTGTGAATGCGTTGACGCCACCTTTGGCGGCACTGTAGGCAACTTCACAGGACGCACCGCTGATGCCCCACATAGAGGATATATTGATAATGTGTCCGGACTGCCGATGCACCATGTCTGGAATCAAAGGCTGGCTGCAATTGAACAGAGAAGACAGATTGGTCTGGATGATCTGATTCCAGTCGGCAGGATGCATATCTGTTAAGAGTCCGACATAAGATATACCAGCGTTATTTACAAGAAGTTCAACATTAGGACATTGTTCTAATACCTGTCCCATCATAGAGGCGGTAAAAGTATAATCGCCGACATCACCGGTAAATGCAAGACATTGACAGTTGAGTGCCTCGATCGCTTGCTTCACCTGTTCTAAATCTGTGGAATGATGACAGGAATTAATGACAACACAATCAAAGTGCTGCGCTAATTCCAAAGCACAGGCTTTTCCGATTCCACGGGAAGCTCCGGTTATAATAGCTGTACGTTTCATAGGATATCCTTTCTATATATAAAAATAAGAATGATTGTAATTTGCCTGTCTGTAAGGGCAAAGTGTTAAGCGCAACCATGAATGATACTTATATATTATACCATAAAGCGGTTGAAAAAGAAATGTAACTCTGTTATACTTATAAGGATTATGAACAAGTCTAAGGAGGCAATACAATGGATAAAAAGACCATTTTAAAGGTGTTTGGTGAGGCGTTTTTACGTTCGATGGTAGTTCTTATGGCAATCGTGATTTTAGGATTTTCTGTATTTTTCATTATAAAGGTACGTTCAGATAAGAAATTATTGGCGCAGCAGGCAACAACAGAAGAAGGTTCTACGTACAGTGATGAAGAATTACAGGCGATGTTAGATGCAGAGAATGCCGGGGATACCAAGGATGATGCGTCAACGGAAGATGTGACAACCGAAGAAGCCACAACGGAGGAGGCAACGACGGAACAGGTTCCTTCGAATGATAAGAAGATTATTGTGCTGAATAGTACAAGTACAGCAGGACTCGCTGGAAAGTGGCAGACAAAGTTATCAGGTGCTGGATTTTCTAATGTGGCAGCAGGTAATTATAGTGCAGGTGCAGAAGCTCAGACAATCATTTATGTCAAAGAAGAAGGGATGGGTCAGGATCTGGTAGCATATTTTGCAGATGCTGTAGTGCAGGTGGGTTCACCAAATACAGATTCCTGCTCTGTAACCAAAGGAAACATCGCATTAGGGGATGCGGATATTATTATTGTTGTGGGGAATAGTGATACAACAGTTCAATAATGAGGTAGAGTATGAAGAATAGAATCCAACTATTGGATATCGCAATAGATATCGATTCTACAAAAGTAGCCAGCGAGGTTACCATACAGTGTTTGAATGAAGAAAGCAGTAAAGTGATTTATTTCGTGAATAGCGAGACTTTACTGCTTTTGCAGGAAAATGAGGATTGGAAATATGTGGTAGAAGAGGCAGATCTGGTGCTTCCTGGCAATACAAGTGTGAATAACAGTGTGAATGAAGTGCTAGGGCATAAGAGAGATCCGTTCTTTTTTGAGAGCTATTTTGATCAGATATTGGATCATGCGGCTGCAGTCGGGAATGAGATCTTACTTGTTGCGGAGAATGAGGAACGTTTTCTTTCTGTACAGGAGAATATTCATGAAAGAAGGCCGTATCTGACCTTTAGTGGTATGTTTCTGACCGAACAGGAAGAATCGTTAGATCATATTGTCAATGAGATTAATTCGGTTGCTCCGGATATTTTGCTGATTGCATTAGAAGAGCGCAAACAGCTTCAATTATTGCAGAATTACCGCAATAAGATGAATGCCGGTGTAACATTGTTTACGGGTGGAATCTTGTACAATCAGGCAGTGGCAGACGCACAGGTGCCGGAATCCATTCAGAAACTGAAGATGGATAATCTATACAAGTGGTCGAAGAAAGATGGCAGAATTAAGACATTTTTTAATAATCTGCGCATGAAATTCCGCTTGAAACAACAGAAGAAAGACAAAGAGTAGAGATTGCTTAGGCATTTTTCATAAAAGGGTTTGGGCAATAGCACAAAAAGCTCGTATCACTTAGGTATTTTGCACGACTTTTGTCAGTATTTCGGAGCCTGTAGGACTTGAAATTGAGATTTATAGGTACTTTTAGATAATAAAATTTGAGAAACAATGTGCATATTTCTGATAATATTTAGAAATAGGACAAAATGAACAAAGAAATTAAATTTTCTTTGTTCAATAATAATATTTCTTTTGAATGGTAAATGAGGTATTATAACACTATGATTTAGTCAGCAGAAAATATTTACAACTCAAGGAGGAAATGAAAATGGCTAGTTTATCACTTAAAAATATTTACAAGATTTATCCAAACGGTTTCAATGCTGTTAAGGATTTTAATCTTGAGATTGAAGACAAGGAGTTCATCATCTTCGTTGGACCATCAGGATGTGGTAAGTCTACTACACTTCGTATGATCGCAGGTTTGGAAGATATCAGCTCAGGTGAGTTATGGATCGGTGACAAGATGGTTAACGATGTAGAGCCTAAAGATAGAGATATCGCAATGGTATTCCAGAACTACGCTTTGTATCCACATATGTCTGTATATGATAACATGGCATTTGGTCTTAAGTTAAGAAAAGTTCCAAAGGAGAAGATTGATAAGCAGGTACATGAGGCTGCTAAGATCCTTGATATTGAGCACTTACTTGATAGAAAGCCTAAGGCTTTATCAGGTGGTCAGAGACAGCGTGTAGCTATGGGTCGTGCAATCGTTCGTGAGCCTAAGGTATTCTTGATGGATGAGCCTTTATCAAACTTGGATGCTAAGCTTCGTGTTCAGATGCGTGTTGAGATTTCTAAGTTACATCAGAGATTACAGACAACTATCATCTATGTAACACATGACCAGACCGAGGCTATGACACTTGGTACAAGAATCGTAGTTATGAAGGATGGTATCATCCAGCAGGTAGATACTCCTCAGAACTTATATGACAAGCCAACCAACTTATTCGTAGCAGGATTCATGGGTATGCCACCAATGAACTTCATCGAGTGTAAGGTTGTTAAGTCTGGTGCAGACGTATTATTAATGTTTGGTTCTCACTCAATCAAGATTCCTGATTCAAAGGCACAGATCTTAGTTGAGCAGAATTACATTGATAAGGAAGTTGTATTAGGTATTCGTCCAGAGGATATTCATGATGAGCAGTTGTTCCTTGAGTCTTCTCCAGAGAGTATCATTGATGCGAGAATTACTATCTACGAGATGTTAGGTGCTGAAGTTTACTTATACTTCACAATTGATCAGTTTGATATTACTGCAAGAGTTAATGCTCGTACAACAGCTAGACCTGGTGATACAGTACAGTTAGCATTCGACTTAAGCAAGATTCATATCTTTGATAAAGAAACAGAGCAGAAGATTTTAGATTAATCTCTTGCTTTCCCCAAAAAAGCGGTTGCTTATGCAACCGCTTTTTTACTTTGCAAAGAAGAAGATAATTGCTTTGAAATTCCGTGCAGGCACAAAAATGAGCAGGTTATTATATTACCTGCTCATTCTTAGTCTTAATATAATTCTTCAATATGACTGAAGCTCCATGCATGGATATTCAGTTCTACAATTGCGGTACCGCAGTATTCACAAACTTTAGCACCTAAGGAAGAGATTGGTGCACCGCAGTTCGGACAGTTCAATCCTAATGCGTGATCTAATTCATTCTCAACAAGATCACGATCCTGAATGTAGATCAGATCGGTATTAAACTTGGTCTGATATTTATATTCGCTCGATCCTTCTGTTATATTTCCATTGGAATCTGTGATCGTGTGATAACATTCTAAAGATGTCTGAAAGGTAATGATGCATCTTCCGGCAGTTGTACGATACTGATTGATCTCTGTACGATGAATGTGTATCTGATCGTATCGTTCATGCTGTCCGTTAGCGAATAACATTTCAACATGATTTTCTAATTGTTGCTTTAATTCTGTAGTGCCGTCTGTTAAGCGGCTTGGATTGCGTTCTGTAATGGCTCTTAGATAAGAGGTAAGTACATTCTCTGCCCGATCCTTCATCTCGTTATATTGAAAGTCCGGAAAGTCTGCTACGATCTTAGGCAGCAACAGACTGGTCATGGCAGATACCGACTTAGGAGTGGATGCATATTCCTGTTTCATCTGGGATGCTGCTTTTGTAATGTCTGATGTTCCAAACAGAGTACGTGATAATTCCTGCGTTTTCTGTTTGATCCGGTAGACCAGATAATAGACTGCACCTACAATTGCCAACAGAAGCAATAGGATAATAATAGCTGGTAAATATTTCATAGGTTCTCCTTTTTAGTTCCATACACCGAGATAGTATAACAGTGCAATAATTGCGATAATTGCAATCACAGTAATCACAATCTTTGGAATAGACAGAGGGGTCTTTCCGGCTACCTTGCCAGTCTGACCATTTACCATGAATTGATATACCTTATCGTTATATTTGAAGTTGGAAACCCAGATCGGTAGCAACAGGTACTTATATGTAATATCCCGGAAATCTGTGTCTAAGCGGATGTTACGGGTATCATCTGCATTGTGTTCCGTGCGGATCTCATTGGCAACATGTCGGGTAATCCGTTCCTTCATTAATTTCATGGCCTGTTTCCATGCATCTTTTAATCCTAAGGAATAACGTTCTGCAACAAAGCCTGCGATATATTCCGGCTTGTAGGCTTTATTCTTTTCAGTATCAAATGGTTCTAACTGGCGAAGCATATACATATCGTGCTTTGAAGTCGCAAGTACCAGTTCATCATTGATGAATTCGGTATGGGTACCGGAAGTGTGGTGCCATGTAGTCTCTACGTGTGTATTACCATCGCGGTCTTTGCGGGTATGATTGATTCCGTATTCCCCTTTATAAGAGGAAGTAGTGTTACTGTCAAAGGTCCAATATGGTAAGTAGATTCCGTTGAAACGCTTTGGTTTGGCACTTTCTTTGGCAAGCTTTGGACAGAACCATTTTCGCTTGATCCACTTCTTGAATAATTCAGAAGCTTCTTTATCACTGATAGAAAATGGAACAACTCCGCCGGGAGCAATCGTATCCTGCTCGTTGGCTTCCATAACCTGATTGGAACCACAGAATGGGCACACCGCTGCAGTCTGCATTGTATCGTAGATGGATTCTGCACCACAGGCTTTACAAAGAACCGTCTTGGTGGCAACACCCCAGTCTTTGTTAGCTGTCTTGGTAGCGGATAGAAAATCTAATTCCTGTGCTTTCTTTGGTTTATCTTTTTTTACCGGAATTGCTTCTTCATATTCGCAGTAAGGGCATTTCATTTTGCCGGAAGCAGGGTCAAAGTCCATGACACCGCCACATTGTGGACACTTCTTGTCAGTCTCTTCTTTGGTGTCCACGATATTCATATCATTCAAATCGTCCATGTTATCCTCCTACGTTGTGCATAATATGTCTGAATAAAGATACAGGGTAATTATGTAACGGCTTATGTTGCATAATTACCCCGTTTTATTGTCATTTATTGAATATCATTCTCGTCGAAGATATCACCGCATTCTGGACAGAATTTTGGTGGATGAGTTGGATCTTCCGGCTGCCATCCGCATTTGTCGCAACGATATAATGGAGCACCGGCAGGTTTCTTTGCACCACATTCTGAACAGAATTTACCCTGGTTCACAGCACCACAGGAACAAGTCCAGCCTTCAACAGGTGCAGGCTTTGGAGAACCACAGTTGGAACAGAATTTGCTTGTATTCACAGTTCCGCAGGAACAGGTCCAGGAATCTGCTGCTGGAGCACTTGGCGCAGGACTAGGGGTTTCAGGGGCTGGTGAAGTAGGTGGTGTATTATTCTGCTGCTGTCCCATAGCAAACAGAGAGTTTGCATCCATGCCACCTGCCATATTTGCCATGTTCATACCGGCAAATGCCATCATAGGTCCGGTAGAAGTATTGGAAGCAGCGGACTTCATTGCCTCTGCCTGAGCACCAACTAAGGTAGCGGCTGCCATATTCGGATTACGGAGAACAGCGGTCTTCTGAAGCTCTTTGATCATCTGCTCATCTTCTTCTGAAGCCTTGATCGTATTCACACCAAAGGATACAACACGGATACCTCTTAACTGTCCCCATTTTTCGGATAGTTCTTTGTTCAGTGCATCTGCCACTTCCATGGTGTGGGCAGGAATGGCACTGTAACGGATTCCCATAGCAGAGATCTGCGCAAATGCAGGCTGAAGTGCAGTCATTAACTCAGTCTTTAACTGGCTGTCAATCTGATCTCTAGTGTATTCTTCAGTCACATTACCACATACGTTAGTATAGAACAGGATTGGATCGAAGATCTGGTAAGAATACTCACCATTACAGCGAACGGAAATGTCAACGTCCAATCCAATGTTCGTATCCACTACACGGAAAGGAACCGGATTGGCAGTTCCGTACTTATTACCCATGATCTCTTTCGTGTTGAAGAAATATACGCGCTGATCCTTTCCGGTATCACCGCCAAAGGTAAAACGCTTACCGATCTGAGCAAATGTCTTTGAAACATTGTCACCGAGATCACCAAACAATAAACTTGGTTCAGATGAAGTATCGTATAAGAATTCGCCGGCTTCGGCACAGAACTCTACGACCTTACCCTGATCTACGATGATCATACACTGGCCTTCATTTACCGCAACAACGGAACCGTTGGTAATGATATTGTCATTGCCCTTGTTGCCAGAACCAAACCGGCTGTTGGTTCTTTTGTGCCCCTTGGTTACTAATACATCGGTGTCAAGGGAATCGCAGTAGAAATACTCTTTCCACTGATCAGCGGTTACGCCACGGATGGCACCGGAAATTGCTTTAATTAATCCCATAAATCTTCTCCTTTTAAATGGTAGTCATGTAAAATGATCGTTATATCATGAGCATCGCTCATGATCATACTTAACAATTCACCCTTGCAAGCAAGTGAATTGTTATCATTATATCGTATCTGATAAGAACATGCACGATCATTTATACAGGTTCTATAAGTTACATGTACAATAATTATATAATTTTTGTCGGATAATGTCTACAAATATTATATTGTGTTGTGAAACAGATAATAAATAATCGGGACATAAATCGTGCTTTATTATTAAGGGGCTTTGTGGTATTGTAAATACATGGAATTGTAAATGTTTGCAGGGTTACAAAATGCATAGCAATGCAGTAAACTGTGGCAGTTTTTTTGTTCCAACACTATAATATGATTGCGTGGTATGAGATATGAGTTTAGAGAAGAATCAGGAATATGAGATTACAATAGAGGACATTGGAAACGAAGGCGAGGGGATTGGTCACATTGATGGCATGGCGGTATTTGTGAAGGATGCGGTGCCGGGAGATGTGGCAAGAATCAAGATCATTAAGGCAAAGAAGAATTATGCGTATGGCAGACTGATGGAGATTCTGACTCCTTCTGCTGACCGTGTAGAACCGATCTGCCCGCATGCAAGACAGTGTGGAGGCTGTTCTATCATGCAGCTTCGCTATGAGAAACAGTTGGAATGGAAGCAGAGCAAGGTGCTGAACTGCCTGAAGCGGATTGGTGGAATTGCGGATGTGGAAAGCAACATGGAACCGATCATTGGGATGGGTAGTGTCTGCTTGAGCAAAAGTGGAGATAATCTGTGCACAGAGGCAGACGGACAAGAGAACAACAATATGCTGGGTGATGAGAAGATTCGAGGGGTAAAGGAAAGTTTTCCAGCCATCCGCTATCGGAATAAAGCACAGTTTCCAGTTAGAAAGGATAAGGACGGACATACTGTGATCGGCTTCTATGCGGGTCGTACACATCATGTGATCGATACGGATATCTGTTATCTACAGGCTCCGGTCAATGATGAGATTATTCGGAGATTTCGTTCTTTTATGGATGAATACCGTGTAGAACCGTATGAGGAGGAACACCACAGTGGACTGGTTCGTCATATATTGACGAGAGTAGGAAAGAAAACCGGAGAGATCATGGTTTGTGTGATTATCAATGGAACGGAATTGATCGGACAGATTCCATCTAAGAATGGTGGAAAGTATGCAAATGTAGAACAGGAATTGGTGGACTGTCTGAAGGATATTCCGGGTATGACAAGCATTTCTCTTAATGTGAATCAGGATAAGACGAACCGGATTCTCGGTACACGGTGTAGGACTATCTGGGGAAAGGATACGATCACGGATTATATTGGTAATGTCAAATACCAGATCAATCCGCTGTCATTTTATCAGGTGAACCCGGAACAGACAGAGAAATTGTACCGTAAAGCTTTGGAGTATGCTGATCTGCATGGTGATGAAACGGTATGGGATCTCTATTGCGGCATCGGAACCATTTCTTTATTCTTAGCGCAGAAGGCGAAGAAGGTAATGGGTGTTGAGATCATACCGGAAGCAATTGATGATGCCAGAAAGAATGCGAAGATGAACGGCTTTGATAATGTGGAATTCTTCGTTGGCAAGGCGGAGGAAGTGCTGCCGGAGCAATATAAGAAACACGGTGTATATGCAGATGTGATTGTGGTTGATCCACCGCGTAAGGGCTGTGATGAGGTTGCACTTGACACTATGATCACGATGGCACCGAAGAAAATCGTGTATGTGAGTTGTGATCCGGCAACTCTCGCAAGGGATGTGAAGGTGCTGGTGGCAGCGGGATATGAGGTAGAGAAGGTGTGTGCTGTGGATCAGTTCGGGCATAGCGGGCATGTGGAGACGGTAGTTCAGTTGGTCAACATCGGCGTAAAGCCTGATTATACGGTGCGTTTGGAGGTTGATGTAGATGAATTCTACAAGACCGTAGGTGAAGAAAAAAGACACTTCGTTAAGCCTGACTAGAAGAATGAGAAAGATAAGTAAAGCATTGATATTTAGGGCATTGGAGAATTGAATACGATTTTTAAAGACCTGATTATGATACCAAAAGGGTATTGTAGTCAGGTCTTTTTTGTTTTGGCAGAAAGGGGGAAAATCTTGAGATGAGAATCGTGTTTTGGGGATTAAGAGCACCACCGGCATATGGTGGGTATAGCCACCATTACAGTGTTGGACGATTTTAAAACCTGTATGATATGATGTGTACAACAAACAAATCTGATGGTTATGTTCTTACATCGGCGGTCAGGTTTCATATCACCCACGAAGTTGGAAAGTTCCGGTGTGTTTTCGGACAGTAATCAGTCGAAGATTTGCCATGTGTACCGAAGGACTTAACGGTGAAGGTCAAGCGAATCACGGACACTTCATTATGAAGTGAGTACAAGTTGCTATCATGGCGGAGCGATAATAACCCACGGAGGGATAGAAGATATTCCTTATCCTCGCAATGGCATAAGAGGAGATAGTCGTGATAAACGGCGTCGTGAACACGAAAGTGTCAACGGATGGCAATAGCCATCGCCACAATATGTCGAACATATTGTGGTAGTGGGTCCTATGTGTACGGGCGTAAGAGGGACTGGAGACAGTCGGAGTACACTTACATAACCGCCTTAGGTTATGAATCATGCAGGAGACTGTAATCTGCATCATTTGTGTTTAAGTATCCCGAGCTTAAATTCATATTATCGTTAGGGGCAGGAATCCTGCAAGTAAAGGAGGAATGCCTAAAGATGAGTGATGTAGGTGGCAAAGAGAGACAGCTTACAAACTGTGAATGGCTAGATAGTATAGTGAAATTCAAAGCGCATTTTGGCTGTCGTGATTGTATGTATAAGGACGAGTGTCATAAATGCTTTATAAATGGATTCTGTATAATTAATGGTTATCCCGAGACCGCAGATAATATAGAACCAGTTAGTGAGGAATGCGATAACTGTCCTTATAGCAACAGTGCAGGAACCTGCTTTGGATTTTGTATCAGAGCCATTCTGAATGATTATAAGAAAAGATTCAAGAATGGAGGAAGTTAAGATGGATACAAATAGTCAGATTGTTGGAGTAGATCATGGTAATATGCAGATTAAGACGGCACATACCTGTTTTACAACAGGAATTGCACCTGTCATTGATATACCAATTGTCTACGACAACATTTTAGATTTTAACAACAAATTTTATCGTATTGGTGGAGATAGGAATAATGTGCAGGAGGATAAAGTCTGTAATGAAAATTTCTATCTGTTGACTCTTGCAGCCATAGCAAGAGAGTTAAGTGTAAGAGGCGCAGAGGCGCTCAGAAAGAATCACATCGTTTTAGCTGTAGGTCTACCTATTGGAAGATACGGTGCAGAGAAAAAAGCGTTTCGCAATTATCTCTTAAAAAACCGTATGGTGCGCTTCCGTTATGAGAAGAAGGAGTTTGTTATCTTCATAGAGGATGTGCTTGTCTATCCACAGTGCTATGGTGCGATAGTAGACAGGCTGCCGGAGATGAGTGGTCAGGAGATTGTGGTTGATATTGGTTCATGGACGATTGATATTATGAAAGTGATTGACAGGGTTCCGGATCAGGCAACCATAGCGACAGACCCGAACGGTATCATCACCTGTATGAGGAGGATTCAGGAGGTATGCGTAGCCCAGACGAATGAGAAGATTGACGAATATATGATTCGTGAGTTTATCACTAAGGGTGATGTGAGACTGGATCAGGAGTTTATCGACATTATGGTGAAGGAGCTTACCGGGTACACGAAGGGTATCTTCAGGAAACTTGCTGAGAGAGGTATCAATATTAGGACTACGCCAATCACCTTTGTTGGCGGTGGAGCAGTCCTTATGAAGAGGTATGCGGGAATCGACCAGAAGAATGTATCCTATGTGGAGGATGTCAAGGCAAATGCAATCGGATACGAGACTCTAGCGAGTCTGTATCTAAGCGCACAGAGGAAAAAGGAAGCGTAGGTGATTCGATATGGCTGATTATATGCATTTTTCATTGAGACTTAACAGGGAGCTGCCTGAACATTACAAGATTATCAAGTTCCTTGATGAGATGGATCCCAAAAAATATAAGTCGAAGACCAAATTTTTGGCGGATGCTCTTTACTTTTACATCCAATGTATAGAGAATGGTTCGTTGGAAAAGCTAAAGAATCCGCATTTTTGGGAAAACTCCGCAGAGTTTGTTACCAGAGGTGAGTTTGATTCGAGGCTTGAGGGTCTGTCAGATTCCATAGAGAAAAAGATTTATAAGGAGATTATGTCGTTGTATGTTACTATGCCGGCTCAGGCTTCAATGTCCGAGATTTCTAAAGAGGAATATAAGGATTCTCCTGTACAGAATGACGGTGGGACGGAAACAACGCTTGAAGATAATCTCGGACAGTATGCGGGAGTGATGGACAGCATAATGAGCTGGAGTTCTGATGATTCCTAAGCCGAAGGGAGGTGAGGGCGATGAGACAGTTTGCTAGGCTGATGACTTATCGGTACTATATCATGGCAATGTAACAGGTAATTTCGGGCTGGGTGACAAAATTGAATAATTATCAGGATTAAAGGTATGCCGTTTCGGTATGCCTTTTTTCTTTATCTGTCGAACAGTCTGGGGCAAAGTAATAAGGAGGTTCAAATGAACAGGTATAAGAGAATGTTGGCGCTGTTTATGACAGCGGTTCTGTCCGTTGCTACGCTCGGACAGGCAGGCATGACCGCATTTGCGGCAGGTACGGACACGGACGCTAAAGAGGAGATTGCCCTTTATGATAAGGATGTAAGGACTGACCTTGATGCGGATGAGGTTGCAACAGCAGAGGATATCAATGTACTTGTTGATTCCGATTTTGATGTAACAAATGTAAAGGACGGTATCAGCTTTGATGATACCAAGGTTTCGGTGGCTTATGCAGAGGATATGGGAGACTTTGATCTGTCAAAAGCAGGCAGGTATGACACCTACTATCTGGTCGAGCCGTATAGCGGTAAGGCAGCTTATCTGATACACAGGACGGTATCGGTTAACGAGCCTGAGACAACGGAAGCTCCGAAGAATGAAAGCACGGAGGAGGAAGGCGATTCAGATGATGACCCTGAGCCGATAGTCGGTGATGAGAGAAATCCTGATGAGCTTCCACTTTCGGAGGGAGAGATTGAAAATATCCAGAGCAGTACAGCTACTTTCAGTATTATTCTTGATGATGATCAGGATGCAGAGCTTATTGAAGAAGGCATAAATCCTGAAACAGGAGATACCGACGAAGACTTGAAGGAAGATGAGGCTTTAAATGATGAGAATGAATCATTTTTCGGTAAAGTAGGTCAGCTTTTTTCAATGGCTGTGGATGCGGTATTCCCATCGGTTACAGCATATGCAGCAGAGAACAAAGATAAGATGAAGGTCTCATATTCAGGCTATGCAGGTTATTGTGGGCATAGGACAGGTATTAAATATATCTCTGAAGAAGGAGATTATTATAAACACCTTGTCTATTGCATGGATATGAAGAAGAATACCACGAATGGCACTGTGACAGCAGGAGGCAAAATCAAGGCTCAGATCACATTCTGTCTGGTAAATGGTGCGAGGACGCTTGGTGGCAAGTGTCATACCTCTAAGTATTCGTCTGATTCCGCAGCGGCAGATTATTTCATTACCAGTGCGGCTATCCATGTACTGAACGGGGAGGTCAAGCTCTCATATTATAACGATGGAAGCGGTGTTTATAAGAACATAGAGCAGATGGTAAATGATGCTAAGAATCTTGACAAGTCAAAGTATAATCTTGAGACCGGTCTTACTAAGAGTATTACCTATACCATAACACCCAAAAAGACGGAGTGGAAGGATATGGGAGACGGTCTTTACAGAAGTGAGGAGAAGTTTGTCCGTTCAAAGAGCGGCACAATCACAGATGTAAAGTATCAGATCAAAGGTGCTCCTTCAGGTCTGACCGTTGGTGAAATAAAGACTGATTCCAGCAAGATTGATGACGAGAATGATCTGAAAAAGTACGATATCTGCGTGGCACAGACGGATGCATCCAAAGCTTCATCTAATTTTTATCTGTACTGTAATTCAGATGCGATGAAGAAGATTACGGATAATAAAAGTACGATCAAGGTGGTTGCAAAGGCTTATTCCAATGAAAAAGGCGGAAGAAAGTGGACACCTACGGTAGTATCCCAGCAGAAGATTACCTTTCTTGAAGAGTTCAATACCCTTTCTGCTAAGGCTACGGTTAAGGTCACATCGAATTTCCAGCTCGGCAGCATTTCTATCCGTAAGTTTGATAAATACACGAAGGCTCATGTAGATGGTGCAACTTATTATATGTATGAAGATAAGGACTGTGAGGAATTTCTATGTGAGCTTAAAGGTACGGGAGACGGATGTTATGCTTCAGAGGTTGAGACTTTGACACAGGATAAGTATTATCTCGTTGAGGTAGAGGCACCCGAGGGATTTGAACTTGACGAGACCGTGCATGAGGTAGATATTTCCTATTTTACAATCTATGACGCAAAGGGTAATGTCATAAAACAGGGCAAGGAATATTCCCATGATGAAGAACCTGAGCGTGTGGGCGTGATGATAGGGAAGAAGGATTCCTTTACCGGGAATGAGATTAAGACAGCGGGCTTTGCGGTATTCAATGATGCAGCCTGTACGCAGAGAACAATCGTAGATTCGGTGAATGAAAATGTCGAAGTTCCCGTATTTCATTATGATGAGGATCTGGGAGCGGCTGTATCTGTAGGTTTTGTAAAGACACAGGACACTTATTATGTGAAAGAGGTTGAGATTCCCGATGGATATTCGGGGCTTAACACGGTGTGGGAGGTCCAGCCGGGATATGGCGAGACCGTCTATAAGGATGTGACCAATACTCCGATCCGATGTGATGTGACCGCAAAGAAGAAGCAGAAAACAGAAGGTCTGATGGGTGATGCGACACTTGTGGGAGCAACCTATGGACTTTATGCGGCAGAGGATATCAAATATCCTGACGGAAGCGGAGTAGTCACATATAAAGCAGATGATCCGATTAAATCTGGAAAAGGAACGGATTTTAAGTACAATGAAGTTCCTGCCACAAAGGACACCCTGCTTGCAACAATAAAGACAGATGAGGCTTGCGAGTTTTCTTTCAGTAATCTTTACTTCGGTAATTATTACATCAAGGAAATTGAGCCGAGTGTAGGATGTATTCTTGATGATACAGTGTATGAACTGAAATTCAGAGAGGCGAAAGATACACACTCAGATATTACTCTTACTCAGGATGTTTTCGAGGATGTGATAAAGCAGCCTTTTGAGATTATTAAGGTTTCTACAGACGGAGATACCGGAGAGACTGACAAGGTAAAGGATGCCGAGTTTACGGTTAAGCTCAAATCAGAGATCAATGAAAAGGGCTGGGACAAGGCAACCACATATGATACTCTCGTTACTGATGAAAAGGGATATGCAAAATCCAAAGAACTTCCGTATGGAGAGTATCTTGTAAAGGAGACAAGAGTTCCAAAAGACCTTTATAAGACAGATGATTTCACTGTAAAGGTTACAGAGGATTCGAGAACGCCGCAGGTTTGGAGGACATTGAACGATGCTCCTTTCAAGGCATATATCCGTATCGTGAAAAAGGATGCGGAGAGTGGTGAGATTGTTTTTTTACCGGGTGTTACTTTCAAAATCCGTAAGGGTCATTCGACAAAAGGTACAGAGAGCAGCACAGGTACTTCCGCATCTGCCGATGCAAAGGATAATTTTTCTTATGTCGAACAGAAGGTGGGAGACAAGAAGGTTTCCGAGTTCATCACTGACGAGACGGGAACTGTCACTACGCCTTTGAAACTTAAATATGGCGATTATGAGGTCGTAGAGATCAAAGCACCTGACGGATATCTTATCACGGATGAGCCGAAGCCCTTCACTGTGACAAAGGAGGGAGCAGTCCAAGTTACGGAGGACGATGACGGTGATCCGGTCATTACGGTAGAGATTGAAAATAAGCCTGTTAAGGGCAAGGTCAGTATCAAAAAGTCCGGTGAGGTTTTGGTGGCTGCCGAGTATGATACTATCATAGACCGTATCCTTACGGCTGTAACGGGAGATAACCGAAGCGTGAGATTCAAGTACGAGGAACAGCCTCTTAAAGGCGCAAAGTATGAGCTTATCGCAGACGAGGACATCTATACACCTGATCATCAGAAAGCTGCAAGCGGTGACGGCAGGAAGATAGCGGTTTATAATGACATTCCCGTGGTGAGTGGAGCAGCCGTGGCTACCCTTGTTACAGATGATAAGGGAGAGGCGAGTGCCGACGGGCTTCCTCTTGGCAAGTATCATCTTGTGGAGGTCGAAGCACCGAACGGATATGTGCTTGATGAGACGGCAAAGGAGATCGAGCTGACCTATAAGGATGACCACACGGAGGTTGTCTATGAGAATGCAGAGTTTGTGGACGAAAGGGTGAAAACGGAGCTGTCCCTTATCAAGAAAAACTCAGTCAGTGAGATTCCTGTTGAGGGAGCGACCTATGGTGTATATGCCACGGAGGATATCCTTGGCAGGGATGATGCGGTTCTCGTGGAAGCGGATTCGCTGATACAGTCTGCCGTCACGGATGCAGAGGGCAAAGCGGTATTTGATGCAGACCTGCCTCTTGGCAAATATTATGTGAAAGAGGTAGAGACGGCACCGGGGTATCTCATGGATGAGAATGAGTACGAGGTTGACTTCACCTATCAGGATCCGAAGATAGCACTTCTTTCAAAGGAGATTCCCGTAGAGGAGATACCGATTATTGTTGAAATCTCAAAAAGTGATATAACGACGGGAAAAGAGCTTCCCGGTGCAAAGCTGGAGATAATCGACAAGAACGGTGAGACCTTTGCGGCATGGACTACGGACGGCAAGCCTTATACAATCAATCCGATACCCGCCGGGGAATACACCTTGAGGGAGACCACCGCACCATACGGCTACCGAATAGCCGAGGAAGTGAAGTTTACTGTAGAGGAGACAGGCGAGATTCAGAAGGTGGCTATGTCCGATGAGAGAGTGCTTGGAATGATCCGCATCTATAAGACGGACGGCTCTACCAAAAAGCCTCTTGCAGGGGCAGAGTTTGAAGTCCGGGATGAAAAGGGAAAGGTACTTGCAAAGCTCACATCAGACAAGGACGGCAAAGCCGTGACCGAACCAGTTCCGATTGGCAGCTACAAGGAGGACGGCACATTCGATAAAGACCTTCACTATTATGTGGTGGAGACAAAAGCACCAGAGGGATATATCCTTGATGACACGAAGAATGACATCGTGCTACAGTATGATGACGATCCGCCGGAGTTTGTTGAGTACACTTTGAATGTGAAGAATAAGCCGAATAAGCCGAAACTTCCGCAGACGGGCGGTGATTTTAATCCGTGGGTATTCGCAGGAGCAGGGACAGGTATTCTTATCGGAGCTGCCGTATGGTACTTCAGGAGACGGAAGAGATTTCCCAAGGTAACAAAATAAGGTAACTGTTGAGAAGAGAAGCTGATATTCAGACTTCTCTATATTTTTGCCATCAGCAATAATGCTGGTGGCATTTCCATTTTAAGGAGGAATTTTATCATGATGGATTACACAATGTTTAAGGAACTCGTAAACGATAAGTTCAAGGATTATCTGCCCGACCATATGAAAAATGGCGAGGTGAAGATTCTCCAGATCAACAAAACGAATGGAACGAAGGACGGTCTGAATGTATATCAGCCTGATTCCAATGTAGCACCTACACTCTATGTTGACGACATGTACGAGCTTTTCAAGGAGAGTCAGGATTTTGAGGGAGTGTTAAGGGAAGCAGCAGACAGATATGTGGCGGCTATGGAGAATATTCCCGAGATGCCAAAGGATATCCTTACGGATTCTTCAAAGGGTAAGATCTATATGACACTCATCAATACAGAGGCAAACAGAAGTATGCTTGAGAAAGTGCCTCATCGTGAGGTGAATGATACTTCCGTGATTTACAGGCTTATGATCAGCGATGATGACAGGGGTATAGGGAGCACGGTCATTACAAATGAGCTTGCAGAGAATCTGGGTCTTTCGGAGGAGGAACTTTTCAAGGTAGCAGTGGAGAATACGCCGAAGCTGTTCCCTCCTGTTGTAAAGCCGATGTCACAGGTAATCTTCGGTATGCTTACGGAAAATGGCGGTATGCCTAAAGATGTAGCGGAGCAGGTTGTTGAAGGAATGAAGGGCGAGAATGAGATGATGTGGATCATCACCAATAATAAGGGGATCTCAGGAGCCGTGAATATGATTTTTGAGAAAAATCTCTTTGAACTTTCCAAGGGGCTTGGCGATGATTTGTATATTCTGCCTTCATCTATCCATGAGGTGATTGCAGTTCCTTCAAGTCTTGGAGATCCTGAAGAACTTGCGTCCATGGTACAGGAGGTAAATATGAGCGTCGTTGATGTATCTGAGAGGCTTTCCAACCAGGTATATCACTATAACAGGGATTCAAGGAAGCTTTCCATGGCTACTGACACACCAAGTAAGGATATCGTAAATGCAGTTGCAGAGATTAGCCTTGTTTATGACAGTGAACCTAAGCGTTAAGGAGGTGGTCGTATGCCGGATGTTATCGAGGTAGGAAGCATTGAAGAACTGGTACAGCTTATCACCGAAATGCCTGACGGAGTGATGGTTGAGGTGGAGTTTGGAGAGGAGGATGCTGATGATTGGAGAGAGGGCATTTAAGCTTGATATGGTCAGCGTCCGGCTTGTAAAGGATGCTCCCATACTGTCCGGTGTAAGGATCATTTCTCCTGAAAGTGCGGTAGAGGCTATGGGCAGCGTGATGTCAGAAATAGATAGGGAGGTTGTAGCCGTCATAAACCTTAAGGCTGATGGCACACCTATCAATGCAAGCTTTGTAAGCATGGGGACTATCAATGCTGCTCTTACCGAACCGAGGGAGCTTTTAAAGGCAAGCATTCTTTCAAATGCAGCCAATGTCATTATGGTTCACAATCATCCATCAGGCGACCTTACTCCGTCAAAGCAGGATATATCATTGACAAACAGGATGATAGAGGTGTTCTCGCTTATGGGAATGCCTCTTTTGGATCATGTGATTGTAGGTGGCGATAATAAATCCTTCTACAGCTTGAAACAAAAGGGTAAGGTAGTTTTTGAACCGAACAAGGTATATTCGGGCTTTATAGATTCTTTGAAATTTCAGAGTGTCGCTGAGGAAAGACCTGATGGCATTGTGGCGGCAGACTGGAGAAAGGAGACGCTTGGGTATGGGAATGTTCACGAGGGAAGATTTGATGTTAGCAAAAAGCGTTGACCTGAAAGCAGTAGCAGCGTCACTTGGATATACGGTCAAGCGGATCGGCAGTCTTTATACGATAGCGGAGATGGATTCCATACGCATTTATCCGGACAGTCATTGGTATCGCTGGTCAGGAAAAAGCAGTACCGGTATAACGGGCGGAAGTCAGATAGATTTCATGATGGAGTTTGCGGGGATGGATATAGGCGAAGCGGTTTCGTATCTTTTGGATTTCTCAGGATATAAGAAAGTTTCAGTACATGAAAAAAACTCTTTTGTATATCAGGAGAGAAAAGAGAAGAAGCTGTTTTTTCTTCCTTCTTCTATGTCGAACAATCTGAGGATAACAAAATATCTTACGGAAGAGAGAGGGCTGTCGGAGGATACGGTGAAATGGTTCATAGACAGGAAGCTGATCTATGAATCGGAGCCATATCATAATGTGGTCTTTGTGGGATATGACAAAGAGGGCGTGGCGAGATTTGCAAGCATGAGAGGGATATATGACCATGACGGCAAGGCTTTCAAATGCGATGTTGCAGGGAACGACAAGAGGTTCGCATTTCATGTGGAGGCAGATCATAGTGATACGGTTCTTGTATTTGAGGCTGCCATAGACCTGATGAGCTACTTTGAGATGAATGACAGACCAAAGGTTCACATGATAGCCCTGGGAATGACGGCGGATAATCCGCTAAGGCAATATCTTAAGGATCACGGCGAGATCAGGAGCATAGGCTTTCGTCTGGATAACGATGAGCCGGGTAGAAATGCTTCCTTTAAGCTGGCAGAGAAGTATATGCGGCTCGGATATAGGACGGATATCACATTTTCTCCGGACGGATGCAAGGATTACAACGACGTAATCAGGAAGTTAAAGTCAGAAAAAACAAAGTCAGATTCAAGGCGCAGAAGATGATTTGGGTGCATAATCGCCTGTTTTGGGTGCAAGGTTGCACCCAATCGAAAAGCAGCAGATTTCGTTAAAAATCCTTGGGTGCATTGTTGCACCCAAACCTCCTGATTTTGCGTTCACCATGCACCCATATTGCCTGAATCTGGGTGCAATATTGCACCCAACTAAAATTGCAGTCGGATTCTTAAAAAAATCTGGGTGCATTGTTGCACTCAAACCCCCTGATTTTGCGTTCACTATGCACCCAAATACCCTTTTTTTGGGTGCAAGGTTGCACCCAAGTCATATTTTTATGATATTCGGGGGTTTTAGGGGGCGAAGCCCACTAACCAGATGCATTTTTGAGACGAAGTCGAACAAAATGCGTATCTGGCAGAAGCTGTCGGGAGGTGTTCTCTGGCAGGTGAAAGTAGCTCGTTCATTACAGATAAAGAAGGAGGATTTTTTCTA